>CAVFRZ010000080.1:0-9023 GCA_963624875.1 Anaerovibrio sp.
GCGGCAACTCCCGGTCCATTCACCGGACGCCCCTACTCAGTCAGGTTTATCTTCATATAGATGCATCTACGAAAGAGCGAAGAAATACCACGGACGAGTAAATGCCTACCTCAAACGAAGTTCCCTTCTCTAACGTCCAAAACCGATTCCGGGCCCTCTCTTCGCTTAATAAAGTGTAGTAGCGCAATTCCGAAATGTCAACAGACGGCCTCACAAAACCTTTAGTTTACGGGTATTCTGTGGTTTTTCCTCTTATTTTGGCCATACGTAGTATTTCAGTAGTAACCCTAAGCCGCTGCAAGGATGTGCCGCGTTGTGTGGCCTTTTGCGCACCGCTCTCCATGTGAAAAAAGATGCGGTTCTTACCCTGCACCCATTCATAACAATCACTAAACGCAGGTCGCATTTCTTCTATCTGCCTGCGGTTGATTTCATACCCAGAAGCTGTTTTCTCCCAGTTTTCTCTGACAATTGCCAGGATATCTTTTGCATAATCTTTTGCGTCAGTCTCAGAAATTCCGAATCGGGCTGCGGTGGAGATGTCTTCTGCGGATGCCCCATCTGTTTTTCCGAGCAGTGTCATTACAGATGCAAAATGCACCCTCTTATTCAAAACACGGTCAAATCGCTTTATCAGATACGTACTCCAAAGATTTGAAAATTTCTCAAGTTTAGCCTCCGGAACATTCAACCTGCAGAGACCTGCCAAATCGTGTGCCTTTCCCACGCACCGGTATCATTTTCGTCATTTCTGGTCGGGAATTTTGCAATCCATAACTGACCCTTTGCGTCTACTACCGTTGCTTTAGGTCTTGCACCGCCAAGAGAGGAGCCTGGCTTAATCAATTGGTTCAGCCATTTTTCAGTCGAACCGCCTTCGTCACTTTCGAAGATTCTCCGCCTTTGATGACATTTACATAAAGCATTCCCATCAGAAGTGGATTCTCTGAGCTAAAATCATCATAGACGAAGATAGTTTTCTGATTGGATGCCATTAATTGTTCCTCCTCGGTGCTCGTTTTCTCGTAATCAAATCCAGATCCTGAAGCTGTCTGCCTAGTTCATCATCCTTTGCAACAAGCAGAAGATCTTTATCGAGCTTGTTCAGAGCATGCATAACCGCGGCATAGATTCCCATAGCTACAGATGGATCCCCCTTTTCAACCTTCCACAAGGAAGCTCGGCTGATTCCTGCACGTTCTGCCACAAGCTCTGCTGACAGGCTGCGTCTGAGTCTGGCAAGTTTAATCTGTTCCCCCCATAGTCTTCAGTATTTTCTCAGTTTCCGGGAGCGGAATGAGTTGCTTACGTAGCTCACTTAGGCTATCTTCTATATGTGCCACGTCAATGAAAAATACTCTCACATCTACGCCGTCATACGTCTTGAAGGAAATGTCCTCGTGATCACGCATTTCCTGATTGAGCGGATAGAGCAACCAGATCTCTGATGTTCCATATTTCTTCGAGTATGCATACATTTGATACATGTCTGCCTGCGATATTCCATAGTTCTTTTTAGAGTTATCGGTTAGGCTCTTCCTCTTCGTATCCAAGATGATCCGACTACCGTCATCTCTTGTAACAACAATATCTGGCCGAAGCGCAAACTGCCTCGGAGCATCAAACAGATAGTAGCCTTTATCCTGTGCAGATATTTCCCAGTTCAAATCTGCAAACGAAGCTTTCATCTGTGTCACAACATAGGATTCGTAGACCTTCTCCATTGGAAACAGTAACGCTCTTGCATCCGTACTGCCCGAAAATGTTGTGAAACTCTTGTTCAAAAGGAACACCTTCGACCAACGCATCAATATCTCGTAGTCTTTGGTATTCCGATCAATAGAAATCTTCGAAAAGTCCTTCCGATAATTTACCGACGCCGTAACTGTTTCAAATGCTGGCAGGAGCTGCCGGATCGCCTTCTGGTTTTCAGAACTCCCGCTTAGCTTCTGAAGTTTTAAAAGTGTCACCTTAATCAGCCTATTCTCTGCCCGATCCAACCGATATTCATCATAGCAAACAAAGAAGCGCTCGCCATGAGCCAGGTTTCTCTTGATGTGCTCGCCAACTACCAGCTTTCCCTTGTAGAAGTTCAGGTTATCCTTTCGATCGATGTATGCCGACTTTAGTCCATGCTTTACCAGCATCCGTGCTTCCTGCAAATACATGTTGATGAAAATCTCATAGAGCGGCATCCGATCCATCTTGAGACTCGCATCATTGAACACCTTGCACGGGAAATCCTTCATGCTGCGAAGCATTCGAAGGAATACTTCCTTCGTCTTATCGACACCATCTCCAAAATCTATCTTAGGAAGCACCTGAACCTGGTATCCGCCCTTCATCTGGATCAGTCCAACGTAATTGCTCACAGAAATGATGTTGCCTACATTCCTTCGGTAACCGATGGAAAGAAATTCCAGAGCATCCGCATGGTCTTCATTACCGATATAGGCGTGAATGAATTTCTCTAATTCCTTGAATACCGGCTCAGGGAGGTAGGCATATTCAGTTTTGAAATCCGGGTTGCAGGAAATCTTATCGAACTCCCTTACCTCCAGTAACTTGTCCATCTTACAAATCCTTGCCGATCAGCTTATAGCTCTGAAGTTTTGCGAAGGCATCCTTCTGAATCACATAGCTCTTCTCCGGAAGGTCAATATCCGGATTTCCATTGAAGATATCCTGAACCTTGATGGAGCGATCCAGAACAAATTTAAATTCATCAGGTTTCGCGTTATCTCCTAACACAAGCTGTATCTTCTCATAATCCTCGTAGAAGTATTCCTGCAAAAGAGGAATCACATTCTTTGAGAAAATCTCTGCAAGGGTACCAAGGGAAGGATCCTTTGCAAGTTTTGTAAAGAAGGCATGCCCGATCGTATGCTCGCGATCAAACAGGTACTCAATACGCTGATTGATGATACCCAGCATCTTGGCAACGTTCAATTCCTCATCGCCAACGGCAATCGTCCCAACGCCAAGACTATCCAGCACTTTTGAGTCCGGCATCATCTCTGCGAACCGGAAGCGTCTCCGAAGGGCGGTATCCATAAGTGCAATGGACCGATCAGCTGTATTCATCGTTCCCAGAATGTAAACGTTATCCGGAACAGAGAAACTCTCGCCGGAATACGGCAAAGTGGCATCCATTGCTTCCGGTGCGCCAGCACGTTTTGTATCCTCAATTAGTGTGATCAACTCGCCAAAGATTTTTGATATGTTGCCACGGTTAATCTCATCGATGATGAATACATATGGTTTCTCACTCTCTCTGTTTAAATAAGCCAGCAGCGCATTTGCCGTCACCTTGGACTTAGCTATTGCAAAATTAGAGAAAACGGTGGTGGCTCCAAGATCCGAAAGCCTTACAGATAGGTCCTTTTCAATCCAATTCACAGATCTCTTCCAGTGAAAAGGTTTTTTTTCTATCTGCACGGGTGCATCATCCGTAATTACGCCGATTGCTTCAACAATACTGGTCCTTCCCAACACTACCAGGTCGCCGCGTTCCATATTGGCTAACCTGTCGCACTGGCGTTCTTTGTCAGTAAGACTTTCAACAACAATAGCGCCCTCACCATACTGATATGCATTCAGATCAAAGACCACATCGTCATCTTTCGCTCGGTTTCTTACACTCCATACTTTTCCCGCTGCACGAATGGTTCCCAGGATCTTAACCCCACCTGCCTTATTGCAGAACTTCTTAAACACGCCGTCTTCAACGCTGTATCCAATTGAGTCGGTGTCATCCAGCCGAGGTTTAATTCCCTCTATGAACTCCTCATATCCGTAGGATTGGTGAAATGTCACGAATGCAATCCGTCCTTCTTTCTTCAATTTGTCATATCGATCCAGAACGTCCTGGTAAGGCATTTTCTTAACAACATCGAGTTCCAATGAGTCACAGATCGCTACAGCATAGATCGCAGAGTTATACGTCTTTCCCGTTCCAGGAGGGCCATAAAGGATCAGGTTATGATCAAACGATGCTGTCTTTTGATCCTTACTATCAATCTTCTTTAAATCCATCTCCTCCAGAGCCTCCTTGAGTTCTGTTCTTAATTTCCACAAATACCGATGCTTTCCACGCTCCGTCACGTCCTTACCAACAAAAGGAATGGTGTATAGCGTTTCTCCATCTTCCGTCGACCACAGTGGACAACCTGTTTTCTTGTATACCCGCTCTCCGAACGCTCTGCCCAGAGCATTATAGGAACTTGCTGATCCTCCAAACGTCTCTGCAAGATTTGCACATGTTGACTCACCACCAAGCTGCAGCATCATCTGAAACATCCGAAGATTCTCAGCCGATGTTACTTCCGAGTCTCTCAGCAGCTCAGACCATTCCGACTTCGAGATTTCAGGATCATAATCAGAACGGCTTGGGAAATAAACACTCTCGCCAGCCTGGGCATCTGTTGTTTTGATGCCGCTTAGATATTCCTTTACGCTCTCAGGAATACGAACAGCCCTCTGCAGAGACTCGAATCCATTTTTTGTAAATTCATCCCCGGCGTATTCCGGCCCATCGAACTCCTCTATCTTTAGTTTATGAAAAGCTCCCATCACGTTATACTTGGCAGGATTCCCCGAAATAATCCATTCCGACATCTATTTCTTCTCCCAGAAGCCGCTTTCATTCTTCGCTATGTTCCTACACAAACGCCCCGTTGCCGGAATCACTGTCCCCGTTTCAACAATCTCGCCGCACATGTCACAAGCCTGATCGCCGGTATAGCCATCAGTTGTACATGTGGCATCCTTCGCGTTTTGGGTTTCAGTCTTATGTCCGGTTGCCGCATTCCTGGAATGCATTAGCTCCAACACTAATCAGCCCTTAGGAAGTTTAATGCTTGCCATGGGCGGGGAGCTGACATCCGCCGGCGCATACCAGACGATCGCCTATTCTGCCGTCGGCATCACATACCACACTGTTTTTTCAGAAAACTGTCGATGAGATCGATAACTTTCTCCGCCCAGAACTCCGGGCCGCCATGATCTGCTCCTTCGATCAGATACAGCTCTGCTTTCTTGCCGCATTCACGGAGTCTGCAATATAAATCTGCACTCTGGGCGACATTGACAAGCCGGTCCTTTGTTCCGTGAAGGATCAGCATGGGCGGAATGTCCGTGTCCTTCGTAATATTGCAGTCCGCAGACATCGCGCGGCGAAGCTCCTCCCTCTCCCGCAGATTGACTCCGCCCATTTCCCTGCCCTCTGGGCTGTCCGGCAACAAATGGTTCAGCGTCGTCGGATTGGCGTCCTCCCGCATGATGCTGGTGGCCCCGTAGAAATTGAGGATTCCCGATACCTCTGCAGAAACTCCGGGGAAAAGATTCTCTTTTGTGTTATCATTATGCCGCATTCCGGCAAAAACCGCCGTGTGTCCTCCGGAGCTCGTTCCGCTGACTGCGATTCTTTCCGGATCCACTCCGTATTCTGCCGCGTGAACGCGCATAAAGCGTACTGCATTTCTGGTATCAATGATCTGAGCCGGGAACGGTGCAATGCCGGAATGACGATATTCTACAACAGCAACGACATACCCCCGCTTCGCCAGATTCGAAATCTGAGGAGTCTCCCGATAGATGTCCTGCTGCATCCAGGCAGAGCCCTGCACGTGAACGATGCAAGGACGGATCCGCTTCGTCTCTGTCACCCTTTCGTTTCTGGTGTCCGGACAAAGAACATTCAAATGAAGTGCTGTTTTGTCCACATTAGCGTATTCCACAGCATGATACAGCTGAACCCCCGGTTCCTCGCCTGTCGTATGCAGTCGAACGGCGCCCTCGACCTCTTTGGTAAATTCCGGAAACTCATCATAAGCCCAATTTTTGATCTCCATATTCATCCTCTATAAACTTAAAAAATAGGTAACTATTCAGCATCTGGCGCTATGTGCGGTTCGTGTATCATCTCATAATAGCTTTTCTATGATTCCCAGCAATTGCCCGGTGAGCTTTGTCAGATCGTTGCATCCCACCAGATTCGGATAGATTTCCGACAGGCGATCATAGCAGTCAAATTCATCCGCGTCATCCAATGAGATTCCGATGATATCGGTACCTCTCTTTGTGATCTTCCGGACCGCATTTGCTGTATCCTTCGTCGATACCGGCGGATAGTAATCATCCGCATCATGAGCCGGAACGCCATCGGAAAGCACAATAATCAGTCGGTATTCCGTCTGCGTATTCCGTGCCATATATCGCTCCGCCCAGAAGAGCGCCAGGCCGTCCCGGTTATCTCCATAGGCATCAAGCTGCATCAGGTTCAGCTTCTCTTCCTCCCGGCCATTGAAATCGACCAGAATATTTACATCGATCTCCGGATCATCAAAACATGCCCGATGTTCTACGATAGCATGCGTAATGTCCTGTGCCTTCAGTACTTCATTCAGGATTACAGCAGAGTGCATCGCCGCCTTTCGCCGGGCTCCGCGCATCGATCCGGATCCGTCTATCAGGAGCAGGACAGCCATATCCGGTACATTTTCGCCCTGCGCGCTGCGATACCAGTAACGTTTCTTTACATCCCCCAGTCTTTTGGAATTAATCCCGCTGCCGTATTGGAATTTCTCCTCCCGTTCACTGACCTGTGCTTTTACAATCTGTGCAAACCGGCTGTTATAGGAACGGATATTGATCTTATATCGGTTGTAAATGTTCTGATATGCCATCCTCATGTTCCGATCGATCTTCGGCCTGCTCTCATTGATCTTGATATCCTTATGGATAACAGCGCAGTCATAGTCATTTCCCTTAAATATCTGAAAGCTGCCCTCATAGGAAAGGATCTCATTTGCGACGTTTTTGTCTTTTGCAAAGGATTGCACCGCCTGCATCATCTCATCTACATTGAGAGTATTTGCTCGTTCTTTCCCATCCTTATCGGTAAAGAGTCTTGTCGTGACCTCCTGAGATCTTCCCTCGTGCGACTCCTCGCCGATTGAGCTGCCTCCTCCGCCATGGGTCTTTATACCGCCCAGCCGGAGCGCAATCGGCTCCACAGGCAGCTTCTCCATATCCGGGGGAATCAGATGCTCAATCAGGTCAAATGCTTTCGACGAATACTCATAACGCGCCTTAGGAGATGCGGCTGTGCTTCCCTCAAGGAAAAGCGGTTTTGCCATTTCCACATATTCCGCGATATCTTCCTCCGGAGCTTCATCGCGAACCATGGGATAAAGAAGGAATGTCACCATGTGATTCAGGAAATCAATCAGCTGCTCACCCGCCGTACGCGCAGGCGGTTCTTTTCCATCCTCTCTGGCCTTCTCAGACGCTTCCTTTTTCTCTGCTTCGACCATCTTTCCGAATTTTCGATTGACGGTTCCTTCAGACGGATGACTCACGAAGAGGCGTGAGACCCTTCCGAATTTAAGATAGAATTCCATGTTGTCGAAATAGCTGCAGCCCACAGCTTCGATGTAAGAATCCTCGATAATATTGGAAATCATCCCCATGACGATCTTCTTGTTGCGGGTGTCACACTTCGGATCCGTGGCCTGTCGTCCCGGAAAATCCGTATAGAGCAGATGTAAGCATTCATGAATCGTCTGCGCTCTTGTGATAATTCGCAAGACATTCCATGGATCCGCAAGAACCACCTTGGGCCACCCGAGAAACTCACCTGTATTATCAAGGGCTTCTCTGTCAGTGAAGAGTTCATCCTCAGCAGGATCTACTACGACATTCCTGCCATCCGTAAAGGCCTGATTCTCATTGATGAAAAACAGACGCACCCTCTCATTCTCCGCCAGAGCCTGGGCAAATGTTTCTTCCGCTATTCGGTTGTAATCACACTGGAACTTCGTCAGCAGCTCCTGATCTTCTTTCTTCACAGATTCACCGGCACCTTTTTCAAAATCCTGTTTCCGCCATGATGGACTGCCATTCTTTCACCGCTCTCGGATACAGGTATCCGCCATACATATCGCCGCTGTCCAGACGCTTCCTGGCTTTCTCCTTCGCAATCTGCGCAAAACACTTTGCCTTTTCAAGGTCAATATCTGTCCCGATCCCGTAGTGATAGCATTCTGCAAGCCGAAAACACACATCGGAATAACTGTCATTTACAATGAAGTGCTCGCCCTTCAGCTCTTCACAGATCTCATATGCTCTGCTGTACAGATCAAATGCCTTCTTCTTGTCCTGCGGCACAATAATCCCCTTACGGTAGTAATCTCCCAACTCGTAAATACAGTTTTCCTCTCCGCGTTCTGTTCCGGTCTGATACCATTCCAATGCCTTCTGAAGCCTTACAGGATCTGCTGTAGGGACCGGCGTTCCATCGTCCAGAACGTCATAGCGGTAATAATTTCCGATACATCTGCATGCCCGTGACCCGTTATGTTCTGCAGCTTTCTCATACCACATGAGAGCTTCCTTTTCGTCCTTCCGGACTCCTCGCCCCTCAAGATACATTGCCCCGAGATCCAGCATCGAATCCGTTTCGCCGTTCTCAGCATTTGCCTTAAAGTATTTGACTGCAAGAGCTGCCGCTTCGGCCTCCACCGGTGATTCTTGATCTCCCCAGACGATATAGGAAGCAACATTAAACATAGCGTCCAGATCTCCTTGCTCGGCAAGCTTCATTTCCTCTTTATAATTCAGATCATACATCGCCATAGTCAACCTCCACAGACAACATCAAAATCAACTTCGTGTCCGCCCCCATAATGCCGGCGTTAAAATAAAACTCACCCGGTTCGTAAAGCCAATCAGGCCTTCCATTTATAAAGCATCATAATTCCGCGGATCGTGTCCTCCAGTGCCCGGTCACACTTGGCAACAGGAATCAACGTTTTTTCTGCAGCTTTAACATATCCGTCATACTTGGCCAGCTTTGCCCAGTTTTCCAGATTTCTTGGAGAAATAACAACGTCCAACTCCTCCGCCTCCACCTTCTTCTTGATCTTGCGATAGACGCCGAGGATCTTTTCAACCATGGGCGTGCACTCAGGAACCCTGGTCATCAGCATATGGGTGATCGCCTCATCAGAAAGTGCCTCAAC
>CAVFRZ010000081.1:0-9019 GCA_963624875.1 Anaerovibrio sp.
ACTATTGAGTTTTCAAGGAACAACGGCATTTTCCGTGTGGGAAGTTTAAGTTACTATGTTTTTATCATTCTTATATAACCGCCGATCAAAACACTCCCAGGCTCTGGAGCAGGAGTATCAACAGCAGAACCGGCGCCACAAAGCGAACCATCGCAATGTACAGACGCTTGCGCGACATCTTTTTGCCGCTCTTCTCCACCTCATCAATGACAACCTGCGGCCCCAACACCCAGCCGATGAAAATGCAGGTCAGAATGGACACGATCGGCATCAGAATGCTGTTGCTCAGGTAATCCATAATATCCAGAATCTGTGCCGTTGTGCCGTTAGGCAATGGTATCTCCACATACAGCACGTTATAGCCAAGGCATACGATAACACCCGCAGCCAGCGCATAGACGCCGCAGATCATGCAGGCCCGGCGGCGTGTCATCCCGGTCTGATCCATCAGGCTTGATACCAGTGCCTCCAGAATCGAAACCGATGATGTCAGTGCTGCGAACAATACCATCACAAAGAAGACGGTTCCGATAACGGTTCCGATTCCGCCCATGGCATTGAATACCTTCGGCAGTGTAACGAACATCAGGCTCGGTCCTGCGGACATTCCGTCTGTCCCAAGGAAAGCAAATACAGTCGGTACGATCATCATTCCGGCCAGAAACGCCACCAGTGAATCAAAGATCTCAATTCTGCCGATGGACTGATTGATATCCACATCGTCCTTCATATAAGAACCGTAGGCAATCATGATTCCCATGGCGACGCTGAGAGAATAGAACAGCTGCCCCATTGCATCCACCACAACGGCCATAAATTTCCGCAGCGTCATTCCCTCCAGACTGGGAATCACATATATCTTCAGTCCCTCCAAAGCTGTTCTGGTCACGCCCGCTTCATCCGTGTGGCGGATGGTGAGTCCGAAAATTCCAATTCCTATAATCAGCACCAGCAGCAGCGGCATGATGATCTTCGAGCAGCGCTCAATACCGTTTTCTACGCCCATATACACAACAATAAAGGTTGCTGCCAGATAGATGAGCATGCAGATAATCGGTGTAGGTACGGTTGCGATAAAGCTGCCAAAATTCCCATCCTCCGCTGCGATCTCCACATTTCCCGTCACAAACACCGCAAAATACCGCAGCACCCAGCCGCCGATGGCGCAGTAGTACGGAAGGATGATGGCCGGAACGATGCAGGCGAGCTTTCCAAGGAACCCCCAGCTGGATTTAAGCTTGCCGTAGGCCGTCAGCGGACTCTGCTTCGTCCTGCGGCCGATGGAAATCTCCGTAGTAAGCAGTGCAAAGCCAAAGGTAACCGCCAGCAACAGATACACCACTAAGAAAATACCGCCGCCGTCCTTCGCTGCCAGATACGGAAATCTCCAGATATTTCCCAGTCCGACGGCACTTCCTGCTGCCGCCAGCACAAACCCAAGTGAGCCGCTGAAGCTCCCTCTCTTCTTTTCCTTCATAATCCATTCTCCAGCACTATCGAATATTAAGAATACGCCCCGTCACTACCGGCGCCTTTGTTCCTTTTCCTGTCTCGCAGTCTTTTTCAGGAGCTGAATCTTCCGAACAGCAAGCCAGACAATCCCTGCTGCCGCTCCCAGCATCAGAATCCACCCCCAGACAGGCACATTCTTAATATTGTAGCAGCGGACATTTACCCACATCCGGTTCGTCTGCTCGCTCTGCTCCGGCGTAAAATACCGCATGATGCTGGATCGCCGGATCGTTTCCGTGCTCGGATACTGTGCTCCCAGCTGCCGGTTTACCTGCTCCGAGGGCACAGTCAGAATATAGTCATCGCTGCTCGCCGCATCCTCGCCCTGGAAAAAGTAGTTCACATCATACTCGGTTGTGTCCTCTTCATCGTCCTTAGCGCCGTAGTTCCAGTCCAGATACTCCAGAATTCGGGGATCCTCACCGCCGGAAATCACCGATGTATAACCGATGTAGTACATGTTCCGAATGGCATTGTCCGGCCGGGAGACAAAGTTGATGAAGGCCTCCGCCGCATGCTGCTTGGCCGTATCCGTTCCGATTCCGCTCTTGAGCATGACCCAGCCGTCAAAGTAAATGTTCGTGCTTTCCTCCGGCACGGCAAAATCCAGTTCAAAATCATCCTCATCCGCCTGATCCATGGTGTACACGGCATCTCCGGACCACTGGTAGTTGGCAACCACCTTGCCGGTGATCATATCCGCCTTTCCGGAATCTGTCTCAAACGAGTACACATTGTCCTTCATGGACTGCAGCCAGTCCTGAACCTCGGCAATCGCCTCCGGAGAGGTATCGTTCATCTCCTCCTCCAGCTTCTCGCGGTAATCCGGATCATTCACGAATTCGTCCGATGTCAGAAGGTCATGTCGGAGCGCTCCCATCGCTGCAAAATAGCACTCGCGTACGCTGTCCTTAATGGTCACGCGCCGCTTGTAGGCAGGGTTGTTCAGAACTGTCCAGGTGGAAGCCTCCTCCCGGGTCATTTCCGCCGGATTATATACAATTCCGGTCACGCCCCACATATAGCCGGCGGCATATTTAGCCCAGGGCTCGCCGTCAATCTCCTTCGTTTCGAAGATGTTCCGAAGGTAGGGGGACACGCCCTTGATATAGTAATTGCTCTCCTGCGATTCATCGAAAAAGTCGTCCGAAAGCGGCACCAGCTGATCCTCGCTGATCAGCTTCATGAACATATACTCCGACGGGCACACCAGATCAAAGGTATCGCCCAGCGTCAGCATGTTGTACAGATCCTCATTGGTACCAAAGGTAGAATACTCCACCTTTACCTTGACACCGTAATTCTCCTCATACCAGTTCTCAAAGTCCTGGATCATGGAGTTCTCGCCGATGATATCGCCGCTGGGAAGGTCAATTACCTCATCCTCATCCCAGTCGCCGGTATCGATGTATTCCTCCCAGCTGCAGATCCTCAGTGTCACGGATTTGCTCTTCCCGGATGGCGCATCAACCGCATCCGTAATGGCTGCCTGTGCCGTTATCGTATTCGCCGGTGTCTGCCAAAGGCCGAGGATTCCGATTCCGCCGGCAAGGCATGCGGCAAGCATACGCTTTCCTCTGCCGTCCTTCCAGACTGCATGCTTTGTCATCTCTTATCCTCCCCGCTCTTTTCCTGACCTCTCATCTGTGCCAGGTTCCAGCCTGCAACCACCAGAATAACCGCAAGGAAAATAACGGTGGAAAGCGCCCATAATGCGGTCTTGATGGCCGTCTGTGAGCCCTTGGTGGCATTGACCACATATGTGCTGATGGTGTCGAAGGTTGCCGGTTTCGTATAGGTGGCGATAAAGTAATCATCCAGCGAAAGCGTGATAGCCAGCGCAAAACCGGATACAATGCCCGGGAACAGCTGCGGCAGCACCACCTGCGTCAGCGCCCGGAACGGCGATGCCCCCAGATCCAGCGCTGCCTCATACAGGCTCGAATCCATCTGCTTGATTTTCGGAAGCACTGCGAGGTAGACAAACGGCGCACACAGCGTCACGTGACCGGCCACCAGCGGAATGAAGGTGTCCTTGCTGATCCGCAGAACAACCACGAGAAGAATGCAGAGAGAAAAGCCTGTCACCACATCTGCGTTGACAACCGGCACCTGGTTCATCGTGGAGATGGCGCGCCCCACCTTTTCCTTTGAGTAAAAGGATCCGATGGCCCCCATCGTTCCAAGGACAGTAGCAATGGCAGCTGCACTAACGGCCAGGAGAAGTGTCCCGCCGATCATGCTGCGAAGCTCCTCTGTTGTGAACAGCGTCACATAATTCTTCAGTGAAAATCCGCGGATGGCACCGATATTCGTCGAATCGGTGAAGCTGTATACCGCCAGAATCAGGATTGGCAGGTAGATGAACATGAGCATCAGGATCAGGTAAATCAGCTTCCCTGTTTTGCATGCCGTATTCTTTGCAGATCGTGTCATAGCAGTGCACCTCCCCGCTGAATATTCTCATCACCGTCCCCTGTCAGCAGCGTGAACAGGCAGATGATAGCCAGAAGGATCAAGGCGATCATGGAGCCGCCGTTCCAGTTATAGGCAGAGAAGTAGCTTCCGATCAGGCTTCCCATGATATACGTGCTGTTGTAGAGCATGTCCAGCACCACATAGTTGGTCATTGCCGGCAGGAACACCATGGAGACACCGCTCATAATTCCCGGAACAGACAGCGGAAGCGTTACGCGCAGAAACGTCTCTCTCTCATTGGCGCCAAGGTCCATGGCCGCTTCGCGAAGTGCACCGTCCAGCCGCTCGATCGTCGTATAAATCGGCAGGATCATGAATGGCAGGAAATCGTAGGTCATGCCGATCACCGCATTAAAAAACGGATACAGCGCCAGGTTGCCCTCAAACAGGGTGAGAATCTCCTTCAGCGCCGTGATGCGGAGCGAGAAATTGATCCACATCGGCAGCACGAAGATCATGACAATTGCCGCCTTGTTCTTCAATTTGGAAAACGCCAGAATGCAGGCAATCGGGTAGGCCAAAAGAAGACAGACCAGTGTCGTCACCACAGCCACAGCAAAGCTGTAGAACAAGGTCCCTAAGGCATTTGGATCAGTAAAGAAGCCGGTGAAATTCGAAACCGTAAACTGCCCCGAGCCGTTGGTGAAAGCATAGTAGAGCAAGACCAGAAGCGGCGCCACCACAAACAGCGCAAGATAGAGGGCATAGGGGATGCCCAGAGATTTTCTCGTAAACTTAAACTGCATGCTTCCCTTTCCTGCCGCACGTCATCTGCGGCAATCAATGATCTTATAAGTATTCCGAGTGTCCGCGAAACAGTAACTGTTCAGCCCCTCTCGATTTTCCTTCGGAAAACCTCGATGCGGCTGGCCAGAGGCGCTTCGCGCCTTGGCCGCCTGCCAATTTCAATCGTGAATTTGCCTGCAAGCAGTCAATTCACGTTGAAATATGGCAGGTGCTGAACAGTTATCAAATTCTGAGTGTCACTTCTTAAGTGTAAACTTCATCTTCTCCACCGGCATGATCAGCCCGACGCGGTCTCCCATGTTCCAAAGGTCCTCATCGTATACGACAAAATCCTGCTCCATCTCGGAATGAATGACATACAGGTAATGGTCGCCCTGGTAAATCAGATTGCTGATGTACCCCTGCACCAGGCCCTCCTCCTGATTGTCCGTCATTTCAATGTCCCCCGGCTGAATGGCTGCCACTACCTTCGTGCGGTCCAGATCGATGGCTTCGCCGTTTCCGTCCACCAGCGTGCCGTCCTCCAGACGCTTCCCGCCCTTGATCAGCTTGGTCAGACTTGCATGCAGAAGCTGATCGTTATAGGCCAGCCGGTAATCCCGATTGATATCCACCGGGAAAATGTTGGTGTGATCCTCAGCCACCATGATGTGGATACTGTCCGGATCCAGCCGCATGCCGACGCGATCGCCCACCTTGGCTGATTTCACCGACTGGATCACCATCTCATTTCTGCCGGACTGCACCGTGATTTCATAGTGCATTCCCTTGAAAATAACCGAAATGACCGTGCCCTGAATGGTTCCTGCAGCGGGGGCCGTGATCTCCACATCCTCCGGACGCACCACCGCTGTAATGTGCGTACCCTCCGGCACATCGTCCACGCATTCAAACTCGCCGCCGCAGAACCGCACCTTCAGCTTCCCGGTCATAATTCCGCTGAAAATATTGCTTTCTCCGATGAAGTCGGCGACGAAGGCGTTTTTCGGCTCATTGTAGATGTCCTCCGGCGTGCCGATCTGCTGAATTTGTCCCTCGCTCATGACGACGATCTTATCCGACATCGTCAGCGCTTCTTCCTGATCGTGCGTCACATAAATAAACGTAATGCCCAGCTTTTTATGCATATCCTTCAGCTCGATCTGCATCTCCTGTCGCATCTTCAGGTCCAGTGCCCCCAAAGGCTCATCCAGAAGAAGGATTTCCGGTTCGTTGACCAAGGCTCTTGCAATAGCGATGCGCTGCTGCTGTCCGCCGGAAAGAGTGGCCACATTGCGTTCCTCAAAGCCCTCCAGATCCACCAGTGACAGCACCTTTTTCACCTTGTGCTCAATCACATCCTTGGCCATTTTCTTCTGCTTGAGGCCAAAGGCGATGTTCTCGTAAATATTCATATGCGGGAACAATGCGTACCTCTGGAAAACGGTATTGATCGGGCGCTCATACGGCGGAAGATTGGTAATGGATTTGCCGTCCAGAAGAATCTCACCCGATGTGGGCAGCTCGAAGCCTGCAATCATGCGCAGGGTCGTTGTTTTACCGCAGCCGGAGGGCCCCAGGAAGGTAACGAATTCTCCCTTTTTAACCTCCAGATTGAAGTCCTGCACGGCAGTAAAGCCATCGCTGAAGGACTTGGTCACGTGCTTGAGTTCGATGATATTGGTGTTGTCCATAGTGTGTACTCCTCTTTTATCCGCAGCGATCTAGAACTCCGGCGGTGTGCTGATCCACAAAAGCCTGGCAGGGCGGCTGCCGGGATTGGAAATCCGGTGACTCTTTGTGGTCCGGTAATAAAAGCTCTCTCCTGCCTTTACCCGGTAATCCTTATCTCCAAAGTGAACAATAATGCGGCCGCTTATGACGTAGCCGAACTCCTCTCCGGAATGCGGTTTGTCCTCCTCCAGCGACCGGTGCGGTGCGATCTCCACCAGCAGCGGCTCCATCTGGAACTTCTGTGCAGGCGGCACCAGCCACTCGATCTTGCTGACACCCTCTTCAATCTTTTCGAAGTAGTCCTGCTCCTTGAATACGACCTGTTCCTGCGCCCCCTCCTTGAAGAATTCCGCAGGCGTTGATCCCAGACACTCAATCAAATCCAGCAGCGTCACCACAGACGGTGATACCTGCCCCCGCTCCAGCTGCGAGATAAACCCCTTGGTCAGCTCGGTACGATCCGCCAGCTCCTGCTGCGTCAGGCCGTTTCGATTCCGCAAATCCTTGATCTTACAGCCAATCTGTTCATTAATCTGTTCCTGTTCCATTTCAGCCTCGATTCCGGTAAATCCGGTATTGACAGCGTCCAAAAGGCTCTGCGCGCTCTGTCATCCGAAGTAAACCTCAGATATTCTGTCACTAAACTTTTGGCCCATCGCCGATTATACTATTGCTAAACTCTATGTCAATTATCAAAGTGATTTTTTACAAGGATTTTGTGTTAACTGTTCAGCACCTGCCACATTTCAACGTGAATTGACTGCTTGCAGGCAAATTCACGATTGAAATTGGCAGGCGGCCAAGGCTCGAAGCGCCTCTGGCCAGCCGCATCGAGGTTTTCCGAATGCAAGGAGAAATTCGCATATGCGATTTCTCCGACGCACGGAGTGTATTGTCGGCAAAGCCGGCAATCACTCCAAGATAGGAGAAAATGCCATCGGGCATTTTCGAGTATCAAATTCGAGATGGGTGCTGAATAGTTGCTTTTGCACAACATAAAAAAAGGCGGAGTCTGACGAACCGTATCCGCCAGACTCCGTGCTGAAAAGCTTCTATAATATGACATAAATCCATAAGAACTGCTATAGGAATGATCCTTTTAACCGCCTACTTCCCGGCATATACCCTTTTCAGGCCCAGGGCAATCCCCATCGTGATAACATCCGCTGCTGCCTGGGCCGCCAGGATACCCGTATATCCAAATACTGCCCGAAGGCCATACAGACAGATCACCAGCACAACGCCCTGCCGGCTGATGGACAGAATGAGTGCAGGGAGTGCCTTCCCCTCCGCCTGGAAGAGCGTTGTCATCGCCAGCACAATGCCAACAGCGGGAGCAGAGATCATAAGGCATCGCAGGATCGATGTTCCTGCCGCAATCACCGCCGGATCCTGCATAAAGACTCCCAGAATCGGTTTCGTAAACAGGAACGATACGCCGATGAACAAAAGCGCCAGCGTCACCAGCACCTGAATATCAAACCGCAGGAATTCCTGTAGCCTCTTCCGGTTTCCCGCACCGTAGCAATATCCCAGCGCTGCCTGCGCACCGAAGGCAAAGCCCACCAGAATCAGCATACTCACCATGTTCACCTTCATGGCAATGCCCAGTGCTGCCACCTTATCCGTTCCGTATTCCACAAGGCACCGATTCGTCAGAAGAACCGCAAGGGACTGCATCATATTCGTCGTGGAGGCCGGAATGCCGATGAACAGAATGCTCTGCAGCATCTTACTGTTGATCCGGCAGTCGCCCGGGCGAATAGACAAGTTGACCGCGTGCTTTTTCATGGCGCGAAGGAGCAGAATGTCTGAAACCAGATTGCTGAGCACGGTTGCAATGGCTGCGCCGGCCGCTCCCATCCCGAATGCAAAGATAAAAATCGGATCCAGCACAATGTTCAGCACCGCACCGATGATCGTGCAGACCATTGCCTGTGCCGAAAGGCCCTCTGTCCGCAGAAGATTTCCCGGCACGACATTCAAAATAATGATCGGCGCCCCCAGTACCAGCCACGTATAGTAGGCAGATGCATAGGGGAGCGTGCTCTGGCTTGCTCCGAGAAGTCCCAGAATGGGGCCCTTCAGCAGCAGCATTACAGCGGCTGTCACAAGGCCGAAGCCTATCGCGCCATAAATGCTGAAGGCACTGACACACGCTGCATTTTCCTTTTCACCTCCGCCGAGCATGCGGGAAATCAGATTTCCTCCGCCCAGACCGAAAATATCGCTGAACGCAATCATCAGCGTGAACACCGGAGCGCACAAAGATACCCCCGCCACCAGCTCTGTGCTACCGGTTCTGGCAATAAACCACGTATCTGCCAGGTTATAAATCAGACTGACCACCATGCCGATGACCACCGGCAGGGCCACCTTAAAATATGCCTTCGGTATCGGCATTTTCTCAAAAATTTCGTTTTCCATCTTAATTCTCTCCTATCTGATCAGAATGATACCACACCCGTGTCAAGTGCCGGCTCACTCATTGTCTGCGATCTGTTCGCCATATGGCTGCCACATTTCAACGTGAACCCGCTGCTTGCAGGCATATTCACGATTGAAATTG
>CAVFRZ010000082.1:0-8986 GCA_963624875.1 Anaerovibrio sp.
GTCCCGCCGTAGTATCCAGCAGAAGATAGCTTCCTCTCCTCGGTACAATGGTCAGCTTGTCCTCGCAGATCTGGTTGTGGATCATATCCGCATAGACGCCGGCTGCATTGATCACAAGGTCCGCCTCCAGAACCCCCTTTGAGGTTTCCAGTCTCCAGCCGCCCAGGGGATTCTCAGTCTCTTCGATTTTCTCAATCTTCTGCACCTTGGTATCAAACCGGAATTCCACGCCGTTGGCTGCTGCATTCTCCGCCAGGGCAATGGTCAGTCCAAATGGACATACAATTCCGCCTGTAGGTGCATACAGCGCCGCCACAGCCTCCTTTGAAATATTCGGTTCCATCTGACGCAGCTCATCCTGCTCTACAATGCGCAGTCCCTCAACACCGTTGGAGGTACCCCTCTCATACAGCGCCTGCAGCGCCGGCCGGTCCTCCTCCTGAAGACACACCACAAGGCTCCCGCATTGCTGAAAGTCGAAATCCAGGTCCTTTGCCAGCTCCGGCATCATCCGGTTTCCCATCACATTAAGCCTTGCCATGGTACTCCCGGGCTCTGCGTCAAATCCGGCATGCACGATGGCGCTGTTGGCTTTACTGGTGCCGCAGCACACATCCTCCTCTTTGTCGATCACCAGCACATCTGCCTGGTATCTGCCAAGAAACCGGGCAATGCTGCAACCGGACACACCGGCTCCGATGATAATGACTCCCCTCCTGCCTTCCTTCATTTTCTTCAACCTTGCCCTTCCCTTGCATAATCAAACGAATATTTCACCGCGTTCTGCCAGCCGCGAAGCTTTGCCGAAAGCTCCTCATCCGTAATCTGCGGAGCAAATCGCCGCTCAATGCCATTGTTGGCAGAAAGCTCATCGGTATTTTGCCAGTAGCCGACGGAAAGACCGGCAAGATATGCTGCCCCCAGCGCCGTTGTCTCCACACAGGCCGGCCGCTCCACCGGAATGTTCGCGATATCCGCCTGCATCTGCATGAGCAGGTTGTTGACACTGGCTCCGCCGTCCACCTTCAGGCTCTGAATGCCGATGCCGGAATCCCGCCGCATCACATTCAGTACATCGTTGACCAGATAGGCAATCGATTCCAGCGTCGCACGGATGATATGATTTTTGTTGACGCCGCGTGTGATGCCGACAATGGTTCCGCGCGCGTACTGATCCCAGTACGGCGCACCGAGCCCGGTAAACGCCGGGATCACATAGCAGCCGTTCGTATCCTTTACTTTGGAAGCGAAGAATTCTGAATCTGCTGCAGAGTCAATCAGCCGCATCTCATCCCGCAGCCACTGAATCGCAGCCCCCGCTACGAAAATGGAACCCTCCAGTGCATACGTGATTTTATCGTTGATTCCCCAGGCAATCGTGGTCACCAGTCCGTTGTCCGAGAACACCGGCGTCTCTCCCGTATTCAGCAGCATAAAGCCGCCCGTGCCGTAAGTATTCTTCACCTCGCCGCGGCGAAAGCACGCCTGTCCGAACAGAGCACAATGCTGGTCGCCGGCCGCCCCGGTGATGGGGATCTCGGTTTGAAACAACGTCGGATCCGTATGGCCAAAATACCCGCTGGAATTCTTCACCTTCGGCAGCATGCTCCTGGGAATATCCAGCTCCTGCAGAATCTCATCGTCCCAGTCCAGCGTGTTGATATTGAACATCATCGTCCGGCTGGCGTTGGAATAGTCTGTGTTGTGGTGGCGGCCTCCGGTCAGCTTCCAGATCAGCCAGGTCTCCACCGTTCCAAAGGCAAGCCTTCCCTCTTCTGCCTTCTGCCGTGCGCCCTCCACATTGTCCAGAATCCATTTCACCTTTGTCGCGGAAAAATACGCGTCAATCACCAGTCCTGTCTTGCTGCGGAACTTTTCCGTCAGGCCCTTCTCCTTCAGCGTATCGCAGTAGCCGGAGGTGCGCCGGCACTGCCAGACAATAGCATGGTAGACAGGCTCTCCGGTCTCTCTGTCCCATACGATTGTGGTTTCTCTTTGATTGGTGATGCCGATGGCAGCGATCTGCTGTCCCGTGATGCCCACCTTATACATGGCTTCTACCGCCACAGCCAGAATGGATGACCAGATCTCATTGGCATCCTCCTCCACCCAGCCGGGATTCGGATAATACTGCGGAAACTCGCGCTGTGCCATACTCACGATCTGTCCGCCTTTGTCGAACAAAATGCACCGGTTGCTGGTTGTCCCCGCATCCAGCGCCATCACATACTGTGTCATACTTTTCCCCCTTCAGAGCATCCTTTTGCGGCTCCTCTGAATTCCTTCAATACTCCGTACTGCCAAGCCCTTCATGGCACTTTCACCAAACCGCCGTCATGCAGCTGTTCCTCTTCCATGAACAATTACCATTCTACCGCCTGTGAAAGTGGATGACAGTATATAAATCTTACCTTTTGCAGGAAAAAACTTTGCAGGATATATGTAAAACACCAGCCGGGCGACTGAAGCGGCAAAGATGCCCGCTCCCTGCCGCCCGGCTGGTGCCTGTCTTTTTTATCTGCTATCGCTCCGCCGCTGATTTATCAGCAGCAAGGCTTCACGTCTTTCGATCATTACTTCGCTCTGCGGGCCGCCAGAACCTCCACGTTCTCCTGCACCTTCTTCTTGGAAAGCGGATAGAGGAATGCAAGAGACGCTGCCAGGATCACGAAACCGATGGCCGGGAACAAAGTAGTTACATCATAGATACCGTTTACGACATCGGTATCAAATGCAGTAGCGCTGGTATAACCGACCATGGACAGGAACAGACCCGTAAGACCATTCGCTGCAGCCTGGCCCAGCTTTCTTGCGAAGGAATATACCGAGTACACGGTTCCGTCGCTGCGGATGTTCTTCTTTACCTCGATGTCATCGATAACGTCAATGATCATTGCCCAGCACATCAGGTTGAAGAACGCAAGCCCCACGTATGCCACCAGATAAATGCCAACGAAGACAACAACACTGGAAGTATGAATGATGTATGCTGCGAACAGGGCCGCCGCACCGATGAAGGCTCCGATGATGGACAGCTCCTTTTTGCCGAATTTTGCTGCCAGCTTGGTAACAAAGGTGGACAGGATCAGCACAACGCCGCAGGCCAGAAGTCCGCTGACAGAAATGGCGGTTGCACTGTTGAAATAGTTCGGGTAGATGTAGTTGTTCATTCCGGACAGTGTCATCTGTACCAACAGGAAAATCAGTGCGGAGATGACGATGCCCACGAAGGATCGGTTTGTAAAGAGAACGCCGAACAGCTCGAACATGCTCTTCTGTTCCTCGGCCGGCTGCATCTTCACGCGCTCCGTGGAGAGATAGTAGCAAACCATGTATACCAGAACCGCCAGAATGGAGCATACGCCGGATGCCAGCATAACCTTGCTGCCGCTGAGCACCTGATGTCCCTCTGCATCTGTGGTGTACACCACCATCGGCAGAATAACCACGATGACGATCTGTGCCACGGTTGCACCGATGGTTCTCCAGTTGGAGAGCATCGTTCTCTCCTCCGGCTTGTCACTCATCGCCGAAGCCATGGAGCCGTAGGGAATGTTCACACCGGTGTAGCATACAGAGCCCCAGAGGATGTAGGTGAAGAACATCCAGAACACCTTAAAGCCCATCGGCTTATCTGCAAAATACGGTGCGAAAATCAAAAACGATGCCACAGCCACCGGGCCTGCAAACCGGCGGATCCACGGAGCAAACTTTCCCTTTTCCGTATAGGAGGAGCGGTCTACGATCTGTCCCATCGCGACATCAGTGAATGCATCCACCACCTTCGCAACCATCATCAGCGTACCAACCAGTGCTGCGCTGACGCCCATGATATCGGTATAGAATTTCATCATGAACAAAGCGGCAATAACGAAGGTAAGATCATTTGCGAAATCACCTGCGGCATAGCCAATCTTGTCCCGAATACCAAAAGGTCTTTTGGCATTCTCTTCGAACTTCGCCATAATGGCGGTGTTGTCTTTCTTACTCATTTTCTCTTTCTCTCCCTTCTTACTTGTGTGTCTGCTGCGTTACGCCAGCAGCCAGTCCAGAATATCCTGAATGTATTTATCCCAGAAATTCCAGTCGTGACCACCCTCATCCTCCTTGTAGACAAGGTCTGCCTTCTTCTCCTGCAGGACATCTCTGACATGGAGATTGGCCTGGTAAAGGAAGTCATCATAGCCTACAGCCTGATAGAGCTTCGGTACGCAGCCATTCTGCACATCCTTATCATAAAGAGCAAACAGATCGTACTTGCTCCCGGCAAGCTTCTCCGGATCTCCAAAGCAGTTCTCCCATGAGAACGGATTGTTCTCGGTTCCCTTTCCCTGCTCCTCATAGAGCCTTGCAATGTCAAGAGCTCCTGACATGCTCGCTGCCTTTGCGTACAGCTCCGGCCGGCTAAGGCCCAGATACCATGCGCCGTACCCGCCCATGGAGAAGCCGGCAATGAAGGTCTTCTCCCTCTTCTTGCTCACAGGGAATACGTTCTGGATGAAGACCGGCAGCTCCTCCGTGAAAAAGGTCTTGTACTTTCTACCGCTCTGCAGATCCTGATAAAACGAATTCTCCGCAGACGCCATAACCACGACAATGCCGCGATCCTGCGCGTACCGGTCAATGTTGCTGTAGCGGATCCAGGAGAACGCATCTCCGTATGCGCCGTGCAGAAGATACAGAACCGGAAGACCACCCTCATAGTCATATTTATCACTGTGGTTGATCTGCGTGATCTGCTCACTGCTGCCCGGTGTCGGAACGAACACGTTCAGCGTAATGTTGCTCCCAAGAGAGCAGCTGTAATAGTGTGTTTCCATTAAGGCCATCGCAATCCCTCCTTTTTGGCTTGCATTTCGCTTGAATCGTAGCAAAATAGAAAGCGCAAAACTACACCATTTTTGTTGTTGAGGCCGCTATATTTTACAAATCTTGTTGCTTTTGAGCTTTTTTGCAGACAAACCGCACAAAGCTTTTTATGATGTGGCTGGATTTTTGTATATCTGTTCAGCAGAGAGGTTCATTTTGTGATTGATTATGCGTCCATTCTGATGGAAACTGGTTCTTCCGTTGCCTGCCAGCAGCTGGAGGGTGTGAATGACAACATGTCACATTCCCATTACCACACCTATTTTGAACTCTATTATCTGGAGGACGGAAGCCGATATCACATCATGCAGGGCCAGCAATACGAGACGATCCCCGGATCCCTTATGCTGTTCGCCCCGTACATCATGCACCATTCCTTTTCAGACCGGGATGTACCGTTTCGGCGAACGGTCCTGTATTTTAACGAGGGTGCTATTCTCTCTCACGAGCTTCTTTCTATGCTTCAGGAGGGAAGCGGTTTGTATGTCCCTTCCCGCAAAATTGCCGGTTCCGTACACGCTCTTCTTCGGGAGCTTTTAAGAGAACAGGAAGCCAATGACTCCCTGCACTCCGCTGCTGCGCAGAGCCTTTTGAACACGCTCCTGGTCATACTGATGCGCAGTACGGCGGTGTCTCCAAGGCCGGAGGTGCAAAGCCGCATCTCCCGGATTGTCTCCTACATCGAGAACAATTATCAAAACGAGCTGCGTCTCTCCGACATTGCGGAGCGCTTTTATATCAGCGAGTACTATCTGTGCCACGAATTTAAAAAATATACAAACCGCACCATTGTGCAGTACATCAATACACTGCGAATTCTCCATGCACAGCGGCTGATCACAGAATGCGATCTGCCATTGACAAAGATTGCAGAGCAAACCGGGTTTTCCTCACTGACACACTTTAACCGAATCTTCAAAGCCTCTGTCGGCGTCAGCCCCTCCGCTTATCGGAAGGCCAATGCACCGGGGATTCGGGTGAAAAAGAAGTAGTAATTGTTTAGAAAGCAGAAAGGATATTCAATCATGAACTACCACGACATCACCCCTCAGATGACCATCGCAGATCTGGTGAAAAGCGGCAATTATGGCGTTTTTGCCGATTATATTTTTACCGATATGACGCCGGACCACTGGAATTCACCGCTCGCACGCTACGGCTTTGAAACGGTCGGCTTTGTCACCGCGCTGCACCGTATGGAGGAGCTGGCTGCAGACAAAGGCGGCATGCCCTATGTGCACCACATCTATGACAAGGAAACCTGCCTTAGCCAGTGGGATAAGAGCAAAAGCGTCCTGCTGCACTTTCCCGGTCCGGAATCGGATAAGCCCTACGCTGTAGTCATCCCCGGGGGCGGCTTCAACCGGCAGTGGGGGCTGATCGAGGGAATGGCCATTGCAGCAAGACTGAATGAGCTTGGATATACTGCCTTTGTCCTGTACTATCGCACCAAGCAGGAACCCGTGCTAGGCAAAGCAATTGAGGACATGCAGACAGCCGTCCGCTTCATTGAAGATCATGCCGACACATTCCGCATTTCGAAGGGAAACTACATCATCGGCGGATTTTCCGCCGGAGCAACGCTGGCCGGAGAGATGGGATCGACTAATTTCGGCTGGAGGGCAGCCGGTCTGCCTCGTCCGAAGATGATTTTCCTTGGATATACGGCCATTGATATGAACACCTTCCTGCAGACCTACCACGCCTTTCCTGCAGGACACCCGGCACATACCGGCATGGCGGATTTCCTGCGGCGCATCGGCGGACCGGAATTCACAGATGCGTCCCTCGCGCCGTACCAGCTGACAGCGTACATGGATGCGTCCTATCCGCCGGTGTATCTGACCGCCAACGAAGACGACGGAACCGTCCCCTTCTCCAACAGTCTTCTGATGGAGAAAACCTGCAGAGAGCTCGGCATCCCCTGCCGCACACGGTTCGGCAAGACCGGTGGTCACAGCTATGGCCTTGGAAACGGACTGGCCGTAGAGGGCTGGCTGGAGGACGCGCTGGAATTCTGCCGCAGCCTGTAAGCTTTCTCACAAGATCCGCAGAAGCCCCCGAGAGATAACTCTCCCAGGGGCTTCTGCGATTTCTGACACTCATCCTCTGTCATTTGTTATAAAAAAATCCTCCGGAACCATTCGATTCCGAAGGACATTCAGAGCGACAGACGAGGCTCGAACTCGCGGTCTCCACCTTGGCAAGGTGGCGCTTTACCAACTAAGCTACTATCGCATTCTTCTGTTCCAAAGGCTTCCCGCCTCAAGACAAAAGCTATGATACTATACTCCTTAGCCGCCTGTCAACCACCTTTTATAACTATTCCAGTCCCAGCGTCTTCATGACTACCTGGCCCTGAATCCTCGCCAGATAATCATTGGGATGATTCAGCCAGTTTCCTGACAAATCGATATAGCGCTTCCTCTTCTCTATTTCCTTCTGTACAGACTGCATATCAGCCAATGCGACGCCGCTTCCCGTCAATTCCTGCAGACTGTCGCTGTATTCACTTTGATGCGCGCAGAAATAGTGCGGCGGCGTTTTAGCCAGTGCATTGGGAAGCGTGGTGGCAATCAAGAGGAACTCCGTCTCCGGACTCTCTCTCCGAATGCACTCCATTAATGCCCTCGTCTTCTCTCGGTACTCCGCGCCGCCGCACCTGTCATTCATTCCAAAGCCAAGAATTGCAAGATCCGGATGGTAACATCCAACACGTTCCCCGGCATTCCGGATGGCCCAATCAGAATCGGCTCCGCCCAAAGACATGTTGTGGAACTGTACCCTCTGTCCCCACTGCTCGTTCATCCGATGCTGCAGCAGTTCCGCCCAGATGGGCTGATAGGGCTTCTGCCCATACAGTCCGCTGCAGTCGTAGCCGCAGGATATGCTGTCTCCATACAAGACAACCGTAACCTGCTCCTCCGTCTGCAGCCTTTGAACAAGACGGGGGAGATATTCTAATTCGCATGTCGGTGCCGCAGACACCTGCTTGCGTTCCGTCTCATAGGTGACCGCAATCTGACAGGCAGTAAGCACCTCCGGACGCCCCACTGCGCAGAGATTCAGAAAACCTCCGTCAGTCGCTGCCATCGGGCCAAACTCTTCAGCAAACGAATTCCCCTTTCCTTTCCGTACTGCAATCTCACGATTGGAATATACCCAGCTCTCCCAGTCTGTGACAGGAATCCTGCTTCCATCCGGAACAACCAGTTCGTCCCTCTCCACAAGATAGTCCTTCCCATCCTCGTAGCACATGGTCCCATCGTAGCTCTCTACGCACAGCACACGGGATGGCTGCCATAGAAACGGTGCCCGGCAAATTCCGTTTGCCCCTACCATCGCAAAGGTCTCGCGATAGCACAGCGTTCCCTCCCAAAAGGGCGTCATCCATTCTCTTTGTAAATCACTCATGCTTTCATGCCCCCTGCCATGTTGTTACACAGCACCATAAAATGGTAACTATTCTGCACCCATCTCGATTTTAATACCCGAAAACGCCTGATGGCATTTTCTCTTTGCATTCAGAAAAACTCGTTGTGGCTGTTTCTATGAACCATACTACACTCATCCGTCGGATTCAAATAATTACAAATCCGGCTGCAGTCAAAAAGGACCGACATCCCCACAAAGAGAGGATGCCGGTCCCTTTCTTAACAGTTCTTTCTATCTGACTTCCTGGTTTACTGCTCGCCTTCGTAAGCAACAACAGCGCCCTGGTAAGTATCGTTGATGTAATTTACAGCAGTCTCAGAGTGCAGTGCATCAACAAGAGCCTTGATCTTTGCGGAGGACTCGTTGCCCTCTTCTACAGCGATGATGTTCACATACTGCTGGATTGCATCACCTTCTGCAGACTCGGTAGCCAGAGCGTCCGTTGCCACATTGAGGCCGTTCTCCAGTGCATAGTTGCCGTTGATAACGCCGAAGGCTACGCTGGGAAGCTGCTTCGGAACCTGTGCAGCCTCAACCTCAACCAGCTCCAGGTTGTGAGGATTCTCTGCAACATCATTTACGGTTGCGGTTACACCGGCGCCGTCCGCCAGAGTGATCAGGCCCTCCTGCTGCAGCAGAAGAAGTGCTCTTGCCTCGTTGGTGGTATCGTTCGGAATTGCAA
>CAVFRZ010000083.1:0-8983 GCA_963624875.1 Anaerovibrio sp.
CGCAGATGCGGCGCTGGTTATTACCCCCTATTACAACAAGGGCACGCAGGAAGGGCTGTATCAGCACTTCCGCGCAGCAGCGCAGGCAGGAAACGGGATGCCGATTCTGATGTACAACGTTCCGTCCCGCACGGGAGTAAATCTCTTGCCGGAGACGGTAGCAAGGCTTGTTCGCGAGGTTCCCGGAATTGTCGGCATTAAAGAAGCCTGCGGTGACCTCAGTCAGATTGTCAAGCTGATGTCCCTTACGGATGGCAACATTGAGCTGTATTCCGGAAACGATGATCAGACGGTGCCGATCATGTCGGTCGGCGGACTTGGTGTGATTTCTGTAGTAGCCAATATTGCACCGCGCCTGATGCATGATATGTGTGTAGCCTTTGCGGACGGTGACCTTGCAAAGGCTCTGCAGCTGCAGCTGCAGAGTGAAGAGGTTTTTGAGTGCCTGTTCTCGGAGGTAAATCCGATCCCGGTTAAGAAGGCGGTGAGTCTTATGGGCTTTGAGGCAGGACCGCTTCGTCTGCCTCTGACGGAGATGACACCGTCGAAGGCAGAAAAGCTCAAGGAGGCAATGGTCAGACTGGGCTTACTCGGAAAGTAAGGAGATAAACGAATGGTACGAATTCTGATGCATGGCTGCTGCGGCCGTATGGGAAGAATGATTACAGAGCTGGCCGACATGGATGAGACCCTTTGCATTGCGGCAGGGGTAGATGCGAATGGGGAGGCCTATGCCGGCTATCCGGTATATTCTGCACTGGAGGATGTGCAGGAGGAGGTCGACGTTGTGATTGACTTCTCGAATGCGAAGGCGGTGGACCACCTCCTGGATTGGTGCATAGAGAAGAAGGTTCCGGTTGCCGTTTGCACAACCGGACTTTCCGATGAGCAGATGGAAAGGCTGCATCAGGCAGCAGAGAGTGTGGCGGTTCTGAAGTCGGCGAATATGTCTATTGGAGTCAACCTTCTCCTCAAGCTCCTTGCAGAGGCAGCACCGAAGCTGGAGGCGTCCGGCTTTGACTGTGAAATCGTGGAGAAGCACCACAATCAAAAGCTGGACGCGCCGAGCGGAACCGCGCTGGCGCTGGCGGATGCTGTGAATGATTCCCTGGAAGAGCGGTGTACATACGTCTATGATCGCAGCACGAGAAGGCAGAAACGGCCGAGAAATGAAATCGGCATCAGCTCTGTTCGCGGAGGATCGATTGTGGGCGATCATGATGTTATTTTCGCCGGGCAGGACGAGGTCATTACCTTTTCTCATACGGCGTACAGCCGCGCTATTTTTGCAAAGGGAGCACTGGCTGCGGCCGGATATCTGGCAGGGCGTCCGGCTGGCTTCTACGACATGCAGGATGTGCTGGCATGAGAATCCGTCCGTGTATTGATATTCATGATGGCAGGGTGAAGCAGATTGTCGGGAGCACTCTTCGGGAGAGCGGTGATGCCTGCAGAGAGAATTTTGTTTCTGCCAGGGATGCCGGATACTATGCAGAGCTCTATCGGGAGCGGGGGCTGCCCGGCGGACACATCATCCTTCTGAATCCGGTATCGGATGCCGCAGGATATGAAGCAGATTGCCGGCAGGCGATACAGGCGCTGCGGGCCTATCCGAACGGAATGCAGATTGGCGGCGGCATCACGGCGGAGACGGCAGAGAAGTTCCTAGAGGAGGGAGCTTCTCATGTAATTGTGACAAGCTATGTATTTCGGGATGGAAGGCTGGATGCAGACCGCCTGGAGAGGCTGGTGAAGGCTGTGGGAAGGGAACACCTTGTTCTGGACCTTTCCTGCAAGCGTCAGACGGACGGCTCTTATGCGGTGGTAACGGATCGCTGGCAGAAGACGACCGATCTGCGGATTACGAAGAAAACACTGAGCGATCTGTCTGCATGCTGTGATGAGTTTTTGATCCATGCGGCAGATGTGGAAGGGAAAAGATCCGGAATCGAAAAAGACCTGGTCAGCCTTCTGGGAAACTGGCAGAGGGAGGAAAAAGAGCGCACAGGGGATGTCTTTCCGGTTACGTATGCCGGAGGTGTACATGCCTATGAGGACCTGCAGACGATTCGGGAGCATTCGGACGGATGTATGGATGTAACCGTGGGGAGTGCGCTGGACCTTTTCGGCGGAGATCTCTCTCTGGAGAAATTGGCGGAGATGGCAGATTAGGGAGATGCTGCGGACACCGGGACACAGCAAAGGGGACATCCTTACGGATGTCCCCTTTGCTACTAATCAGCTCATTTACATCTTGCACAATTACTCAAATATACAGTACTCACATACCGTACTCAAACGCACGGCAACAGCCGCGCGAGAAAAGAACTGCGTATATCCAAACGTATATCTTAAGAAAAGGCACTCTGTTCTTGATCTATTAGTGACCGAACGCTGCCGGCATCAACCCAAATTAGTTGAGCTTGGTTACGTTAACGGCCTGCGGTCCCTTCTGACCCTGGATTACGTCATACTCAACAGCCTCGCCCTCATCCAGAGACTTGAAGCCTTCCATGTTCAGTCCGGAATAATGTACGAATACATCGTTTCCTTCAGAATCGGAAATGAAGCCATAACCCTTCTGGTTGTTGAACCACTTAACAGTACCCTTGTTCATTCTAAACTACCTCCGCTGAATGAAAAAATAATAATGTAGTGCTATGAGCTCCCTCATAACGAAATAAACCTTATCACAGAGATTTCGAAAAGTAAATCAAATTTATGGTCGATCCGGACATCCTGCCGCACCCTGTCGTTGGATGACAGCGAGCAGCAATACAAAAAGCACCGCACCGGCGCAGCAGGATACGATGACAGCCGGCTTAAATCCATAGGGGAGATAGGTGAACGTGATGGTGTGGGTGCCCTCCGGTACATATACGGCCATGAGGCCGTAATCGGCTGTCACAATGTCTGCATCCTGTCCGTCCACCTGTGCCTTCCAGCCGTTTTCATAGGGCACCGAGAAGAAAACAAGGTTTTCTTTTTCAAGGGTTGTTGTGGCTGTGAAGCCGCTTTGATTCACCTGAAAGCTGCTGCAGGCTGTGGCAGCGCGCTCTCTGCAGGCGGTAAAGAACCGGTCGGAGGAAATGCCGGAGGGATCCAGCTCGGTATCCTGCTCTTCAAACAGATACCCGTATAGCTTTGCTGCCTCATCACTGAGAATGATGTCCTCCGCTAAGAGACGGTCGGCAGCCGTTTCGTCCTCGTCCAGAAGGAGCGAATAGGTGTCCTCTGTCATGTATCTGTTAAAAGTGAAGCCCATGGGGATGAAATACTGATTTTCATAGATGCTGTAGCCGTCGGATTCACCAACCTTTCGGTAGCCAATCAGACCGCCCTTATCCGAATAGGACTCATCGGAGGAGACAAGCTCATTTTCCAGGTAATACCTGGCGGAGAGAATTGCTCTGGCACCGATATGCGCAAAGCTTAGCTTGGAGTCTACGGTCCGTTCTTTGCCGATACCCTTATAGAAGGCAAAAATACCGGGAGACACAGTACTTTCAAAGCAGTGGATGGTAGGATACCCCCATACCATTTCATAATTGGTGGAGGTTCCGTCGGTCTCGATGCGGGAGAAGTCAGTGTCTTCATATCCGGGCGGGACCGGCTTATCCTGAAGAAGCTGACTTCTCCATTTATTTCCGCCGCTTTTGGCAATCAGAGAATTCCCGTTATACAACACGCCCATCTGTGTCAGGACGCAGCAAAGCGCGGTGAGGATAAGGGCTGTGCGTGAAACGAGTCCGCAGCGCTGCCTGTTCGGGGCCAAATGCGAAGAGAGCAGAGGCTGCCTGGAGGAGAGCTTTGCTGAAACCGACGCCGGGAGAGGCAAATGCGCACCGCGCACCATGGCGACCAGCGCCGGCAGCATCAGTGCAGTTACAATGGCCTCTACAAGGAAAAGCTCCGGATATTCCATGATCTGCAGCCAGGCAATGCCGCTTTCTGCTTCCTCCGAGACAGCCTCCGTAGGAAGAAAGGCACACAGGATAAGAAGCGCGGTGGCAAGAAAGGTCCAAAGGGTGCCGACTCGCAGGTTGCTGTAGTCAGAGTCCTCGAGCTCCTCCACGGTGACCAGACAGATCATGAGAATCGGCATATAAAACCACCGTGCATAGTATTCGGAGTTGAACATTGCAAAAACCGAATTCAGAATCGGTACAAAGGCGGTGACGAGGCAGGCCATAAGAAGGCGCCGCTTCCAACCGCGCTTTTGGCTCCTTAGGAAGGCGATGGCACCGGAGACGGCAAAGCACGGCACATACATGGAAAGGGAGCTGACGCGAACCTGCTCACTGGTAAAAAGAGTTCCGCGGCCTACCAGATCCGGGAGCATGAAGAAGGATTTCAGAATTGCCAGAGGCGTTGTCGGCTCGGAATAGGCCACCATGTTATAACCAAGGAGAACATCTAAGAGCCGGGTGTTGCCGGAGACGGTATCCCACACCTGAATCAGGAAAAAGGCGGAAAGTGCAAGCCCCAGAAGAGCCGCAAGAACATACCAGCCGGCCTCTCTGACAACCATCATAAAATGCCGGCCGGGACAATAGCGGATCAGCCAGTACAGAATCAGGAAAACCACCTGTCCGAAGAAGAAAAAGTAATTGATGACAGACATGGCAGCCGTCATCAGAGAAAATGCAAGAAACCCCGAAAGAAGAGCAGCTCTGGAACCGGACGAGCGTGCTTTTTGCAGATGTGTATGCAGGGAATCTGCGGCCAGAAGGTACAGCGGGAAAAAGGCGATGGCCTCATGAAAGTGCTGGAAGACAATGTTGCAGGCCGCAAATCCGGAGAAGGCGTACAAAAGCGCGCCAAGAAGTGCTCCGCGCTCAGATTGTACCTGAGTGGAAAGCCAGACGTAGGATGTCACCAGCGCCGTTCCGTACTTGAGAGACATAAAAAAGGGCATCATATAGGGAATCCATGCCTCAGGAAACAGACAGGAGAACCAAAAGTACGGGCTTCCCCAAAGGTAAAAAGCAAAGCTGCCGCCCATGGAGGAGCCAAGATCCAGATTAAAATTCCAGAAGAAGTTGCCGTTTCGAACTGCGCGGTGCGCGAGAATGTAGAAGGGAACCTGCTGTACGTTGTAGTCCCCGTAATAGAAGAAAATACCGCCGCGGTATACAATAAAAGGGAGTACTGCCAGCAAATACAGCAGTACACCCGCTATAAAAATCTTAATTAAAAGCTTACTTTTCTTTGATCCGTTCCAGAACCATCTCATAGCCGTCATTCCCATAATTGAGTGAACGGTTGACACGGCTGATGGTGGCAGTGGAGGCGCCTGTCTGCTCGGCGATCTTGAGGTATGTCTCGTGATTGCGCAGCATAGCGGCCACCTCGAAGCGCTGCGAAAGAGAAAGGAGCTCGTTTACGGTGCACAAATCTTCGAAAAAGCGATAGCATTCCTCTTTATCCTTCAGCGCCAGAATACCATCAAAAAGCTGGTCAACTGCATCTGTGTGTAACTTCTTATTCATTATGTATCCCCCAAACCTGCAATGCAAATGCCGGCGGCACTTTGGCATATATCATGATTCATCATGGTAACATTTTACAGAGTTAAAGTAAAGTTGCCCTTGCATTGCTATACCTGTGGTGTTAGGATATCCAACGTTGGCGCACAAATGTCCGTGAGAAGCGTACAGCCAGCACTGGAAAGATGAGGTGTGATGATTTTGCATAACCAAACGGATCTCTATCTGATTCGCAAACGTGCAGTTCCGGAAACGCTGCAGAAGGTAGTGGAGGTCAACCGGCTCCTGTCCACCGGCAAGGTGAAAACCGTGCAGGAGGCGGTGGATTTGCTGGGCATCAGCCGCAGCTCCTACTACAAGTTTAAGGATGATATTGAAGAGTTTCACAGCAGTATGGTTGGAATGACCGTTACCCTGTCTCTGGAAATCAGTGACGAAACCGGTGTACTTTCGGACATTCTAAGCGTCATTGCGAAGCTCCGTGCCAATATCCTGACCATTCATCAGTCCATTCCCATCGGAGGGATGGCGACGGTCAGCATCAGCATTCAGGTGCTGGAGGACAGCGATGACATCAGCGCACTCCTGGCACAGCTGGAGGGACTCTCGGGAGTACATCGCATGAAGATTGCGGGTCTTCCGCAGACATAAACAGATTTAAGTAACTATTCAGCCGCAGAGCGGAATGGAGGATGAACATGATTGAAATCGCAATATTGGGCTTTGGTACAGTGGGAAGCGGTGTTGCCGAGGTGATTGACAAGAATCAAAAGGAGATACTCCGTGATTGTCCGGAAGGAATTCATGTTAAGTATATTCTGGATCTTCGCGATTTTCCGGACTCTCCCTACGGGGACCGGGTGGTGCACGATTTTGACGTCATTCTGAATGATCCGGAAATCCGCGTGATCTGTGAAACGATGGGAGGAAAGGAGCCTGCGTTTACTTTTTCCAAGAAGGCTCTGGAGAAGGGAATCAGCGTGTGCACGTCCAATAAGGAGCTGGTGGATGCGCTGGGCGGTGTTCTTGCGGTAACGGCCAAGGAGCATAACTGCAGCTATCTCTTTGAGGCAAGTGTCGGCGGCGGAATTCCGATTCTGCGTCCCCTGCGCACATCGTTCTCTCAGGAATTCATTACGTCCATTATGGGAATTCTTAACGGAACAACGAACTATATCTTGACGAAGATGGAGCAGGAGGGGCTTGCTTTTGACGTAGCCTTGAAGCAGGCGCAGGACAACGGATACGCAGAGCGCAATCCGGAGGCGGATATCGAAGGCTATGATCCCTGCCGCAAGATTGCGATCCTGGCTTCTCTTGTTACCGGCGGCAATGTCAAGTTCGAGCAGGTTCCGTGCGAGGGCATTACAAAGATCGATACAGACGACTTTGGCTACGCAAGGCAGCTTCACAGCGCGATTAAGCTCCTGGGTGTGTGCCATCATGATCCGGAGACCGGAAAGGTATACGTGCGTACCGCCCCCTATGTGGTGCCGGAGAATCATCCGCTGTACGGCGTAAGCGATGTGTACAACGGCATTCTGGTACACGGCAACATGGTCGGCAACCTGATGTTCTACGGAAGCGGTGCCGGAAAGCTCCCTACAGCCAGCGCAGTGGTTTCGGATGTCGTAGAGTGTGCCCGCAGCATCGGCAGCAGCATCAACATCGGACTGACCAATCAGGATGCGGATCTTCTGGATCCGATGGAGTGGAAGGATCGTTATTTTGTCCGGATCGGTAAGGAGGATCTGGTAAAGGCAACAGGACTCTTTGGCGGAGATATCCGGATTGTGGTAAACGAGGCACTTCCGGAGGAGTTTGCTTTTGTGACACCTGAAATTACAGAGGCAGAATTTGAGGAGAAGGCGGCACAGATCCCGTCACTCAAAAAGAGCATCCGCGTGCTGAGTGCATAAGGAATATTGGCGTGCGGGCAGCGGATACAGACAGGTTTGCTGCTTATGAGGGGTAATAAAGAGGAGTGTTATGAAAAAGGTTGTAAAATTCGGCGGAAGCTCGCTGGCGGATGCGCATCAGTTTAAAAAGGTCGGGGACATTATCCGTGCCGATCAGGATCGTGTCTATGTGGTTCCGTCTGCACCGGGCAAGCGGTTTTCCGGTGATACAAAGGTAACGGATCTGCTGTACCGCTGCTACGAGCTTGCAAGCAGTGGGGAGGATTTCACGGATCCCTTCCGCGAGCTGCAGAGCCGCTACAATGAGATCATTCAGGGACTCGGCCTTTCCTTTTCTCTGGCCGATGAGTTTGCTGCGATTGAGAAGGCTCTGCAGACGGAGCCGAACCGTGATTACACGGCTTCCCGCGGGGAGTACTTAAACGGCAGGGTGATGGCAGAATATCTGGGCTATACCTTTGTGGACGCGGCGGAGATTATTTTCTTTGATGAAGAAGGTCAGCTCGACGAAGAAAAGACGAAAAAGGCAACAGGAGAGCGTCTCCTGGCGCTGGAGCACGCGGTAGTTCCGGGCTTTTACGGATGCGATGTGAACGGGAAGGTAAAGACCTTCTCTCGCGGCGGCTCTGATATCACCGGCTCTATTGTTGCCGGTGCCTGCCATGTGGGTGTGTACGAGAACTGGACCGATGTCTCGGGATTCCTTGTGGCGGATCCGCGCATTGTCGACAATCCGGCATCCATCCGCAACATCACGTATCGTGAGCTTCGCGAGCTTTCCTATATGGGAGCCGGTGTCCTTCACGAGGATGCCATTTTCCCGGTTCGCCGGGAAGGAATTCCGATCAATATAAAAAATACCAATAAGCCGGAGGATGAGGGCACCTGGATTGTAGAGAGCACCTGCCAGAGATCCGGGTACACGATCACGGGCGTTGCCGGCAAAAAGGATTTCTGCGCTGTCCTGATTACCAAGGACATGATGAATACGGAGGTCGGCTTCTGCCGCCGCGTACTGCAGGCCTTTGAGGATAACGGTATTTCCATTGAGCACATGCCCTCCGGTATCGACACGATGACCGTTGTTGTTCATGAAAGCGAGTTCATGGACAAGGAGCAGCAGGTGGTCTCTGAGATTCACCGGCTGGCGGATCCGGATACCATTGAAATTGAGTCGGATCTGGCACTGATCGCTGTGGTCGGCCGCGGAATGAAGGCGCAGAGAGGAACCTCCGGCCGCATTTTCTCGGCACTTGCTCATGCGCATGTGAATGTTCGCATGATCGACCAGGGGTCGTCAGAACTTAATATCATCATCGGCGTGGAGAATTCGGATTATGAAAGAGCGATCCGGGCCATCTATGCAATCTTTGTAGATACGCAGCTGTAATTGCGCGGATATATTGTTCAACCAACATCAAGGCAGGTCTTTCGGAAATGAAAGACCTGCCTGCTGCGTTTCATAAAAAAATGGGTAACTATTCAGAGCCCATTCGCAAAATCGCTGCTACGCAGCTTTTCTTTTGCTCATGTGGCGTTCTCGCCAAATAAAATTAACTATTCAGCACCCATCTC
>CAVFRZ010000084.1:0-8949 GCA_963624875.1 Anaerovibrio sp.
GCATAAATACTGGCTTTTTTGAATCCTTACTTATCCAAACTCTTCATCGTCGGGAACAGCAAAACATCCCTTATGGCTGCAGAATTCGTCAGCAGCATCACCAGACGGTCAATACCATATCCGATACCTCCGGTAGGCGGCATGCCAATTTCCATGGCGTGCAGGAAATCCTCATCGGTATGGTTGGCTTCTTCATCGCCGGCATCTGCCAGCGCATCCTGCGCAGCAAATCTCTCTCTCTGGTCGATCGGATCGTTCAGCTCCGAATATGCGTTGCACATTTCCCATCCGTTGATGTACAGCTCAAAACGCTCTACCTTCGACGGATCAGAGGGCTTCTTCTTGGTCAGGGGGCTGATCTCAATCGGATGATCCATGATGAATGTCGGCTGAATCATCTTATCCTCGCAGAATTCATCGAAGAAGAGATTGACGATGTCTCCTTTCTTATGACGATCCTCATATTCAACGTGATGCTCATCAGCGATCTTCTTCGCCTCTTCATCGGTAGCAACCTGATCAAAATCAATGCCGGTTTCTTCCTTGATGGCATCGATCATGGTCAGTCTGCGGAACGGCTTTCCAAGATCAATTTCTTTGTCGCCGTAGACGATGGTTGTTGAACCACACACCTTCTGCGCAAGATCACGGAACATGGACTCCGTCAGCTCCATCATGCCGTTGTAATCCGTATAAGCCTGATACAGCTCCATTAACGTGAATTCCGGATTGTGTCTGGTATCCACACCTTCGTTGCGGAACACTCGTCCAATCTCGAAGACGCGCTCCAGGCCTCCAACGATCAGTCTCTTCAGATACAGCTCCAGGGAAATTCGAAGCTTTACATCCTCATCCAGCGCATTGTAGTGGGTCTCAAACGGTCTTGCCGCTGCACCGCCGGCATTGGAAACCAGCATCGGCGTCTCTACCTCCATGAAATCACGTTCCGCAAGGAAACGACGGATCTCACGGATGATTGCACTGCGCTTTTTGAATGTCTCCCGAACCTCTTCATTCATGATCAGGTCCACGTAGCGCTGACGATAGCGCATATCTGTATCCTGCAGCCCGTGAAACTTCTCCGGAAGCGGCTCTAAGGATTTGGACAGAAGCACCAGCTCCTTCGCATGCACCGAAATCTCTCCCGTACGTGTACGGAAAGGAAATCCCTTTACGCCAATGATGTCGCCGATGTCCATACGCTTGAATTCCGCATAGGCCTCATCGCCGAGATCATTTCGCGAAACGTAGATCTGAATCCTGCCGTCCCTGTCCTGAAGGTTGGCAAAGGAAGCCTTTCCCATCACGCGCTTAAAAAGCATACGACCGGCTACGGAAACCGTCACCGGCTCCTTCGTATAGTTGCCTTCCTCGTCAAGCTCTCCTGACAATTCGTCAAACTGCTCCAGAATCTCTTTAGTATGGTGTGTCTGGTCGTATTTGGTTATCTGAAAGGGATCCTTTCCCGCAGCCTGCAGCTCCGCAAGCTTGTCTCTTCTGACCTTTTCCAGCTGGCTGATATCCTGCTGTGGTGCGCTCTGATTGTTCTGATTTTCCGCCATTGCGATCCCCTTTCCTCTCTGCTCCTGCGCTGCATTTGCAGCCAATCAGGATGCAGTCTGATCAGTCATTCACTCTCTCAATGGAAACAACCTTGTAAGCCATCGCTCCTGCCATTGTCTCCACCTTCACAACATCTCCTACCTTTGCTCCCATCAGGGCCTTGCCCACCGGAGACTCGTTGGAAATCTTATTCTCCAGGCTGTTGGCCTCTGTCGAGCCTACAATGATGTAGGGAATATCTTCATCAAATTCTTCGTCATGCACGGTAACCTTGCAGCCAACGCTGATCCGGTCCAGTACGACATCCTCGTCCGTCACAACCTCAACGTTCTTGAGAATCTTTTCCAGCTCTTCGATTCTGGCCTCAATATCACGCTGTTCATCCTTGGCTGCATCGTATTCCGCATTCTCCGAAAGATCTCCCTGCTCCATGGCTTCCTTGATCTTCTGAGCCACTTCCTTTCTGCGAACCACCTTCAGATTGTGAAGCTCATCCTCATATTTTTTCAGACCGGCATACGTTAAAATATTTTTCTTCTCTTCCATCGTTATTTTCGACCTTTCTCCCTTTGGAGCAACGCAGATAAAAGCCGTCAGATTCCCCTTCCGGCTCTCCTGTCATACTCCTGCAAAAAAGCCTTTCTGGCAGGCTCTGCAGACGATAACGGTGTGCATTATACTAGAGTTTCCGAATTTCTGTCAAACATAAGGAAATTCCTTATGCAGCATGTCCTCCAGCTCCTCAAAGCTGCTCATTGTATTGATTCTTACACGCAGCTTTGCTGCACCGGGAAAGCCCTGGAGATACCATGCAGCGTGATGACGCATTTCCTGTATTCCGATCCGGTCTCCCTTCACGCCGCGCATAAGCTGTGCATGACGCAGCAGCATCTGAATCACCTCGCGGTGTCCCGGCCGCTCCATCTGCTCCCCGGTCTCCAGATAGTGATTTACCTCGCGGAAAATCCACGGATTTCCCTGACTTGCTCTTCCGATCATCACCGCTGTGCAGCCCGTTTCCTCCAGCATGCGCTTTGCCGAAGGGCCGTCTGTCACATCGCCGTTGCCTACCACCGGAATAGAAACCGCGCGCACCGTCTCCGCGATTTTCGACCAATCCGCCTCTCCGGAGTACATCTGAGATCTCGTCCGGCCGTGCACTGCGATCATAGAGGCGCCGCCGGCCTCTGCCGCCTTTGCACACTCCGCCACGTTCTGATGAGCGTGATCATAGCCGATCCGCAGCTTCACCGTCACGGGGCGCTTCGTATTCTCTGCGCAGGCGGCTACAATTTTCTCAATCAGCGCCGGGTTCTTCATCAATGCAGAGCCCTCCTGATTGTTTACGATTTTGGAAACAGGGCATCCCATATTGATATCCAGGATGTCATAGGGCCGATCCTCAATCATCTTCACCGCTTCGGCCATAACCTCCGGCTCATGACCGAACAACTGCAGAGAAACCGGCTTCTCCGCAGGATCCGTTTTCATCAGCTCTGCCGTTTTATAATTGCGGAATGTGATCGCCTTTGCGCTGATCATTTCCATGACCGTCAATCCGGCTCCCTGCTCCTTGCACAAAAGCCGAAACGGCAAATCTGTAACGCCGGCCATCGGGCCAAGCACTGTCTGATTCGGTATCACAACATCCCGGATCTTCCACTCCATATTGCTTTCCTTCCCTCACAGCAGCCTTGCGAACGATCCTAAAACGCCGCCTCATTCGCAACGCCGCCGGCTGTCATTCCTTGGTCTCTTCGTAGTCCTCCAGCAGATCACCCGGATTCTGATGCAGGAATGTCACCTTAAAATAAATCTCCAGTGACTCAAACAGTTCCTTCTTGGTACCTTGTATCTTCTTAATCAGAAGCGCACTTCCGATTTCGTCATACAGAAGATCGCCTTCCTCTGCCTGTGTATCCATCACCGCTTCCCCCAGAGGCGTAAAGCCGATGGTAAAAATCCCGCCGACCTCCTCCGTAAAGAGAACGCTGATAATCCGCAACTCCTCCTGTACGTTCTCCGGAAGCTTCGCAAATTTGGGATTAAAATAATATTTTTTGTCGTATGCATTGGATCCGCACAATACGATGCGGAATTTATCTTCCTGTCCCACTTCTTTCCTTTCCTGCACCTGTTGCTGTAAAAATCTCGAACAGCGGCCGCGTAGATGTGCGAGATTACTCGCTCAGACATACCCCATGACGCCGCGGACAGAAATCTCTCCTGTCCCCACAAGCCGGTCCTCCGCGGTATCATCTGTAGTTACCACCAGCTCACCGCCGGCGGTCACACGCTTTGCAATTCCTGTAAATTCGCCCTTCGGATCCAGAACACGTACCTTTCGTCCGATATTCACCAGCACGCTGCTGTAACGTTCAATCAAAGGCTCCAGAGATCCTGCTGCCAGATACGTCTCATACGCCGGCTCAAAATGATTCCAGCAGGCCGCTGTAATCTCCGCGCGATTTACCTTTTTGCCAAGCGCAATGCGCAGCGTCGTTGCCGTTTCACGAATGGCCGGATCCACAGACTCCTGATTCAGATTCAATCCGATCCCGATGGTGACATCGCGGATTTCCCGGTCCTCCAGGCGCATCTCGGTGAGTATGCCCACGAATTTCTTGAACGGCCCCTCATCCACCGAAATCACCAGATCATTGGGCCATTTGATGCCGAACTGCACTCTTTTGCCATTATCCGTTCCCGGATACAGCTCCTGCAGGGCTTCGCAGCATGCAAGTGCCATGATCAGGGTCATCATCGGCGCTTCCTGCACCGGAATCTGCGGGCGCAGCAGTATGCTCATATAGACATTTCCAAGATCCGGAGAGATCCAGGTTCTGCCGCGTCGTCCCTTTCCTGCCGTCTGGCAGGATGCAACGGCCAGCGTTCCCTGTGCGGCGCCCTCGTCGGCCAATCGCATGATGTCGTCGTTGGTGGACCCGGTTTGTTTTTCATAGATCACCGGATGTCCGGCCCATGCCGTTGTCAGTCTTCCGGCAATCTCCGTCTGATTGAGCACATCAGCGTCCTTCGCATTGATGAGGCGGTAGCCTCTGTTGGTCACCGCCTCAATCTCATAGCCTTCGCTTTTCAGTTTTCCGATTGTCTTCCAGACAGCCGTCCGTGACACGCCCAGAAGATCACTGAGCTGCTGACCGGACAGAAATCCATCCGTCTGTGCCAGAGCCTCCAAAATCCGATCCTTCATCGCTTAGTTCATCTCGTATCCAAGGGTTGCTGCCATCACCGCCTTGATGGTGTGCATTCGGTTTTCCGCCTCCTGGAAGACAACCGAGCGCTCCGATTCAAATACCTCATCGGTTACCTCCATCTCATCCAGGCCGAATTTATCATGAATCTTGGCTCCTGTCCCCGTCTTCAGATCATGGAAGGCCGGCAGACAATGCATGAACACACATTCCTTGCTGCCCAGCTCCAGAAGTTCGGACGTAATGCGGTAAGGGAGAAGATCATGGATGCGTTCCTCCCAGATCTCATCCGGCTCTCCCATGGAAACCCACACATCTGTATAGAAGACATCCGCCCCCTGTGCGGCTGCCTTGGGATCATCCGTAAGCGTAATGCTGCCGCCGCTCTCCTTCGCCAGCTCCGTGCAGGTCTTGACCAGCTCCGGATCCGGGTAATACTTGGGATTGGTACACAGTGTGACATGCATGCCAACCTTTGCTCCCAGAACCATCAGAGAGTTTCCGGTATTGTATCTGGCATCTCCGTAATAGGAAAGCCGGATTCCCTGCACTCTTCCGAAATGCTCCCGAATGGTCAGAAGATCCGCCAGCATCTGGGTCGGATGGAACTCATTGGTCAGTCCGTTCCACACAGGCACCTTCGCATACTGTGCCAGCTCCTCTACAATTTCCTGTCCAAAGCCGCGGTATTCAATGCCGTCGAACATACCGGAAAGAACCCGGGCTGTATCCGCAATGGACTCCTTCTTGCCGATCTGGGATCCGGACGGATCCAGGTAGGTTGTTCCCATGCCAAGGTCGTGCGCTGCCACTTCAAAGGCACAGCGGGTTCTGGTACTGGTCTTCTCGAAAATCAGGGCCACATTCTTGCCGCGCAGCCGGTCCACCGGCTCGCCCTTCTTTTTCTTCTCTTTAAAATAAGCTGCCATATCAACCAGTCTTGCAATCTCCAGGCCGGAGTAATCCAGCAGCTTCAGAAAATCTCTTCCTTTAAAATTCTCGTTCATACAATGCTCCGTTTCTGTATATGTCGTGTCTGCTCAGCGGCTTGCCTGCTCCTCCAGTGCTGCACTCACTGCCTGGGTATAGGCAGCCGCAGCCTTTCCTTCTTCACTTGTCGTTTCCTTGATGCAAGGATCCAGCTCCGGCTCTTTTACCGGCTTTTTGCTGGTATCAATCTTTGTTGCATCACCGATGCCCAGCGCCTCACCGGCCAGTCCCAGCGTACTCACCAGCCCGGCAATGTCCGACGGCATGTAGATCTTAGTGGCACGCCCATCCGAAACATCCTTCAGCGCTTCAATCCCCTTCAGGCGCAGAACCGTCTCTGATACGTTGGCATTCTTCAATGCCTCCAGTCCCTGTGCCTCCGCTTCATATACCAGCTCGATGGATTTGGCCTTGCCTTCCGCCAGTGCAATCTGCGCATCTCGTTCTGCTTCGGCAGCCAGGATCTTGGCCTTCTTATCACCTTCTGCGCGGGAAACCACGGCCTCCTGATGTGCCTGCGCCTCCAGAACCGTCTGACGCCGCTCGCGCTCTGCACGCATCTGCTTGGTCATGACCTCTTCAATTTCCTTCGGCGGCTGTATGTTCTTAATCTCTACGCGGGTCACCTTGATGCCCCACTGATCCGTGGCCTCATCCAGGATCACCTGCATCTTGCCGTTGATGGTTTCACGGCTTGTCAAGGTCTGATCCAGCTCCATCTCGCCAATGATGTTGCGCAGCGTCGTAGCGGACAGATTCTGAAGGCCTGCGATCGGATTCTCCACCCCGTAGGTATACAGGCCGGGATCAAACACCTTCATGAACACCACCGAGTCAATCTGCATAGTGACATTGTCCTTGGTGATTACCGGCTGAGGAGGAAAATCCAGCACCTGCTCCTTCAGGCTGATGGTCTTCACCACCCGCTCAATAAACGGCACCTTGACATGAAGTCCGGCCTGCCAGGAGGTCTTGTATTTACCCAGATGCTCAATCACAAAAACATATCCCTGCGGAACGATGCGGATGTTCACGCATACCAGCACCAATGCCACAATCAGCAGAATAATCAACAGCACTCCCATTTTGTCCTCCTTCTTTGCACTCCGCTCAACAAATGATGATCTCTACAGCTTCTTGGACTTTTCAATGCAGGCATCGATGGCATCCATCACTATGCCGCGAAATCCGCCCTTTTCCAAAGCTTCCAGGCCCTCAATGGTCGTTCCTCCCGGTGAGCATACCATATCCTTCAGTTCTCCGGGGTGTTTGCCGGTTTCCAGCATAAGCTTTGCACTGCCCAGAACGGTCTGTGCAGCAAAGCGGTACGCCTGTCTCCTTGGCATCCCGCCCTTTACTCCGGCATCTGCCAGCGCCTCCAGGAACATGAATACATACGCCGGCGTAGCGCCGCTGACCGCGCCCACCGTATCCATCAGACTTTCGCTGACTACCTCTGCAATGCCGAAGCTGGAGACAATCTTCATCACCTCCGCCAGCTCATCGTCCGTCACGCAGCTGTTCCTGCAGACGGCAGAGCATCCCTCTCTCACCAGGGCCGGCGTATTCGGCATGCAGCGGACTATTTTCGCCGGATGCTCGAACTGCTCCGAAAGCCACTTGGTTGTTTTTCCTGCTGCTACAGAGAGAATTACCGTATTCTCGCCGATCACATCCCGAATCTCTTCAATCACAACCGGAAGCACCACCGGCTTGACAGCAAGCACCAGAAGGTCAGCCCGTTTCGCCACTTCCTTATTAGAGGTCTCCGTAAGAATTCCAAACTGCTCCGCTGCCGCATCCATGCTCTGCTGCGTCGCAGCACTCCCGAGAATCTGCTGCGGCTCCACCAGCTGATTCTGCAGAATGCCGCCGATGATCGCCTTTGCCATGTTGCCAAGCCCGATGAATCCGATTGTCTGAATACGCATGCTGTCCTCCTTACACGGATGTACTGATGTTGGTGCTGTCTATTGCATGATCCATATGCTGTAATTATTCAGCGCCCATTCGCAAAATCGCTGCTGCAAAGCTTCTCTTTTGCTCATGTTGCGTTCTCGCCTTGCGTCCGGAAAATCTCGAGATTGCTTCGATTGCCACATCAGCAAAGCGCGTTGTCTGCCGCCGCAAATCCCCGTTGCCTGGCCGCTTCATACATAAGAATACCTGCGCTGATTGCTGCATTAAGCGACTCGATCTGTCCGGCCATCGGAATGCGTATTCTTCCATCGGCAAGCTCCTGCACCGCCTCTGTCAGGCCGTTTCCTTCGTTTCCGATCAGAATTCCTGCTGCCGGACGAAAATCTGCCTCCGTGTAGGGTACGCTCCCTTCCAGGCAGGCCGCATACAGTGCAATCCGGCGTTGCCGGAGCTGCCGCATCGTCTCTGTCAAATCCGGCACATAAATAAACGGCATCCGGAAAAGCGCACTCATCGTAGAGCGCACCACCTTCGGATTAAATACATCGGCCGTCCCCTTGCTCATGATAATCCCGTTGACGCCTGCTGCCTCTGCGCTGCGGAACATGGTGCCCAGATTACCGGGATCCTGAATATCCTCCAGTAATAACAGCAGCGGCGGTTCCAGGCCGCGGCTCTGCAGCAGATCCTCCATTGTGTGCTTCGGCTGTCTTGCTACGGCCAGGACCCCTTGCGGCGCCTTTGTATCCGCCGCCTTTGCCATTGCCTCCTCCGAAAAAAGAATGGTCCGCTCCTCCAGGCCCCGCTTCTGCAACGTTTCACCGATGCGTTCCCAGGCTTTTCTCGTGAGATATATCTTCTCCAGATATTCTTTGGGCGTATCCAGCACCAGGCGTTCTCCTTCGATAAGAAAAGACTGAGACTGTCTGCGCTTACTAGCCTTCTGGCGCAGCAGTACCAGTCCTTTTACCGTGCTGCCGGATGCGGAAGTGATTTCTTCCATGTATCTGCAGTTTCCTTCCTGTACTCTCCCGTATTATCTGGAAAGCGCCTGGCTGATCTCGTACTGATACTCCGAAATGCTCTTCTTCATCGCCAGTGCTTCCTCTATATCCACATCCACGAATTCGCCATGCTGGTATGCAACGATCCGGTTTTTCTTGCCGGCGGCGGCGATATCCGCCGCATAGGCGCCCATAATGGAGGCGTAGTACCGATCCTTGCAGGTGGGTGATCCGCCGCGCTGCATGTAGCCAAGGAT
>CAVFRZ010000085.1:0-8947 GCA_963624875.1 Anaerovibrio sp.
ACCTCTGGCCAGCCGCATCGAGGTTTTCCGAAGGAAAATCGAGATGGGTGCTAAATAATTACGATGTGATCATGTATTGATGACAGCCGCGGTATCAATGTCGCAGCCTGCTTCTATCCACGATTTGTTTCAGGTACTGCAGCACCATCCCAGACACAGCACTTGCCGCCGGGGTAATCACCGCAGACAGAATGAGTGAAACCACAGCGCTTGTCAGCACCAGCGGTAAAAAGAACCGGAACCGCAGCGTCATTTGTGGTACATGCTCATTCAGTATCGGATACAGGATCTGATCCGGAAGCCATGACAGAAGGTATGCTGCAAAGGTAAGAGACGAAAGCCTTTTCCAAATGCACCCTTCATGAGCAGGGCAGCCTGAATCACTCACGGCGCGCACCAACTGGAACAGAAGCACGGCATCCACGGTGTGTATGAAGCTCCCCCAGTCATTCCAGCCGCCGTCAACATAGACCCCATTGCCGCTTCGAAGGACACAGTAGCTTCCTCCCAGCAGCACGCAAATTCCCAACAATAAAAAAAGCCTTCCCGGCCGGCTGCGCCTTCCGATCCATCGAATACCAGCCGCACCGGTTCCATCATACTCCCGAAGGTACGCACCGATGCAGTAATAGGTGATCGGGTACAGTCTCCTCCACCAATCCGGAAGAAGCGCATGTCCTGTCATATCCATGATGCTGGGAAATACACTCAAAACCATCATGACCACCAGCAGTGCCCAGTGCCCCCATCTATCCTGAATACTTCTCCACAGCGCATTCACAAACGGGATCAAAAGGGCAAGCCCCAGGTACATCTCTACATACCAGGAATAATGCTGGAAACCGAATATCGCCTCGATACTGGCCATACCTCCCAGTCTCTCGCCCTCAACCAGAACGCGGAACAAAAGAACCAGGGCGCTGACCATCAGATAAATAACATATACCGAAATCAGCTTTTTGTAAAAGAGTCCCAGTCCCCGCGCCGACAGAGGAATCTCCCGGCTGCTCTCGAGATATCCCGTCAGTAGCAAAAACAGCGGCACGCAGGTCATACACAAGGTAAGCACCAACGTCATCAGGTACATTCCCGTTCCTGTGACCTGCGCACTATAGTATTCAGAATTCAGAAAAAAATGAACCGCCGGCACCAGAACAAACGCAAGAACCCGAATTCTGTCCGCGCCAAGATCTCTGCCGCTGTCTTTTGTTGTATTCGCCCCCATCGTACACTCTCTTTCGCCGAAGCCTCATCGAGGATTTCAGAGGCTTCGCCGGAATGCGTAATCACCGCAGCCCGCCCGCGGCTGTTTACTTGCTGATCTTCTTGTCAGCCGTCATCCCCATATCCTTTCCGAAGAGGATATAGAACAGATAGTAGTTGGCATTATCATCTCCCAGATACTGCTGCAGCCACGGGTAATTGCTCTTGAAATAGGACAGGTTAAAAGTCTGATTGGCAGAACGTCCCAGTGCCATTCCCGTTGTCAGAAAGTCCACCAGCATTGTATTCGGGTCATAGGTTCCGTATGCCGCCTGCAGATCCGGATTGGCTGCCCAGTACCAGACCGGATCAAAGACATCCTTATAGTCATCCGTCGTAAATGCCTGATTCGTTCCGAAATGATACAGGAATCCGGAAATCAGGCCGTCATTGTACAGCTTTTTCAATGAATCTGCAGGAATGTTGGCTCCGCTGTTGATCATGTTCAGGATATTTCCCTGATAGATTCTCTGATACCGCAGGGCCTGCTTGAGCTGCTGGTATACACCGGTCGCGTCGGTAAATGTATTGGTCAGTGCCGGCAGCAGCAGACTTTCCATACTGATGGACTGGGAATACTTTGTGTCATAGGCAGCCTTTGCCTGTACCGAAATCCCAGCCGCAAGCGGCGATGCAATCGTAGAAACGGTAATCGCCGCCCCAAGCAAAAGCCCGGTTACTCTTGTCTTTATGTGATGTTTTTTCTCTGTTTGTTTGATCATGGTATCTCTCCCATTGTACATTTTCATGTGACAGACAGTACTCTACTCACTCCGCAGTGCATCGATCGGGTTAAGGCGGCTTGCTCTCCTGGCCGGCATCCAACCGAAAATAATGCCGACTGCAGCGGAGAACCCGGCTCCGAGCGCAATGGCGCTGTAGGAAAGCTGAAAGGTTGTGTTCAAAAGCTTCGTTCCGGCAACGGCAATCAGGATACCCAGAACAATTCCGATAAAGCCGCCCATCAGGGACAACGTGATGGACTCAATCAGAAACTGCATCTGAATCCGCACCGGTTCCGCACCGAGTGCCTTGCGAAGACCGATTTCCTTGGTTCTCTCGGAAACCGAGACCAGCATCATGTTCATGATCCCGATTCCGCCGACAATCAATGCGATGGAGGCAATACCGCCCAGCATGGTCGAAAGCATCGTCTGAATGGTGCTCATAGTCTCCATCAGAGAGTCCATGCTGATGATGCTGTACGCCTGATCGGCGTTGTCCTCATCGGTCCCGAAGATCTCATTCAGCGTTCTCTTCAGCACGGTCTGCAGCTGGGTGGACGTAATATTGTCCTCCGTATAATAGACGCTCACGCTCGTCACATTTTTCATCGAGGACATTTTCAGAGCGTTCTTATACGGAACAATGACCGTTCCCTTCGAGCTGCTGCCGGAGAAAAAGCTGGACACATTGGTGTCCTGGGCCTTGACGCCGATCACCTTGTAATGATAGCCGTTCAGAATAAACTCTGTACCGATGGCACTGTTTCCGTTCAGTACATTGTTTACAAAGTCTGTGTCCACAATGGCGACATTGGTTTCTCCGCCGGCCTCCGCCGTGTTGAAAATGCGTCCGGACTGAAGTGTTTCAGTATTATGCTGAAAGTATACCGCATCCTCTCCGTCCACCGTTATATTTTTTACAACATTGTTATCATAGACGGCAGACGTTGTCAGTGACGCAGACGGCGCCACTGCATCCACCCCATCCAGATTCTTGATGGTTTCCAGATCACTCTCACTTAGCCCGTGGTGGTTCAACGTACCCTGGGCCGAAATAGTCAGTGTCCCGGCGCCCAGCGACTCGAACTCTCCCATGATGGATCCCGTAGCACTCTGCACCAAAGTAATCAGACCGATGACAGAGGCAACGCCGATGACAATGCCCAGCATGGTCAGGAACGAACGCATTTTGTTTCCGATAATGTTCTGCAGAGCCATCTTCATGCTCTGCCGGATGATCATAATACTACGCATCGGCAAGCTCTCCTTCACTGATCCTGCCGTCCAGAATCTTCACGATTCGCTTTGCATGAGAAGCAATGTGCGCATCGTGCGTGATCATAATGATGGTGTTTCCGGCATCATTCAGTTCCTTGAATAAGGCAATCACCTGTGCGCCGGTTCTCTGATCCAGGGCTCCCGTCGGCTCATCCGCCAGCAATATGGACGGGTGGTTGGACACCGCCCGTGCAATGGCTACCCGCTGCTGCTGACCGCCGGAGAGCTGATTCGGATAGTTTTCCATTTTATCCGTCAGGCCGACCATGTGCATTACCTCAGCCACACGCTTTCGACGCTCCCTGCCAGACATATTCGCATAAATCAAAGGCAGTTCCACATTCTCCGCTGCCGTCTGCTTCTGCAGCAGATGATACGACTGGAAAATAAACCCAATCTCATTGCCGCGGACATGGGAAAGCGTCGCTTCGTCCATATCTGCGATGTGCTCGCCGTTAAGCCAGTAATCGCCGCTGGTCGGCACGTCGAGGCAGCCGATGATGTTCATCAGCGTCGACTTACCGGAGCCCGAGGGTCCCAGAACCGCCAGATATTCCCCTTCCTCTACTGTGAGATCGATATTCTTAAGAACGCGCACCGTCTCCGTTCCCATTACATAGTCCTTGCAGATGTTCTTCATCTGCAGAATAACGCGTCCCATTACTGTCCTCCGCCGGGAGCACCGCCACCGCCGCCAGGGCCGCCGTCACCTCCGCCGCCGGGGCCGCCGCCCATATCCATGGCGCTGTCATCCATCTCGAAGGAGAAATCAGCCGCATTAGAGGATGCTGCTGTATTTATTACATAATAAACAACATCGCCTGCATTCAATCCGTTGGTGATCTCCGTGTACGTACCATTGGTCGTGCCCAGCGTAACTGTCTGCTGCACATAGGACTTCTTGCCCTTCTCATCCGTTCCCTCTACAAGCACATAGGAGGATCCGTCTGCTCCGGTGGAAACTGCATCGCTCAGGACTGAAACCACATCTTTGGCTTCACTGGTGAGCTGCTTGACATCTGCCGTCATGCCGACCATGACAGAGGAATCCGGCTTGAACTGCACCTCAACCGAGAAGTAGGCAATACCGTTGCTGGAGGAGCCGACGGCCGAAACCGAGCTTACCGTTCCGTCAAAGTCCTTATTGACGGCGTCCACTGTAACGGTGACCGTATCCCCCTTTGCAAAATTCGACACATCGTACTCACTGACAGAGAGCGTCACCTTCATCGTGTCATAGCTGGTAATCGTTGCCAGGGTAGATGTTGAGGAAACCGCCGTAATATCACCCACCTTAATATTCAGGCTGGTAACGGTACCCCCCATCGGCGCGGTAATCTCGTAATCCGAAAGCGAGCTTTTCAAATCATCCAGCTGCAGCTGGCTCGTTGTATTGTCTGCCTGAGCCTGGGCCTGCTTGATGCTGGTCTGATATTCCTCCAGTGTCTGCTGCGTGGAGCGAACCGTCGCATTGTAGGAATCAATGGCATTGAGATAATTATTCTGTGCGGTAATAACGGCATCGTAGAGCTTGGTCAGCTGATTTTCTTCGCTGATTTTGGCCTGCTCATAATTGGTTTTGGCCTGCTCATAGCTCTCTCTGGCCTGCTCCTCACTCAGCTCATTGGATGCAATGGTCTGATCATCGTTGAAGGAATCGTAGGTCTTGCCGGCATCGCTGGCAAGCTTCTGAGAGTGGGACTTGCTGTCGACGGACTGCTGCGTCCGAAGAGCCGCACTCTGCACATTATTGTATGCGTTCTCCATCTGCTGAATCGCGCTCAGAATGGTCTGACTCAGCTGGGAATTATTCAGATTGACCTCTTCGTTGTAGGACTCCTGTGCGGAAACCAGATTCTGCATGGCTGAGTCAATCTGGGACAGAGCGCTCTGGGTGGACTTGTCCAGTCCGTCCTCGAGATTCTGCTTCAGATTGTCGTATTTAGCCTGTGCGGACTGAATGCTGAGGGCGCTGGATGTTGCGGAAGCGCTCATGGTCGCTTCCTTCTCACTGATCTGCTCATCAATCTTGGAGGTATCCAGACGGGCGATCACATCACCCTCCTGCACCGTATCCCCTTCTTCCACCAGCACCTCTGTGACCTTTACACCGGAAACCGCTGACATAACCGACTGGCTGTCCACGGCTGCGATTGTTCCTGTATAGGAATTGCTGGTAGAAATGTCACGAAGTGCCGCGGTATCCGACTGGTACGTAACCTCCGAACTCTTTCTGGCCCGGCGCAGCAGGAAAAATATTACTGCCCCTACCACCAGTGCAAAGACAACCAGCTTTATCACAAGGCTTCTGGTGCGCTTGCGGCGCTTTTTCCTGGCCTTCTCCTCGAGCTCCTTTCGCCGCTCTTCCTCGTACAGATCGTAATCGTTATCTGCATCGTCGTCTCTTCCCCGTGCAACATCTCTGCCTGCCGGAAGAACAGACGCATCGGTACCTGCAGCGGCATCTGTTGTTTCTTCCGGATCGTTCTCGTCCAGATATTCGTTCTCACCCATGTGCTGCCGAACTCCTTTCCTTTCGCCATGTGCTGCATTCTCCGTTCGGTATATCACGCATTCCTGCAGCTGTCTAAACGCTGTCTTTGAAATCTTAGCACTACGTTAGTCAGGAAAAAACCAGTTCACAGAAGTTTCATTCTTTTGCATTTGTCGAGATGGATGTTGAACAACCTTACAGGCCAATCAGGAGAGCGTTTCTGACTCATGTAGGGATTTGCAGGGATTCTCTATGTTCAGCCCGCTTTCGCCAAGCGCCCGATCTGGCCCTGTTCGCCGTGTGTCCATGCTTGCAGATGTGTTCACAAACGATGCACGGGATCTTCATCAAAATTTACAGAACGTGGTATGATAAAAAGAATAGCTCAGTATAGACAAGGAAGGAATTCAGAATGGGACATCGATTGACAAAGGGTGATGTGGAAAAGATTGAGGCCGAGATCGAAATGCGGCGTGTGGAGCTGCGTCCGAAGCTGACGGCTGCGGTTGCAGAGGCAGCTGCACAGGGAGATCGCTCTGAGAATTTCGAATACTATGCGGCTAAGCGTGAAAACGGACACAACAACAGCCGTATCCGTTACCTAGAGCGGATGCTTCGCACGGCAGAGATTGTGGAGGATGCGCCGGAGGATGAGGTTGGCGTTGATAAGGAAATCCGGGTTTATATTCCGGAGGACGATGAGGAGGAAACCTATACGCTGGTCACTCCTATCCGTGCCGATTCTCTCCATAACATTGTCAGCATTGAATCGCCGATCGGGAGAGCTCTTCTCCACCACCACGTAGGCGATACGGTAACGATCCGTGTAAGTGATACGTATTCGTATCGTGCGGAAATTCGTGAAATCAGGGATTCTGCCTCCGCAGGGAATCTCGATATATCGGAATTTTAAGCTCGCAGGATTCGCCGCCAGTACATCGTTTGCAAAATAACCGGTCTAATAACGCAGAACTTTTTTATGATGGTGCGTGTCAGAAACGAGTCCTCACGGAAGTTCCGCTTGAAGGCATTGCACCGAAGTGCTTTACAGGCAGCAGGAAAAGGTATACGATTCACGCGTAACTTGTGTATCTGTTCAGAACCTGCCGATGGAGCTGGGTGCTGGATGGTTGCATTCATTTATGTTTACGTGTAGAGCATAGTTATCATCCGGCGTATCTGTCAGACCCCGACAATCGGGATGGATGCTGAATAGATACCGTTTGATTTGCTGTACATCGTGCAGAGTAGAAATTTAAGCGTTTAGTGCCCTGAGGACGGGGAGTTGCCCCAGGGACAAAGAGGTGAAATCCCACGGTTTAAATTTCGCATCCCGCTGCATAGATGGGCCAAACCTTCTTTGTAGTCAGGGACTGTAAAGGAGGCTTTTTTATGTTCAAATCACAGCATCGCACCCGTTTTCTTGTGCTCCTTTCCGTTCTTGTCGCGCTGCAGATCATCCTTGCGAGGTTCTGCTCCTTCAACGCCTGGAATGTTCGGATCGGACTCGGCTTTATTCCTGTCGCACTGGCCGGAATCTTCTTCGGGCCGCTTCCGGCTGCCTTTGTAGCCGCCATCAGTGATTTTCTCGGCGCCATTCTCTTTCCGACCGGCGTTTATTTTCCGGGATTTACGTTAACTGCAGCCTGCACAGGGCTTAGCTTTGGCTTTTTCCTGCACAACAAACTCCAGCTGCCGCGAATTCTGATGTCTGTAGCATTGAATCAGCTGGTCTGCAGTCTTGGCATGAATACACTCTGGATTTCCGTTCTCTATGGCTCAACCTTTGCTGCGCTGCTCCAGGTTCGCATTCTGCAGGTAATTGTCATTGCGCCGATCCAGATTATCATCCTCTGCGCATTATCCGGCGTCTTAAAGCGGGCAGACCTTCGAAAGGTGATTACCTTATGACCTGGGACGAGACCTTTTCGCAGCTTTCCGCAGACTGGAAAACCAGCAGCCCAAGTCCCAACCGCATGCAGGCTCTTCTCTCCCGCTTGGGACACCCCGAAAGGGCTCTGCACTTTGTCCATATCGCCGGCACCAACGGCAAGGGCTCATCCTCTGCCATGACGAGCCGGATCCTTACGGAGGCAGGGTACCGCACCGGACTTTACATTTCACCTCATCTCCTGCGCATCAACGAGCGCTGGTCGATTGACGGGCAGGAAATTTCCGACGCAGAGCTGTCGGAAATGCTGGAGCTGCTGCAGCCGCACATATTAGCCATGAAGGACAAGCCCACCAAATTTGAAATTCTGACTGCACTGGCTTTTTTGTACTTTAAGATGCAGCGCTGCGATATCGTGGTGCTGGAGGTTGGTCTGGGCGGACGTTTAGATGCAACCAATGTCATCCCTGTGCCGGACTGCTCCATGATCATGAGCATCGGTCTGGAGCATACGGATGTCCTTGGTGATACCATTGATCAGATCGCGTTTGAAAAGGGCGGGATCATCAAGGATGGAGGGCACGTTGTATTGTACCCGCAGGAACCTGCTGCAGAGGCCGTGTTCCGGACACTTGCCAGGACGCACAAGGCGGTCCTTCACCCTGTCGATCCGTCACAGCTGACAGAGGAACTGTTTTCCATGAATGAGGCCGTCACGGAATCGGATTCTGATTTCGATTCCCCCTGCTATCAGACCTCTTCCACCGGCGAGGCGAAAAAAGGAGCCGACGTACCAAAGCTCCTGCAACATTTTTCCTATAAAGAGAGAAAGCACGTGGGATTATCGCTTCTAGGACAGTACCAATGCCGGAATGCCTGCTGCGTTTTAGAAGCGATGGATGTCCTTCGGGAAAAGGGATATGACATATCGGAGGAAGCCATCCGCCGCGGACTGCAGCAGGTCGTCTGGCCGGGGCGCTTTGAGGTGGTCAGCACGCATCCCTTATGCATTCTGGATGGTGCGCACAATCCCAACGGAGTAGCGGCCTTAGTCCATACGCTCCGTTCTGTCCTTCCTGATTATGAGCTTACCTTTGTGGTCGGCGTCATGGCAGACAAAAACTATCACGAAATGCTGCAGCTGGCAGCGCCGTTGGCCAAACGCTTTATTGCCGAGGTTCCGGACTCCGGCAGTGACCGCGGGCTGCGCTCCGAAGAGCTCGCGGCAGAAATCCGCAAATATTTCTCCGGACCTGTCGAAACGGCGCCAAGCGTCACCGAGGCGATATCACATGC
>CAVFRZ010000086.1:0-8849 GCA_963624875.1 Anaerovibrio sp.
CACCTACCGGGTGAAAGCGATAATCGCGAAAAATACAGTAGTTATGCGGCTTTCATCCGCATCGTCCCTATCGGGATGAATAATTCAGGTTAATGAATCAAAAACAACAAACGAACAAGTTCCAAATGAGGCGATTCGCCTCAGGAAAGGAGTACCAAATGAGAAACTTCACAAACGAAATGAAAAAGAACGTTCTTCGCATCGCCGCTGGCGCAATGACCGCCATTTCCCTCGCAGCCGCTCCGCTCACTGTATCCGCTGCAACACCCACAAATAAAGCAGAAGCAACCATCGCAAAGCAAGTCAGAGAGCCCATCTTATCCCGTCGGAATATTCCCATTCTTCTTTCGGAGGATATGATCAATAATGACAGCGCTGTGACTGCAGCCTCTGTACAGGGATATCGGTTCCCTCGCCTCTTTACAAATGCAGACACCTCGCAGGCATGCACGGTTTCCTACTACACACTGGATGATTACGATTTCCCAGCCATTTATCCCGGAGAATACATCACCAACGACTTTGACGAGCCGGTGAATCTGGTCTTCTTCGATTCCGACGTTGATTACTACGTGATGGTTACCATCCCCGCCGGCGGTGATTACCTGGTACAGTATCAGGAATCCGCTTCCGGAATCACCGTTGAAACCTACGATTACTGGGATTGCTACGACATCGACGGCAACTACTACTTCTTCCTTCCCAACACCGGCTTCTGATCCGGCAGTAATAATCCTTTACTGAATGGAACCACTTAAGGCGATTCGCCTAAAGAAAGGAGTACCTTATGAGAAACCTTACTAACGAAATGAAAAAGAACGTTCTTCGCATCACTGCCGGCACAATGACCGCCATTACACTCGCAGCCGCTCCGCTCACTGTATCCGCTGCAACGCGAACCAATACTCCGGAAGCAGCTATCACAACACAGGTCAGCGAGTCCAGCTTAACAATTCGTAATATTCCCATTCTTTTTTCGGAAGGTACAACAAGTAATGGCCGCGCTGTGACCACAGCCTCTGTGCAGGGATACCGGGCTCCTCGCCTCATTGTAAATGAAGGCTCCGCAACGACGCGCAATGCTTCCTTCTTCTTACACAACGTTTCCTTCTTCCTGCACAATACTTCCTTCTTCTTACATAAGGTTTCCTTCTTCCTGCACAATAGTTTCTTCTTACACTGAGATTTTCTTCTACTATCGCTAGCTTTCTACGCTCGTGCGAGTGTGAACACAGATCACCTCAAAATCAAGGACAACTAATTCTCATTTCCTCCCTCCCAGCGGCAGCCATCCGACAACAGATGGCTGCCGTCTCTATCGCTCCTCGCAGCGTGTTGATCACGCGCTTTTTATCCGTGACCCACCGCGGTGAAATAAGCAGGTTTCTAGGTCCATCGTTGTCCCATTCTCTTCATGCTGCATCGTATAGTACAACCCCTTCCTGCTGGATATTTCTATAAAACGGGTAGTTCACAACCCAGTGCATGAAGAACTTTTTCTCCTTTGCGATCGGCTTGATGTCCACATCGTGATCCAGACTGAAGTCATACGTCATATAAAACAGATCTTTCTGATATTTCTTTTGCAAAAATTCATCCAGATCTGTCAGAATCATGATGTCGTAATCCGAGTCCTCTCGGAAATCTCCGCGCGCGGGAGCCGTACAGAATGATCTTCCGCAAATGTCACGCGACAAATTAAAGTTCCCGTCTGTCGCAATTATCAATGATCCGCCAGCCGCCCTGTTTTCTTTCCGGTCTTGGCCAAAATATACGCCTCATCATAGGAACAGTGATTTTCAATAGCGAACTTTGTCAGCGCATGGTCCAGATAGTCAAATTGCCGCGAATGCACAAATCCACGACCGCACTCCAGCCACGCACGGTGATACAGCGCCTGCAGCTTCTTCTCATCAATGTCAAATATGCCCATCTGACTTCCCTCCGTAAACAGTCATTTCAAAGACTTAATTCAATAATTCCAAATCTCGTATCCTTGCCGCTTTGCCGAGTCATAAACCGGCATCATATTCTTCTCAAGGATACGACAGAAGACTTCTTTTGAATTTCCCTTCCGATACAACTCCTGCCCGGCCCAGATCGAATGCAGATTGTCTCGGTAGCAGGCCTCAAAGCGCTTATGCAGTTCCGGCTTTTCATGAATCAATTCGTACATCAGATACTGATTACCCGCGAAAGCTTCAAAGAACGGATTCCACTTCGGCAAGCGGTTGCTCTTGGAGGAATTCAGCCCGGAATCCATCGGCATCAGATTCCACAGCTCATCATTCATAACGAATGACCACGGAATAAAATGATCCACATCATATCGACTGGGAACAATCGGTCGACCGGTAAAAACATCGCGAACCGACGTCCCATCCAAAATTCCCTCCCACAGTTTTCGGACATGCCCCAGCTTGCGCATCTTCTCATCCATCGGCGCCAGTTTATAAATCAATCCCGGTACCTCCGGATTATTGTTCTGAAGCCATTTCACCTTCTCATACTGAATCCATCCCAGAACATTAACTGTATTGTCCTGAATCATTGCCATCCAATCCGTATGAAAATGCACTTTCTTTTTCAGCCTGCTGCCGTCTCCGAAAATGTACGGAAGCCGAATCATCGTGCTGTCAAACCGGCGAACATATTCTGTCAGTCTTGCCGCATTCTCCCATGGGACCTTCTCATCTCCTTTGACAAAGAATCCTGCCAACGCACGGCCGGGAACCATATTCGTCAACTGTTCCTTTGATTTTTTCAGTTCAGGATCGTATTCTCGAATTGCATTCTGAATTTCCACCTTGGACGCATTCGCCGGCAAATCACTGAGTTCCGCCAGCTTCAGCACCGTACATTCCAGGCCATCCCTTACCACACCGTCTGCCCGTATTCCGCTGAGATGAATATGAAACTCCCGCACCGAATACCAGGCACTGCAAATCATTTCATTGATGATTTCATCGAGGGTTGTATCCTGTATTCCCTGTGAAATCAACTGCACAATGGCTTCCAGCCAGTAAAACTTATAACAGTAGGAAGGGTTCTTCATCATCTGCGAAAATCCTTCGATATCCAGTGTATTGTGATATTTTAAATCGATCGACAGCGGATACCCTGTCTCGTTGGAAACATTCCCCGACATTTCCATTCCCTCATTTCAAACAGGAGCTCCGGACGTACACTTTGCCACAGCAGACAATCGGCCTGACGTTTATTTCCGTTTCCCCAACAGCAGATTCAGCCATTTTTCATCGTTTCGGCCGGGACGTACATCCGCAGTAATCCAACATTCCGTAATCTCCAGCTCATATATGTCCTGCAGAAATGCCCGAAAAGACTCTTCTGTAAAATCCGTAAAATATCTCCCGTTCCGCCAGCCTTCAAACGCGCTGTATTTGAAGGACGCGTAGATCACGCCATCTCGTCGGATCGCTGCCGACATTTTCCGTATTACAGATTTCAACTCTTCCCTGGGTAAATGCAGAATCGATGCACACGCCCAGATTCCATCATACTGATCCATCGCAGACAGATCCTGAAAAAGCATTTGTTTCACAGGAAGCCCGGTTCGTTCTGCCGTCTTTCGGACAATCTCCGCAGAGCCATCCACTGCATCTACCCGGTATCCGGCTTTTATGAAATACTCTGCATCCCGCCCGGAGCCGCAGCCAAAGTCAAGAATCGTTCCGCCTGATTTAACCCGGTTTAAGAAGCGATCCTGCGTCACCCGCATATCGGCACACGCCGTATTATCTATGAACCGATCCGCATTATGGTTATAGAATTCCAATGTCTTATCCTGTTCCGGCTTCATCTTTTATAACTTCTTTCTGCCAATTTTCACCGAAGTGACTCATGACAAGAACTCATCGAAATCTTTCTCTTTAACTTATCATGTCAGCCTTCTCTTGTATTTTCAACTCATAGACCTTCAGACGTAAGGATATTTTTGACAGAGCAGGCAGTGAAAAATCCAGAAATACCTGAAGAGCCAATGCTTTTCGGGCGAATGTATCGAAGGTTATCGGGCAACAGGAAAATCCCCGAAAACGCTGTATTTAAAGCGTTTCCGAGGATCCGATCATCATCGAGACGACAAGATTCGAACTTGCGGCCTCCGCGTCCCGAACGCTTGTATCCCTTTCCAAAAACCTTGAAAAATGGAGGAAAACGGAGCGTCATCTCCGGGAAGGGGCTCAAACTATTTTACAGGCGCAGAATCACTGATTTCAAAATCTTTTTCACAATATTCTCTCGCCATTTTCAGAAATTCCTGCGCTGTCGATATTTGCTGCAGCGTTTCCTCCTTGTTGACCAGATAGAAATCATCGTAGTCACTTGCATGGCGAATTTCCTCTGCGGCTCCGATTTTCCGGCCAATCTCTCGTGGAAAAATTTCTGTTTTTACATAACCCTTGTTGAAATTGGCAATGGCATCCTTGTGCCGTTTATACGCCTTTCCGTGTAATGCATGAACAGCATTGATCGCATGAAACAGCGAATAATACGCGCGATTATTCGCGCCCCTGTATTCTTCCGCCTCATACAAGATTTGAGCTGCTCTCAAATCGTCTTCTGCCGAGGATAAACGGTATTGCACCAGGTCCATCGTTGTCCCATTCTCTTCATGCTGCATCGTATAGTACAACCCCTTCCTGCTGGATATTTCTATAAAACGGGTAGTTCACAACCCAGTGCATGAAGAACTTTTTCTCCTTTGCGATCGGCTTGATGTCCACATCGTGATCCAGACTGAAGTCATACGTCATATAAAACAGATCTTTCTGATATTTCTTTTGCAAAAATTCATCCAGATCTGTCAGAATCATGATGTCGTAATCCGAGTCCTCTCGGAAATCTCCGCGCGCGCGGGAGCCGTACAGAATGATCTTCTGCAAATGTTCTCCGTAAATCTTTTGCAGTTCTACGATATATTCCTGCAGTAAAATCTGCGTCCGGGAATCCAATACTCTACTCATTCCTTCGACCTCCTTTCGCTGCGTTTCTGTCACTTTAATTTTATCACTTCCACCTCACTATTTCCTATCATCAACCTCCCAATGTCCGCTGAATCCGCGACCAATATAATGAACATTATCCATTTCTTTTATATGTCGTTTCACCGTTTTTTGACTAATTCCTAACATCAGAGAAATTTGGTATGTGCTCACTTTTCCGTCTTTTCTTAGTAGCGCTATGATCTGCTTATCTATCTGTCCGTATTCATTCTCATCTCTGGCTCCTTGAGGGACACCTTGGGGGACACTCTGGATATTATAATTCAGATTCGGCATTACCACTGTGAATTGATACCGGTCCGACCGGAAGGATGGCTCCCTTGCCTCACTGAAATTAACCTGGCATTCATAACCACTCAGAATTTTATCAAACCCGCTGCCTTTTCGTTCCATGAGCTCAAGGCGATTGAATACATCTGCAAGAACCGGATTTCTTCTGGTTGACGGCACCGTGCGCGGATCCCGTTCCTGAATGATTGACCCATCCGGCATTCCGCCCGGAGAACATATTTCCATCCGATCATCAAAGATGTCGATGTGCACTTCGCTGCCGTTTACCAGATAATCCCGATGTGCCAATGCATTGATCAGCGCCTCATGATAACTGCGCTCCACATACTCCGGCAATTCTTCCCTGGAATTGGCAGTCTTGCGCCACATCAGGCGAACGTTTCGTTTTATGAAGGCCTCCCCATTTTCAATCAGCGAAATCACACTGCCGGAATATTCCGCATCGTCCAACGCATCCACTGTCCCACCGCTCTTATTCAGACCATTCCACCTGGTGCAGAACAATCAATCGTCGCAGACCAGATACACCTGCTCCGGTGCGAGAAATACAATCTCAAAGAGATTCGTATCTGTTCATCTCTTGGGTGGATCATTCCTGAAACAATTCCGGCTCTGTATCAAAAAGCAGTCTTGTTAACACTCGATAGTCAAGATACTGCACGCCTCCCTTGCCGTCGTATATCTTCTGTGCCAGCTTGCTTCGATAATAAATATCCATGGCATCTTCAAGAGAAATTCCCTTCTCCTTCGCAATATTACTGATCAGTCGCTCTTCCAGCCCCTCCTGATAGAATCTTTCCAATGCCTCCTCGCTCATTTCCGCACCTCCTCTGCCCCCACAAACTTCAGCAGCCGGTCGATCGCCCCCTGTGCAACAAAAGCAATTTGGTCATACGTTGGATATACACGAATCTCCTTCAATGCACGCTCTTTATCCCAGATTCCCTGATGATACATGTCCACAACCCGGAACACCTTATCATCGGCTACCTTCCCAATGATAAGGTCATAGCTCATGTACTGTTCTCCGCCATCACGACAATCGCAGACAAAATCAATCCAGGAATCCAGATCCTCGCCAAAATCCTGTACCCTTATGCCTGATACGTCCTCATTCCACTCATAACAATTTAAAACAGGCATTCCGCCTTCAAAATCAGCTTTTCGTGTCGCCCACCGTTCCGCCTGCTCTTTCACCGTTGTAACGTAAAATCCCTTGCCAAAATCAAGATTCCGACATGTATGAATCACATCCGGATGCTGCACAATTACATTCGAGCCATGATAGACAATCATACCTTCACTCCGTGTCTCTGCAAATATTCCGTAACATCCTCCACCACGTAGTCTGTACTTTGTGTATGTAAAATATCGTAATGAGGCACCAGATAATGCTCAAGGCAGCCACTTTTTTTAAGTGCTGCATAAACCCGTGCCGGACTTACATGCCACCGATCTGCACAGGCATGAATCATATATATTGTAAATGCAAAACTTTCCTGATTCATAACTTCATTCCTCGCATGATCAATCACTTGTACTGTAAATAGTGAGCTTCTGATTCGGCATTACCACCATGAATTGATACCTGTCCGACCGGAAGGATGGCTCTCTTGCCTCACTGAAATTAAACTTACACTCGGTTTCTATAATTCGGAAAAGACTGCCCCTTAACAAGGCGGCAGTCTTTTTCTGAATTCCTTTGCTGCTGATCCAACTATGTCAACGCAACGCTCACTCGCCATAATATCCGGTATCAGACAAATCCTGCCACTTAAGATACATTTCCCGATAATGCAGCTTTATCTGCAATTTCCTTTGTATTAAGCGGCATAGTCTATCTTTACCTCCTTAATCGGCTCCAGAAACTGATCTGCATCGTAGTATAGTTTCCTAAGGATCGGTACCAAATCAATATACTCTTCCACCTCACTATTTCTTATCATCAACCTCCCAATGTCCGCTGAATCCGCTGCCAATATAGCGGACACTGTTTAATGATTTTATGCGTCTTCTAATTGTCCTGACGCTAACCCCCAGTTCCTTCGCTAAATTTTCTGCAGTAATCTTATGATCTGCCATGATTAACGCCACAATTCTGTTGTCGAGATCGTTTTCACCTTGGGTGACACCTTGAGTGCCATCTTGGGTGACACCTTGAGTGCCATCTTGGGTGACACTCTGGATATTATAATTCAGATTCGGCATTACCACTGTGAATTGATACCGGTCCGACCGGAAGGATGGCTCCCTTGCCTCACTGAAATTAACCTGGCATTCATAACCACTCAGAATTTTATCAAACCCGCTGCCTTTTCGTTCCATGAGCTCAAGGCGATTGAATACATCTGCAAGAACCGGATTTCTTCTGGTTGACGGCACCGTGCGCGGATCCCGTTCCTGAATGATTGACCCATCCGGCATTCCGCCCGGAGAACATATTTCCATCCGATCATCAAAGATGTCGATGTGCACTTCGCTGCCGTTTACCAGATAATCCCGATGTGCCAATGCATTGATCAGCGCCTCATGATAACTGCGCTCCACATACTCCGGCAATTCTTCTCTAGAGTTGGCGGTCTTATTTCACTGATCTTTTCAGCGTCACCTTCCGGATCTGCAAGCCCCACAATCTGATCATCATCTGCGATGCCAAAAATCAATATGCCGCCCAATGTATTGGAAAAAGCACTCACGCTCTTGCACCAACTCTTTGGCCGCTTTGTCTCAACCGCTTGCTTCTTGTCGTATTCTGTTGCCTCGCCGACCAAATCATTGATATCCATACACACACCAATTATCTTCTTGAGACCCTGCGTCCCGCTTTTATTGTATCAAAGCCATGCCAGGAGACCAACGAAAAACATTCCGCAGAGATGATGGCTACTGAAGGACCACTCTATTTTGAAATTCTCTGACGCATGTCCAGAATCTTCCCCATGTCCGGAACGCTGCAGTCACGTTCTCCCGTATACCAGGTAAGGAAGCTGTCACTGAAGTTCCCTACATATCCCATCCATTGCCACGTATCCGTTTCCTGCCAGAAATCCGGCAGCTCCCCATTGTGCTCTATGATCCACGGCTGCTGTGGTCCCTGTCCCACCGGCGCAAACCAATCTAAATCCGTCCCATTCTGCCAGACTCCGATGTCTGCATATCGCTGCAGGCAATCCTCCACGTAAGAACACATCTCCGCATCGAATTCCCAGCCGGATAATCCTTCTCGTATGATTCTCCTCAAAACATCCGCTATTTGAAGCTCCGTCTCTGCGACAGTCGTCCCGTCTGCCTGATTCACATTATAGCCATATTGCATCAAAATTGACTTCTGCGCTGCCCTTTTGGCATAGAAAAAACCCCGGAAACCTTGATTTCTCAACGTTTCCGGGGATCCGATCATCATCGAGGCGACAAGATTCGAACTTGCGGCCTCCGCGTCCCGAACGCGGGGGCTCTTCCCGAAAAAGCCCATAAAATCGAGGTAATTGTTTAGCACCCATCTCGATTTTCCTTCGGAAAACCTCGATGCGGCTG
>CAVFRZ010000087.1:0-8817 GCA_963624875.1 Anaerovibrio sp.
CAACGGGCGAGATCGGGACGTGCCTGATTATGACGAGTGAATGGGATACCGCCCTGGAATACCTGCAGTATGAGAACATCGGGTACTATGAGAGAAACGGTGCGTATTACCTGTGCGACAAGAGCCTGACCGGTGTGGTGACGAGGGATGGATTACAATAGCGGCGATAAAAATCAAAAGCGGATGCAGGCGCAGGGCTCTGCGGCATTCCGGGTCATCCTGCTGGCCTGCTGCGTGCTGCTGGCCGGTTCCTACGTTTTTTTGAATCTGGCACGGTTTACCGCACAGATGGACTCGGACATTGCGGCGGAGGCATTAAATGCCCGGGCTATCTGGCTGCATAAGTCCGTGATTCCGACCTCGTTTTACCCCAGTACAGAGCGGCGGATTCTGAATGTGAACCTGATCGGTGCGCTTTTGTACGGTCTGACAGGGAACATGAACCTCTCTATGGGAATTGCCTGCTGCCTTATGATGGTCTTGCTGCTGGTATTGTATGGACTGTTGCTGCGGCGCCTTGGCTTTGGGCGTGTGGCACTTTGGGCTGGGCTTACAGTTCTTCTGGCGATTCCGGGGAGCATGCGGCACAGTCAGCTCCTATATCTGTATGCGGTGTATTATGCCGTTCACTGCATCTGTATGCTGATTACACTCCTGATCCTGCTGGATATTTCTGATCGGATTTCTAATTGCATTTCTGATCGGACATCGGCTCCGGAAAGCGGTTTTGGCGCGAGGGAAGGCGTTGATCGAAGCGGAGCGAAGGTGTTATGGGTAAAGGCGGCAGCGGCCGTGGTCCTGGCTTTTCTGATCAGCCTTTCCGGACTTCGGGCGGCACTGATCTGCTACGCGCCGCTGGCGGCGGCAGAGGTGCTGCGGCTGGTATGGGAGCGGCTTACAGGAGGCAGAATTTATTCCGGCGCTGTCGCAGTCCGGGAACAGGAAAAGACGAAATCTGCATATCCTATGAAGGAAGGCGGAGCGCTGAAACGCCAAACGGCGGATCACAATGCGGCAGACAGGCAGAGGAGATCGGAACTTTGGCGCGCTTTCTATGCAATCCTTCTCGTGGCGGCCAGCTTTGCCGGCTCGCGGATGCCGACGGCGGTCGGCGTAGAGACATCGAGGAATCTTCGCGGCGGATTTTCCAAGCTCCTGCATACGGTGGTCCCGGATCTGATCAGCAATGTGTACTGCGAGAATCAGAGCCTGCCTCGGACGATTCTGCTGGCGGTGCTGCTGCTGGCGGCAGTCGGAGTGACTGTGAAATGGGGGATCGTTTCTGTACGAGCGACCGGCACTTTCGTGCGGAAATGTTCGGATAAGAGTTCTCCGTTGGGATATGGCACCGGAGATGTCGCCGAAGGCGGCGTTGAAAATGCGGCTGAAAATAAGCACTGTCAGGAAAAAGAACGTGCATTTATTCTGGGATTTTTCTGGATATCCCTTTTGCTGTCTGTGGTGATGGGAGCCTTCACCACTACGGACTCCGTCTGGCGGTATTATTTTATGCTCTATTTCGTCCTGTCCTTTGGAGCGGCCTGCCTGATGCAGGATGCCACCGAGTGGCGTAAACGGGGCGATACCCGCAGACAAAAAGGGCGCCTCCTGGAATGCATGCTGGCGGGGGGCATCGCGGTTTTGTCTCTTCTGGTATGGAGGGAGGAGCTGTGGCCGTCCATGCGGCAGTCGTCCGGAAATGCGGAGTATGAGAGCATTGTGCAGTGGATGCTGGAGCAGGATTGTTACTATGGTTACAGCACCTACGACTCGGCCAATGCCATTACCGGAGCCTGCAACGGCGCAGTCCAGGTGTCGGCGGTGGCGGATCTGGGCACACTTGACATCTGCAAGTGGCTTACAGACAGCGACTGGTATGTTCCGAGCCTCCCGGAGGAGATGAGAACGGCGTATATCGTGCCCAAAAGCCTGGAGGAGAGCTTCTTGCCCAACACTGAGCAGCATGCGGATATCACAGAGGGGCTTGAGACGGAGAATTATACGGTGTATATTGCAGAGCACAATTATACACGCAGCAATTCTGCAGATGAGTCCTGAGCGGCTGCGCAAGGAAATGTGTGACATGGAGGCGTTGCCCGGGAGTCAGCCCCATCCGGTTATGTGTTTGACGGGACGAGTGCTGCAGAGTCAAGGGAGCTTCTGCAGAAGGAGTCGTGCGACGGCACCGTTTACGAGGCCTGTCACGATGCCGGAGAGGATCATGACGGGAAAGTAATAGATCAGGTTCAGACTGGAAATGAACACAATGGCAATGACCAGCTGACCGAGATTATGGAATACGCCGCCTGCCATGCTGATGCCGAGAATGGAAAATAAGATGATCCGGCCATTTATGCTGCGCCGCCGGTTCCAGCCCATAAGACCTGCCATGACGGCAAGACTTGCGGCACCGCCTGCCATGGAGTAGAGCGTACCGAAGGGGCCGGAGAAGAGTAGACCTGCCAGCAGAATCCGGACGACATTGATCAGAAGTGCTGACCGGGAATCCATGCGATAGAGTGCAAAGACGATGACCAGATTGGCTAGACCGAGCTTGACGCCGGGGAGACCGGGCTGAAAGGGAATCATGGCTTCGAGCCAGGAGAGCGCCAGCGCAAGGGCGGAGAGCATGGCGATGGTGGTCAGCTTCTTGGTGGAAATGGTTTGGGAATTCTGTGGCTTGGCGTTGGATACGTGTTTTTTCATGGCTTTATCGAGGATAATCCGGGACAGTTGTAAAAGACCGATTGCCCCCAACATCATCGGAAAGCCTTCCTGACGAGAGGCTTTCGGCTAAAGAAGTTCGAGACGTTGGAGGCATTACGGATGGTAAGCGGCTGCGGCGTCAGTGGACAATGGCGTCGTACGCAGGGACATCGGAGGCACCGTTTGAGGTACCATTTGCAGCGTCATCTGTGATTCCATTCGAGGTGATTTCCACACTGAGCCGATGCGGCAGACAGACGATCATTTCACCGGTTTTCGAAATGGCACTGTGCTGTACGCAGATCTGGTTGGAGCAGTCGGAGTGAGTGACACAAACGGTGCTGTCCTTGATGACAACTGTGTTGGAGCCGTAGGAGGTCTGAATGGTCAGCTCCTGGTCCTGCGAGAGCGGATACTCTCCGTAGAGGGCTCCTGCAACGCGGATGGCGACATTCTGCTGCACGTAGGAATTGGTGCCACGGGCGGATGCGCTGCTCCACAGAGGGAAAAGGGCGATGCCTGCTGCCAGTGCCAGAAAGCACAGAAGGAGCAAAATGTCTCCCTTGCGGATGTCCTGTATTATATGTGTAGACGAAAATGAATTATGCACAATAGCGAGGCCTCAAATCGGATGCTGAATCAAGCAAGTATAGTATCAAAGTATCTATTTAGCACCCATCTCGATTTTCCTTCGGAAAACCTCGATGGGGCTGGCCAGAGGCACTTCGCGCCTTGGCCACCTGCCAATTTCAATCGTGAATTTGCCTGCAAGCAGTCAATTCACGTTGAAATATGGCAGGTGCTAAACAGATACGTATCAAATAACGCATCGCAAACCGGGTTCATCGGGATGATCCGTAAGTGCAGTGTGCATTTGAGTAAATTTGGGTGGAAATCAATTCTGCGTAGTAAATGCATCGTCAAACGATGTATTTACTGCACTTTGGCAGCAGCCCTGATTATAGCACAGACCGGGTGCGGGGGAGTCCTGAGCAGTGTATCCTCTGCGGCAGCAGGGATGGCTGACACTGCATCGTCTGCAGACAGTCAGCCGGTGACGAAGGAGAGCTTTTATTTTGACACGATCTGTCAGATCACTGTGTATGGAATGGAAGAGCGCGGCGATGAGTCCTTTTCGGCGGCGGCACAGGCGGCGATTGCGGATGCGTTTTCGCTGTGCAGTGAATACGAAAAGCTCCTGAGCAAGACCGTAGAAGGGTCCGATATCTGGAACATCAATCACGCAGCAGGGGAGCCGGTGTCCTGTGACAGCCGTACGATCGATTTGATTCAGCGCGGGATTTACTACGGGGATCTCTCGAACGGTGCCTTTGACATTACCATCGGAAAGGCTGAGGATTTGTGGAACTTCCATGCGGAGGAAAGTGAATCGTCCGAAGGTTCTGCAGCAGATGAGGACAGTACGAAGGAGATCAAAGACACTGCTGCGGATGGAAATGGAACAAAAGAGATGGAGGATGCTGCAGAGAATGGCGTGAGCGAGACATCAAAAGCGGCGCTTCCGGATGCAGTTGACCTAGCGGAGGCAGTGTCCCACGTGGATTATACCTGCATTCACGTGGATGAGGATGCACAGACGGTGCAGCTGACGGACCCGGAGGCGGAGCTGGACCTGGGCGGTATTGCCAAGGGTTACATTGCGGATGCTGTCTGCCGCGAGATGGAGGACGCGGGCGTCACATCGGCGATTGTAAGCCTTGGAGGCAATATCGAATGCATCGGCGGAAAGCCGGGGAGCGTTGGCTTTACCGGTGACAATGGATCTTATACGGATTTCACAATCGGTATCGAGATGCCGTATTCCGACCGAACGGAGATTGTAGGAGCTTCCGGACTTCAGAACGGAACCATGGTGACATCGGGCGTGTATGAGCGGTACATAACCGTAGATGGCAGGCAGTACCACCATATTTTGGATGTAGGTACTGGGTATCCGGTGGATACGGATGTGCTGGGCGTCACCATCAAGGGGGACTTTGGCACATCGGCGGACTGTGATGCATTGTCTACCACCTGTCTGATCCTGGGAGCAGAGAAGGGGAAGGCGCTGATTGAGGGTCTGGATGGGTACGAGGCGTTATTTATCCTGCAGGATGAGTCGCTTGTGACCACGACCGGAATGAAGCTGCGTTCATAGTCTGCCTGGGGAATTTGACAAACGCTGTAAAAGTTACTGTTGCTATTTGAACCGAAGAGAGATATGAGCATTACGAGCTGGAGCTTTGCGCTCTTTCTGGCAATTGTATTGATTTTGTATTATACGGTACTGGCGGGCAGGAGGCAGTGGTGGTGCCTTCTGGCGGCGAGTATTGCCTTTTACCTTTTCGCGGGGCCCAAGAACCTGGTCTATCTGGTGCTGACGGCAGTAACCTGCTGGCTGGGTGGCCGGCGCCTTCATGAGATGGAATGTGCCGGACGGGAGCGCATAAAGTCGCTTTCGACGGCCGGCGCAGGAAGAGAGGAGAAGAAGGCAGAGAAACGTAGGATCCAGGGACGCAGACGCCGCGTGCTTCGGACAGTTCTGCTCATCAATTTCGGGATCCTGGCGCTGGTCAAGTACTGGGGTGTGGCCTATCGCGGATGGCTGTTGCCGCTGGGCATTTCTTTCTATACCTTTCAGTCTGTGGCCTACCTTCTGGACTGTTATAACGGTAAAATACAGCCCGAGAGGAGCTTTTTTCGCTACTTTCTGTTTGTTTCCTTTTTTCCCCAGCTGATTCAGGGACCGATTGCACGGTTTGACGATCTTGCACCGCAGCTGCAGACGGAGCACCGCTTTTCGTTTGAGGGCTGCAAGCGATCGCTCCTGATTATAGGACTGGGACTGGTCAAAAAATACGCGGTAGCCAATGTGCTCTCGCCTTGCATAGCGGCACTCTTGGATGAGCACATCGGGAGCATTCCGGGATCTGCTGTCATGGCGGGAATTCTTATGTATTCAGTTCAGCAATATGCGGACTTCTCGGGCGGCATCGATATGGTCACCGGCTTTTCGGGCCTTTTCGGCATTACATTGGCACCCAATTTCCGGCAGCCGTATCTGTCGGTATCACTGGGGGATTTCTGGAGAAGATGGCACATTTCCCTGGGAGCCTGGATGCGGGACTACGTCTTTTACCCGTTCGCACTGTTAAAGCCGGTGCAGCGGCTTGGGAAGAGGATCTCCGGACGCTTTGGCAAGCATCTTGGAGTAGTCCTGCCGGCCTCGATTGCAAATCTCCTTGTGTTTTTCCTCGTTGGACTCTGGCACGGAGCGCAGCTCCACTATATTGTGTGGGGTGTGTATAATGGACTGGTAATCGCGCTTTCAGACATTTGTTCGCCGGTTTTCCGGCGGATGGGAACGGCACTGCATTTTCATGCGGATTCAAAGGGCGGGAAAGCGTTTTGCGTTGTGCGCACCTTTTTGATCGTGAATATCGGATGGTATTTTGACCGGATTGAGCATTTTGGTGATTGTCTGCACGCCTTTTATGTATCGGCTGTGCCGGGGATGATCCGATTCTCGGAGCTGGGACAGACACTGCGGGCAGTACTGATGGATGCAAATGTGATCTCTGAAAAGGGGATCCTCTTGGCGGCAGCAGGGGTTCTCATCATGGCTGTGGTGGATATTCTTCATGAGAAAAAGCGCACGGTATATGACATTCTGGCAGTGTACCCGCGGGCAGTCCGCTGGAGCGTATTCTACGCCGGGATGCTGCTGATACAGCTGGCGGTGGACTTTTCGAATGCGTCCTCTGCATTTTTGTATGCGGGGTTTTGAGGAAGGGAATATGGTACACATGCAACGGAAGATGCCGGGTAGGAGAACCTGCTGCGCGGTTCTGGCAGGGGCGGTTATTATTTTGCTGGCGACTGCGCTGTTGAAGCCAAGATATGATGCGTTTATAGCAGAGGATGAGAAGGGAACCTGCTACGAGGCGATGTCCTGGATTACGATATGGTATCATTGTGCCATTCGCGAGGTACAGGATCTGGGTGCCTCGGAGAAGGACATCGACTACGAAGAGCTGGTGCGGCAGATCTGTAAGGAACGGTTTGCATTTACGCTGCAGGAGGATCTGACGTCGGACGACTTCTGCCGCGCCGGCGGACACGTGACGATTACTGTGGATGAAACAACACATAGACTTTCGTTTACCTGTGACACGCCGGGGCACGTGCAGTATGAGGATGATGTGACAGATGAGTTTCTGGACGGGCTGGACGGTGTCGATTCCGGTGTGAACTGGTCGGGGAAGAAATACACGAAGTAGAAGGGAAAGGAATCTATGAAACGAAGAAGAACAATGGGACAGGCTGTGACGGCAGCCATTGCGGCGGCAGCGCTTCTGGTGGGATTTGGACTGGGACGGTTTACAGCGGGTGTTGGCAGCCAAACTGAATCCGCAGCAGGCTCCGGTGAGACGGTGGCTTCGGCGGAGGCATCCACGGAGGCTTCTACTGAGGCTGCGGCGCAGACAGAAGACGATGCGCAGGAAGATAACTCCGGTACGATCGATTATGAGCAGCACGAGAAGGATCTGAATTCGGACCTTGTGGATGCGGCGGATCAGAGCTATTCCTCTTCGTCGGAGAATTCCGGCACGGCTTCCTCACAGATTACGCATGAAGCGCAGGTGGTGGAGTCACAGGAAGAGGTTGTGGTGGATCCCACGGAGATTGAGAATCCAACGCTCGCTGAGGCACAGCTTCCGGATGGTGTTGCATCAACCCTGTACGGAAAACGCGGAACGGCTCTGTTCCAGGTGGTGGTGTTGGGGGATTCGCAGTTCGGTAATTTCCTTGGAGAGGACGGACTTGCGTACCTTTTATCTCAAAAGCTTCATGCGAATGTCTATAACCTCGCGCTGGGCGGCAAGTGTGCGGCAGCGGAGCATGAGGACGTCGGAAAGGACATCTCCCAGTGGGGGACGACGTGCGGTGTCAACCTGATGAAGGCCATCTGCGGAGAAGTGGACAATTCCTGCCTCAACGGGTGGGATTACCAGATGAATGTGTTTAACAGCTGCGATTTCTCCAAGACGGATCTGTTCATTCTGGAATATGGTGCCAACGATTATCTGACCAAAAAGCCGATGTACATCGATGACCAGCCGAGCAGTGTCTACACGTACTACGGCGCTCTGGAATCGATGATTCTGGATATTCGAAGCCATTTCCCGAATGCGCAGATCCTGGTCTGCACACCGACCTATGCCCAGTTCTGGCAGGGCGGCACAGGAGCTTTCCTGGGTGATTCCAATATTGTCAGCAACGGCTACGGTACCCTGTTCAATTATGTGGAGACAGCTACGCATCCGGCAGGAGGACACAAGAACACGTCTACCGTAAATGCATATGAGAACGCGGGAATCGATATGTATTCGGCATCGGAGGATCTGCTGGACGGTCTTCATATGACCGAGGCCGGCCGTGTGAAGTATGCTAATCTGGTGAGTCGCGTGGCACTTCGCGTTATGGGTTATGATATCGGCGAGGGCGTGGATCCGGATACGGTGGACTGGGCCAGTCAGAAGCCGCAGGTGCAGCAATGATGCGGTGATACCAAGATCAAACGATCTTTTGACCATTGGTATTATAAATGGTATGCTGAGAAAGTCTCGAAAGAGAACAGGAGAATCGAAATCACGGGCAGATTGCTTTAAAACTAAACAAGGAGGTATACCAGTGTGACAGAAGAAACCAAAATGATTCTTGATAAGTTGAGTAAACTGGAGAATAAAATAACGGATATTCAGCTGACGATTGAGAATGAAACAAATAGAAATATTCAGATCATTGCGGAAGGCCACCTTGATTTAAACCGTAAACTTGACGAAGCATTAAAAGCTGATACCGAAAAAGAGATGCTGATGTTGCGTATAAACCGCCTTGAAAATGAATTGAGGCGAGTGAAAGAACGGGTTGATGAGATTGCATAATAGTGGCAGTAGCGGTGGCATGGTTGTATTGTGAGTAATGTCGGATTTATCTGAAAATTGCATTAAAATTCAGAACAGCGAAAAGCGCTTTTATGTTTGACATCGAGCAGGATGTGAGGTAGTATACATCTTGCTTGCAGAAGTGGCGGAATTGGTAGACGCG
>CAVFRZ010000088.1:0-8805 GCA_963624875.1 Anaerovibrio sp.
AGGTCCGACAGCGGCCCTGTGAATGGACGCGACGGCTGCGCGAGCAGACATGGTTGTTTCGGCATAGATTTAGAAAGTGAGAAGCCCCCTGCATAGATGCAGGGGGCTTTTGGTTGCCAAAAACGCCATGTCTGTCCGCACTGTGAAGTACCTGAAGAATCCCATAGTAACTGCTTAAAACCGCATATTCTGCACCAAATATCGGAATGCTAGAGTGATAACGGTATCTGCTGGGATCCAAGGATTTCCTGGTCTCAACATCATTTGATATGAGAAACGGAGGGAAGTATATGCGTAGTGTTGCAGTACAAAGCAAGGAGGGCACTGCTCAGAGGCCCAAGAGCCTTGCAGACCATTTCAGACGATATTGGCCGTATTATGTGATGATGCTTCCGGGGGTTATTTATCTTGTTATGTTTAAATACATTCCCATGCTGGGGAGTGTCATTGCTTTTAAAAATTATTCAGCCTACACGGGTATCTGGGGCAGTCCCTGGTGCGGACTGGATAATTTTAAAAAGCTGTTTTCTTATCCGGATTTTTATAAGATTCTTCGCAATACCATTGTGCTGGGAATTCTGCGCACCGTGCTGACGTTCCCGATTCCGGTGATTCTGTCTCTGATGCTGAATGAGCTGCGCAATCAGCGGGTGAAGAAAGGGATTCAGACGATTATATGCATCCCGTATTTTCTCTCCTGGGTTGTGGTCGGCGGACTGGTATTTGACATATGCGGCGTCGGCGGCCTCTTTAATAACATCCGCAGCTTTTTCGGCATGGACACTCTTTTGGTGATGCAGAAGGAAAGCTGGTTCCGGCCAATCTATGTGCTGTCTACAATCTGGAAGGAATCCGGCTGGGGAACGGTGGTCTATCTGGCGGCCATCAGCGGCATTGATCCGAGTCTATATGAATCGGCCTCCATTGACGGAGCCTCCCGGTTTCAGAAGATCCGTTACATTACATTCCCGCTACTGGTTCCGACGGTGCTCACATTGCTTCTTCTGAATATCGGCAATTTCCTTACGCTTGGTTTTGACCAGGTCTATAACCTGTATACACCGATGACCTATTCGGTTGCAGACATCTTTGATACATATGTGTTCCGTGTTGGAATTCAGCAGGCACAGTACAGCTTCGCAACGGTGGTCGGACTGTTCCAGTCGGTGGTGGGCTTTATCATGGTGATCACCTTCAATAAGATTGCGAACAAGGTTTCAGAGGACGGAGGTCTGTGGTGATGAGGAGATACAAAAAGGGTACGCATGTGCGCGAATCGGCACAGGATAAGGCGTTTGGAATTGCGGTTACATTGATTCTGCTTATCTTCGCGGTTATTACGGCAATACCGCTGTTGTCGGAGCTGGCTGTTTCTTTGAGCTCCAAGACAGCGTCGCAGATGAACCAGATCAATCTTTTGCCGGTGGGCTTCACATTGGATTCATGGAAGTACCTGCTGACGAAGGGAAATGTCTGGAGGCCGTTTCTGATATCGGTGTCGTCAACAGCACTGGGGGTGGTCATCGCATTGGTCATCAATACACTGATGGCCTATCCATTGTCCAAAACAGAGTTTACACCGTCCAAATATGTCATGCTGTTCGTTGTTTTCACAATGGTGTTCTCTGCGCCGAAGGTGCCGTATTTCCTGACGCTGCGCGCGTACGGACTGTACAACAGCTACTGGGTGCTGATCTTTCCGCACATTCTGACAGCGTATAATCTGATCATTGTCCGCACCTTCTTCAAACAGTTCCCGAAGGAGCTGGAGGAGGCGGCGATGATCGACGGCTGCGGGAAATTCCGCATTCTGTTTCAAATTGTTCTGCCGGCCTCCAAGGCAGTGCTGGCAACGGTGGGACTGTTCTACGGCGTGACCATGTGGAATCAGTATGAACATCCGATGATGTTCCTACAGAATATGAATCTGTTCCCGCTGCAGATGCGAATCCGTACCATTGTAGACGGAAGCGGCGAGCTGCAGGCGGTTACAATGGCGCAGACGGCTAATTATACCTCGGCAACCTTGAGCGCGGCGGCGGTTGTATTCGCAATTCTGCCGATCCTGGTCGCGTATCCGTGGATTCAGAAGTATTTTGCAAAGGGAGCAATGCTGGGATCTGTGAAGGGGTGAGGATCTGTAAAACCCCATAGCAGAAGCTTAAAAAACACCGATGTTCCCCAAAGAGGGATTTGCTAAAGTGAGACACAGAAAGAGATATTTTTTCAAGGAGGGAAGGAACGTATGAAAGGGAAATATGCAAAGCGGTTGCTTGCCGCGTTGATGGCGGCGTCGATGGCGGCAGCCATGCTGACAGGATGCGGATCTTCATCGGGGGCGAAGGATGCATCTTCAACAGACAGTGCATCGACGGAGGGAGCACAGGATGCCTCATCCGAAGGCTCATCGGATGAGGATATTGAAATCTGGAACACCAACACCGGATACCTGCCGGTGGAGGCGGGAAGCGAGCTGTACAACCTGTACAAGGAGATCACCGGCGTCGGGATTGTGCAGCCCTATGTAGAGTGGAACGGAGGACAGACCTATCTGGAACAGCTGAACCTGCGCATTGCGGCAGGCGATATGCCGGATATGTTCGCACCCTACAACGGCAATGAAACGGAACTGATTAAAAGCGGAGCGCTCCTGGATCTCACCGATCTTCTGCCGGAGAAGGCGCCGCACCTGTGGAATCTGATTCCGGAATCTGTCTGGGATGCGGTAAAGGCAAATGATCCCACGGGACAGAACCGCATCTATGTGATTCCTCAGGTCATCAGCTACGGTAGAAACGGCGCAATGATCCGCAAGGACTGGCTGGACAATCTGGGACTTGATATCCCGACTACGCAGGAGGAATTCGTAGAGGTGCTGCGCGCCTTTAAGAACGACGATCCCAACGGGAACGGCATTGCAGACGAAATCCCGACCGGTGGACGTGCCGAGGCCAGATGGATGGGACAGCTCTTCGGACAGTACGGCATTGCCATGTGGGAGGGATATCCGCAGTGGGACATTTATGACGGAGAGATCACCTATTCGGCTGTTACACAGAACATGCGGGATTGCCTGGAATGGATGTCCGGACTGTATGCAGAAGGACTCTTGGATCCGGAATCGCTTCTGAATGATAAGGCAGCATGGGACGGTAAAATCAATTCCGGTGTGGTAGGAATTTGGGAGCACCTTCCGCAGGAGAGTTATCGATATGCAGAGAACATCTATGAGGGAACCGGTGTAAAGGCAGAAATCGTGACGCTTCCGGCCATTTCGGCACCCGGCTATGAAGGCTTCTATACGATGCGTCAGATGAACGGCGGCACCTTCGTTGTGGCCAACACGGATGATGAGGCGAAAATTGACAACATTATGAAGGTGTTGGATGCCTACGGCAATCAGGATCTGTGGACGCAGTTCTACAATGGTGTAGAAGGAATGCACAGCCAGACGACAGACGGGAAGACGGTCCGGCTTCCGGATGATCCTTCCACGCAGCAGGTCCTGGTGCTCAATCCGTACGATAATATCGCGACCAGCGATTTCATGATTGAGATGCTCTCTTCTCAGCTGACCGAGGACAGAGAGTGGGCGGTTGCGCAATCCATAGAGAACATCCAGGAGAATCAAAAGTATGTAAGGGATTTTGCGGGAGATGGCTTGCCGGATTCGATTTATTCGGATTATCCTGATATCGGAAATCGGACGCTCTATATCGAGTATGCTACCAAGATTATTACCGGCGAATATCCTATTGAGAAGTTTGATGAGTTTGTAGAGAAGTGGTATGCATCTGGCGGAACGGAAGTGACCGAAGCAGTAAGAGAATGGTATGCCAATAAGGCTGAATAACGCATAGCCGGGGGTCCCGGGGGCATTGCCCTCGGGGCCTTCTTGAGCAAAGGGAGCGTTCTCCGATACCGAAAGGTGGCAGAGAATCCCTGTGGGAGCCTTTGCAAGGAACTCTGCTGCGCTGCAGCGTAAATTCGTCGTGGGAAACGTCTTCATCAGCGTTTCGCTTACAGGGGAATTGTGATGGTAAGAAGGTTTTGGGATGATTTGAACATAACACTGAAGCTGATACTCGTGTTTTCGCTGGTGAGTATTATCCCGCTGCTGATCATGAGCTCTGTCTTGTACCGGGTTTCTGTTGCGAGTCTGGAGGATGCAATGGAGGAGATCGCTTCGGTGTTCAGTTCCCAGATTACATCGGACATGAACAACGTCATTGATGATTACGACGCGTTGACCAGATCGGTTCTGGTAAACAGCGATCTGATGGATAACCTCGATTCCACGTTGCCCATTTCAAAGCGAATAGAGAATCAGCAGGCCTATCGGGAAATGGTGCTGAAGATGATGACCATGGAGAGTGGGATTCAGTCGGTCATCATCATGAATAAAAAAGGGGAATACTACCAATATGACAGATACGGAAGATCGCTGCACTATGAGGAACTGGTAGAGCAGGACTGGCTCGTGAAGGAAGAGGAGACAGGAGATGTCCTCTTTCTGAGTGCACTTCATGACTGCCCTTATTATGACAAGAATCAGGATCAGATTCTGGTTACGTTCGGACGGAAGGTGTATGGATCCGACGGACGGTATGCCGGCATGATTCTCATTGATCTGTCGCCCTCCAGCCTTATTCAGCTCAGCAGTCCGTTTCTTCTGGAACGCAATCAATACAATATTAAGATCAATATATCGGACAGAGACGGCGGACTGATTTATGATTCGGACCTTTCCAGCGGTCGGATCCATTTCAGAGAGATTGATGAAGAGGAGCTTCTGTTCTATGAGAAGAATCCTTCGGATTATGTTGTGATCCGAGAGGAAACGCGGCAAATGGGAATTCGGGTGAATACCGTTATTCCTCACAGCAGCATGTACATCCGGGTCGGACTCATCCGGCGCGTAAGTGCAGTGCTGGCTGTGGTTCTTGTAGTGGTTATTGTGGTTTCTTCTGTTTTGCTCACCAGGCGAATGGTGTACCTGATTCGGAAGCTGCAGAGCAGCATGAAGAAACTTGAGAGCGGAAGCTACGAGCGAATTGAGGAAAAGACAGGCAGGGATGAAATAGGAAGCCTTGTCGAGAGCTACAACCACATGGTGGGACAGATGAAAGAGCTCCTGGAAGAAGTATACCAGGCCGGTGTGCGGCAGAAAAATGCGCAATTTCTTGCGCTTCGTACGCAGATCAATCCGCATTTTCTGTTTAACACATTGGAATCCATACGGATCAAGGCAATGCTGAACGGAGATGATGAGACAGCGGATATGATTAAGCTTTTGGCAAAGCTGTTTCGCACGGCTCTGGAGAGTGACCGGAAGAATTACACGGTGGAGGATGAGCTGGAAAATATCCGTGCCTATGTGCAGCTTCAGAATATTCGCTTTGATCACGTGATTACACTTCAGGAGGAGATTGATCTGCATCTTTACAAGGCGCGGATTCCTTCCATTTTGTTCCAGCCGGTGGTTGAAAACTGTGTGAAGTATGCGGGCGCAGAGAGCAGTATTCCGATTCGGATCCGCATAACAGGGATGCTGAGCGGTCAGCAGATGATTTTTACCATCTGCGATGACGGACGGGGAATGACGCCGGAGAAGATGCTTGCCGTACAAAAAAGTCTGGAACAGCCGGGAGAAGAAGCGGCCCAGGAGCAGGAGGGAACCCATAGCATAGGGCTCCGCAACATAGCAGAGCGTCTGCGTCTGCGCTACGGCGAGGAAGGGAGTCTTCGGATTCTGTCCAGCGATGACATGGGAACTATTGTGGAAATACGTGTACCGTATGCAGAGTAGTACATCGATCTATTGTTTTTTCTGATTAAATCAGCATTGAAGCTCCGGTGGATCGGACGGATTCGCAAGGGAATTTGCGCTGCAGCCGGGCAGACAGAGAGAAGGCAAGGGAGCAGATATGGCCTATAAGGTTCTGGTTGTTGAGGATGAAAGGGAGAAGGCCAGAGGCATCGCCTACATGATAGAAAAATCCAATCCGGAATGTACGCCGGTTCTTTTGGCATACGATGGGGAGGAAGGCCGCCAAATGGCAGGCAGGGAGCAGCCGGATATCATTCTGACGGATATCCGAATGCCGGGAATGGACGGTCTGGAGATGATCAGCGCCATCCGGAAAGCGGAATGCTCTGCCGCATTTGTTGTACTCAGCGGCTACGCAGAATTCAGCTATTGCAAGCGGGCCATGGAGCTGGGCGTGAAGGACTTCATCACAAAGCCGGTGGATGAAAAGGAACTGGAAAACACGCTGAATATATTATGCCGTGAAATTGAAAAAAAGCGAATCTCCAGAGATTCCATCGATCAGATGAACGAGGATATGCGGGATTATGCCTTTCGCGAGTATCTGGCAGGAGATCCCGTGAGTCGTCCGAAGGTTGGAGAGTATCTGAAGCAGATGGGGATTCTGGAGACGTGCAGCCGGTATACCTGCCTTGTACTGGAGTGGGAGACCCAGGAGTCCTTTGAAACGCCCAAGGGGCTGATCTGTCAGGGGGATATGTTCGCGTATGCGGTTCGTCTTTCAGATACGCAACTGGTTGCAGTAATCTGTGCAAAGCGTCTTGACAGAGAACGGAAACGTTCCTTTGTCTGGGATACCTTTTTGCGAAACGCTAAGCGGCAGGAGGACTTCGGCATTGGAGTGGGGAGCACTTATGAAAGCTATGAGGGGCTGCCGAAGGCCTATGAGGAGGCGCTTGTAGCAGTGAATTATCAGATCCTGCGTGGACGAGGGACTGCGATTTTATTTGAGGAGCTGTGCGGTATGGAAAATCAGGCAGAGCTTCTGACACAGCAGGAGAGCGAGAATCTGAAGGAAAGAATTGATCGGTTTGATCAGGAGGGCTTCCGGGTTACTGTCCGGGGGATTTTAAGAAGGGTCCAGGAGGAAAACCGGCTCTCACTTCCGGAACTGCAAAAGCTCAGCCTCAACATTGTTCTGGAGGGACTCCACAATATTCCAACGGCGCAGCTGCAGATGAATGAATATTTTGGGCGGAATCTGTTCACGCTCAAAAGTATAGAGAAATTTAAAACCATGGAGCAGCTGGAAAACTGGATCCTGAACATGGTAGGAAGCGTGAACGAACTGATGCTGCAGGACAATGTGCCGAAAAAGAAGGACATTGTTACAGAAGCCAAGGAGTACATCCGGCAAAATTACAACCGCAACATCACGTTAAAGGACATGGCGGAAAAATTCTATATCAATCCATATTACTTCAGTCAGCTGTTTAAGAAAAAAGCCGGCGTGACGTATCAGAATTACCTGACAGGATACCGGATCGACCGGGCTAAAAAGCTGCTGGAGGAGACGAATTTGCACATTTATGAGATCTGCCGTCTGGTTGGCTACAGTGACGTGAATCATTTTAATCAGCTGTTCGAACGGGAGACGGGGGAAAAGCCCAGTGCGTACCGTCAGCAGCTGCTAAGCGGAGGGGAAAATGGTACAGATAAGTTCTGATACGAAAATAGGTGGATTGCTGCAGGGAAAAACGGGGGATTACATTTTTCCGTTTTTCTGGCAGCATGGAGAGCCGGAGGAAGTCCTGCGGGAATATATGAGGGTTATTTACGATGCCAATCTTCGATCCGTATGCATTGAAAGCAGACCTCATCCGGATTTTGCAGGGGATGGCTGGTGGCATGATATGGATATCATCCTGGATGAGGCAAGACGCCGCGGCATGAGGGTGTGGATCCTGGATGACAGTCATTTTCCGACCGGGTATTGCAACGGCGCAGTCAGACAAAAGCCCGCAGCCAGAAGACGCTGGTTTCTGACTTATAAGATTCTGGGAGAGCTGATGGGGGGAGAAAAGGGAGAGTGGAGCCGAACAGAGCATGAGAAGGCAGAGCCGTTTGAGCCATCTCGGATTGAGAATTATTTTCACATGACATATGAGACGTTTCCGGATGATGCGTGGCTTGGCGCTGTTGCAGTGCGCAAGGGAGGGAGCAGTATTCAGGACCTGATTCCGCTGGAGGAGAAGGAGGGGCGAATTCAATTTGCACCGGAGAAGGGGGAATGGAAGATCTATTCCTGTCTGCTGACGCGTAACCGCGGCCCGCACAGGGATTACATGAACATGCTGGACGAGGAATCCTGCCGTACCCTGATCGAGGCTGTGTATGAGCCGCACTATGAGCATTATCGGAAGGATTTCGGGACAACCATCGCGGGCTTCTTTTCCGACGAGCCGGAGATCGGGAACGGCCATCTGTATCAGATGGATCAGAAAATTTATGAAGTCAGCGATCAGCCCTGGAGTATGGCTCTGCAGGAGAAGCTGGAGCAGCTGTGGGGAGATGACTATTACCGCTACCTGCCGCTTCTGTGGGAGGGGGCGTTCGATAAGACGCTGACAGCCAGAGTGCGTTATGCATATATGGACCGGGTAACAAGATGTGTGGAGTATGCCTTTTCACGGCAAATGGGGGACTGGTGTGCGGAACACGGCGTGCAGTACATTGGGCATCTGATCGAGGACAATAATCAGCATGCGCGGTGCGGCTCGAGCCTTGGTCATTATTTTCGAGGACTTGCCGGTCAGCATATGGCCGGAATTGATGACATTGGCGGGCAGGTGCTGCCGCAGGGGGAGGATCTGGCAATGGTGTCGCATCTTGGAACGCCAAGAGACGCGGCCTTTTATCATTTCACGCTTGGACGGCTTGCTTCCAGCGCAGCCGCCATTGACATTCGCAAGCAGGGCAACTCGATGTGTGAGATTTTCGGAAACTACGGCTGGGCGGAGGGCGTGCGGCTGGAA
>CAVFRZ010000089.1:0-8795 GCA_963624875.1 Anaerovibrio sp.
TGGGAAGAGGTGCGGGATGAGGCGTACGATTTGATCATCGTCAGTCCCGGCATTTGCTTTGAGGAGGATGCGCCGGCGTTCGATAACCGTAAGTTTACCTCGCAGACAGAGCTTTTTCTGGAGGAGTACGGTGCGCAGACGGTTGGCATTACGGGAACGAAGGGCAAGTCGACCACCAGCTCCATGCTGTATCAGGTGCTGGCGGCATGCTCAGGACATCAAACGTTCCTCATGGGCAACATCGGAAAGCCCTGCTGGGATTATCTTCCGGAGATGACGGAGGATTCGATCGCTGTGTTCGAGTTGTCCTGCCATCAGTGTCAGCGCCTGCAGTCGGCGCCGCACACAGCGGTGTTCCTGGATCTGTACGAGGACCATCTGGACCGGTATCACGAAATGCAGCACTACTTTGAGGCGAAGTGCGGCATCACCCGTTGTCAGACAGAAGGAGATTTCCTTTTTGTAGGAGAAAATGTACCGAACATTGCGACAAAGGCGGTGAGGCGTACGATCACCCTTTCGCCGGATGAGCACTTTGACCTGCGCGTGCCCGGTATGCACAATCAGCTGAATGCCAAGTTTGTTCTGGAAATTGCGTCCCGTGTATTTAGCTGCAGTGAGAAAGCCGTTCGAGAGGTACTGAAGGGCTTTGGCGGGCTGCCGCACAGGCTGGAGAACTGCGGCTGCATCGACGGCATTGATTACTATGACGACTCCATTTCCACGATTCCGGAGGCGGCGATTCGGGCGGCTACGAGCGTTGCTAATGTAAAAACTTTGCTGATCGGCGGAATGGACCGCGGAATTGAGTACGATATATTGATTGACTTTATTAGTCAACATCCGGAATTTCAGTTTATTCTGGCCTATGCCTCCGGAAAGAGAATCCTGGAGTCTGTGAAGGAGTGCCCGAATGTTCACTACGTCGAGGATCTGGCGGCGCAGGTGCGGCTGGCCAAAGAAATCACTCCGAAGGGCGGCGCCGTGATTATGTCGAATGCGGCGGCATCCTACGGATATTTTAAGAACTTTGAGGAACGGGGAGACGTGTTCCAGAGACTGATTCGTGAAACCGCCACATGAGAAAGAGGAAAGCTACGCAGTATCGATCTTGCGAATGTGCTCTGAATAGTTGCGAAATGTGACGATATCCAGGACAGGAATTTTATGAGTAGTCCGGATGGATTTACAGAATTCCAGATCATTGCGGGAGCGGAAAGCATGCAGCTGACTGACGATAGTTGAGGGCAAAAAAGAAGTTTGAAAGAAAAGGACATGGCACAATTAACAGACACAAGGGTAAACGCCGTCTACAGTCCGCTGCAGCAAAGGCTGGAGGAATACGCCGGTAGCGGCATACTGGCGATGCATATGCCGGGGCACAAGCGGCGCCTGGCTCCGATTCCGGGACTGCCCTATCAATGGGACATCACAGAGGTGCATGGAATGGATGATCTCCATCATGCGGAGGGAATCCTGAAGGAAGCGATGGATAGAACCGCGCGGCTGGTGGGGAGCAGGAGGACCTGGTACCTCGTCAACGGTAGCACCTGCGGCAATCTTGCGGCAATCTATGCAGCAGTGCCAAGGGGCGGTGAGATCATTGTCGCCAGAAACTGCCATAAATCCGTCTATCATGCTGCGGAGATTCTGGGGTTGTCGGTTCATTTCCTCGAACCGGAGCGAATCGATGCCTTTGATATCCGGGGAGCAGTGCGGGCAGAGGATGTTGGGCGACTGCTGGAGCACTATCCGGATTCGGCGGCGGTCGTTGTGACGAGCCCCACCTATGAAGGCGTAGTGTCTGACATAAAAGCCATTGCAGAAGTTGTGCATCGGGCCGGACGGGTTCTGATCGTGGATGAGGCGCACGGAGCACACCTGGGACTGGAGAGCAGTAAGCTTCTACAGGAATCTCGCAGTCCCAAAACGGGCGGCCGCCCGTTTTTTCCGGACAGTGCGGTGCATCTGGGCGCGGACGTGGTGATACAAAGTGCGCACAAAACGCTGCCATCGTTGACGCAGACGGCCCTTCTGCACTGCTGCTCAGAGCGGATATCGGAGCAGGCGCTGGAGCACGGACTGGATATTTTCGAATCCAGCTCCCCGTCGTATCTGCTGATGGCATCGCTGGACGGCTGCACCGGACTTCTGCTGGATCAGGGAGCGAGCCTGTTCGCGGCCTGGGAGGCAGAAATCCAAAGGACGCTATCTATGGCAGAGAACTGGACACAGCTGCAGATTCTGGAACTGCAGGAGAAGGAACTTCCTCTCTTGGACCGCAGCAAGCTGGTGATCCGCGCGGCCGAAAACCGGCGAACGGGGGAGGAGCTTGGCGCGTTTCTGCGGGAAAAGGGGAAGATTGAACCGGAAATGTGCTGCGGCTCCAATGTGCTGCTCATGACGTCCATGGCAGATAGCAAAGAGGACTGGGAGCGGCTGCGAAGGGTGCTAGGCCGGTTGAATGACGAGCTGTTATCCCAAGCGAGTACAGAAGGCAGCGGAGTGCATGCGGTGCCCGGGGGTGCGCCCCGTGCGCTTTGGGCTGAGTCTTGTGCGAAAGCAGCAGAGAGAGAAGCATTCTGCACAAAGGAGGCCGGAGAAGCATCCGCCGCGCGGGAAAAGGAACCTGGGCAGGGAAGCCAGGCAGCTGCAGATCTGCAGGTGGTCATGGATCCGGATCAGGTTCGGGATGCCGTCAGGATAAATGGAACCGATACAATATTTCTGCGGGATGCAGAGGGGAGAATTTCCGCAGAATATGTGATGGCCTATCCGCCGGGGATTCCGATTCTGATTCCGGGGGCGTTGGTGACGGAGGAGGTGCTGAGCAGCCTTCGTTCACTCCTTTTTGCGAGGACACGGCTTCGCTTTTCGGTTACCGGGAACAATGAAAGCCGGGAACAGACGGAAGAAAACGTGCAGCTTACGGTGCTGCGGGAAGCGCCGCATCAAGATTTTCTGCAGGGAAATTGAGTTGACACCAGTTGATAGAGATACAGTTGATGCACGAGGCGTGTAATGGTGAGAGGGAACACCGATGATACGAGCGCTGATCGTAGGGGATGAGGCTACCATACGAAACGGTCTGGCAAGACACGTGCGGTGGCAGGAGCTGTAAGGGAGGGGACACATGAAGGAATTGTTGTACGGCGCGGCCTACTACGACGAGTACATGCCGTATGAGCGCCTGGATCAGGACATTGCGCTGATGAAGGCGGCCGGCATGAACGTGGTGCGCATCGGGGAGAGCACCTGGTCTACGTGCGAGCCGCAGGAGGGCGTATTTGATTTCCATCACGTAACGCGTGTAATCGAAGCTATGCAGGAGGCAGGCATCAAGGTCATTCTGGGAACGCCCACCTATGCCATTCCCACGTGGATGGAGAAATCCTATCCGGAGGTCCTGGCTACAACGCACCGCGGAAGAGGCATCTACGGACCGCGGCAGATCATGGATATCACGCACCCGGTGTATCGCTACTATGCAGAGCGCGTCATCCGGAGAATGATGGAGGAGTGCGTCTCGTATGACAATGTGATCGGTGTGCAGCTCGACAACGAGACCAAGGCCTACGATACGGCGGGACCGAATGTGCAGCGCGGCTTTGTCAAATATCTGCGGGAGAAGTTTCGCGACGATCTGGACGCGCTGAACCGGGCCTACGGACTTGACTACTGGAGCAACCGCATCAATGCCTGGGAGGATTTTCCGGATGTGCGCGGGACGATCAACGCGAGCCTCGGCGCGGAATTTGCAGCCTATCAAAGAGGGCTTACTGCTGAGTTTCTGATGTGGCAGCGAAAGATTGTGGAGCCGTATCTGCGGGAGGATCAGTTCATCACGCACAACACGGATTTTAACTGGATCGGGTATTCCTACGGTCTTAACGGTGATACCGATGTATACGAGAACGGGAAGGCTATGACGGTCGTGGGAACGGATATTTATCATCCGTCACAGGACGATTTGACCGGTATGGAAATCGCCTTCGGCGGCGATCTTACGCGCTCGGTGAAGCGCGGCAACTACCTCGTTCTGGAAACGGAATGCCAGGGCTTCCCGCAGTGGCTTCCCTATGACGGACAGCTCCGGCTCCAGGCCTATTCTCACCTTGCCGGCGGAGCGAACATGGTGGAGTACTGGCACTGGCATTCGCTGCACAACGCCTGCGAGACCTATTGGAAGGGCGTTTTGTCCCACGATTTTAAGGAAAACGAGACGTACCGTGCCTGCAGAGTGATCGGAAACGAGTGGAAGAGCATCGGGCACAAGCTGGTCAACCTGCGCAAAAAGAACCGCATTGCCATCCTTGTCAGCAATACAGCATTAAAGGCCCTCAACTGGTTTTCCATCAACCACGGCGTGGCCGGAGACCCGGACGGGTTCGGCTACAATGATGTGCTGATGGGGCTGTACCGGCAGCTCTACCGGATGAATCTGGAATGCGATTTTCTGTTTCCGCAGAACGCGGGCGAGCAGATCGGAAACTATTCGCTGGTCATTGTACCGGCACTCTATGCAGCCGGTCAGGAGCTTCTGGACATACTGGTGCAGTATACGGAGGGCGGCGGACATCTCCTTGTCACATTCAAATCGGCCTTTGCGGATGAGAACGTGAAGGTATGGCCGGATGAGGCACCGCACACGCTGGCGAAGGTCATTGGTGCATCCTACAGTCATGTAACGATCCCGGGACAGGTCGGACTTCGAAGCGATATCTATGAGTCAGGGGCGTCCGTTGCCGGGAACTGCCTGGGGGACGGCGCAGAGGATAAACGAGGCGGAAGCTGGGAACGTCGTTCGGACGAGGGAAAATGCAGCACCGAGCAGCCGGATCACGCGGAAGCGGTGATGGAGCTTCTGCGTCCGGAAGGGTGCGAGGTCCTGGCAGAGTATACCCACCCCTCCTGGGGACGGTTTGCAGCTGTGGTGCGCAATCACTATGGCAAGGGACAGGCCACTTACCTTGGCTGCTGGGCCAATGACGGGTTCCTGAAAAAGGTTCTGCGACAGGCGGCGGAGGATGCCGGGATTGCGATTCCGGAGGCGCAGTTCCCGGTCATTGTCCGAAGAGGCATGAATGAGGAGGGGAATGGCATTACCTATTACCTGAATTATTCGTCCAAGGCGCAAGTGGTGAAGGCACAGGCTCCCGGGACGGAGTTGACTTATATGGTCAATATAGAAAATGGTCAGGAACTGACGCTCGAGCCCTGGAATCTGCGCATTGTAGAGAGCTGAAAAAGCAGTGGTAACTATTCAGAGCCCATTCGCAAAATCGCTGCTGCGCAGCTTTTCTTTTGCTCATGTGGCGTTCTCGCCAAATAAAATTTCAAAATCAGCCTTAGAAATGCAAGCATTTCACGTCTGATTTATGAAATTTTGCTTGGCTCTGAATAGTTACAAGCTGTGAGTTATTACGATTTATTCACTGGAACATCATTTGCCAAATGACGGGGCGTCGTTTCTGTCGGAACCTGTCATTGGTGAAGTGTACAGTATGATGTTGTGAGGAGAAAAGGATCATGAGAAAGATATATGCACCGGCAAGTGATCAGGTGACTGAGGAGGAGCTTCGTCACCGGGAGCTGGCAAGAGAAATGGCCGGAGAATGTGTTGTTTTGCTGGAAAATGACGGCGTGCTTCCGCTGGCTGGAAACGGGAAGCTTGCGGTATTCGGTATGGGTGCCAATTACACCGTGAAGGGCGGAACCGGATCCGGGGATGTGAATTCCCGCTCGAGCCTTACCGTAGTGGAGGGGCTCATCCAGAAGGGCTGGAATGTCACGAATCAGGGCTGGCTTGCCAGGAACAAGGCACTTCGGGAGCAGGCGGTGGCCGAACACAATGAGAAGCTGACACAGCTCCAGGAGGAGACGGGATATTCGGTGATTGAGCTGGCCTTTTCCTATCCGTTCCGGATTCCGGACGCAGCGCCGATTACGCAGGTGGACGTCGAGGGAGCGGACACAGATACTGCCATTTATGTCATCGCACGCAATTCCGGAGAGGGTGCGGATCGCTGGGATAAACCGGGTGATTACCGGGCATCTGCGCGGGAGCTGGAGGATCTGCGGATCCTGGCTGCGCACTTTAAGAAGGTTGTGCTGCTGCTCAACATCGGCGGCGTGATGGATCTGTCGGAAATCCGCGGGATCGACGGAGTCGGTGCCATTGTTCTGATGGGGCAGCTGGGCAACATCGGCGGGCTCGCCATTGCGGATGTGCTGGACGGGACGGTCAATCCGTCCGGAAGGCTGGCCGACACCTGGGCGAAGAGCTACGCGGACTATCCGTCCTCTGCCACATTCTCCCATAACAACGGCAATCTGGACGATGATGATTATACGGAAGGAATTTATGTCGGCTATCGGTACTTTGATACCTATGAAAAGGAGCTGCTTTATCCCTTCGGCTATGGGCGTTCCTATACGGAGTTTGCGATAGCTCCGGAGGGGGCGGAGCTTGCAGGAACAGAGCTTTCCCTGCACGTTCGCGTGACCAACACAGGGACGACCTATGCCGGGAAGGAAGTGGTACAGGTCTATGTCAGCGCACCGAAGGGAAGCCTGGATAAGCCGGTCAAGGAGCTGAAAGCCTACGGCAAAACAACGCTCCTGCAGCCGGGGACGTCGCAGGAGCTGACGCTTTCCGTTCGTGCGGAGGACCTTGCCTCCTACAGCGAGGAGAAGGCGTCCTGGATTCTGGAGCCGGGAGCCTATCGGATCTATGTCGGCAAGGATGCAGAGCACGTGACGCCGGCAGCAATTCTCCGGCTGGATGCGGAAGCGGTTACGCAGAAGGTGCGGAATCTGTTCGCTGCGGATCCGTCCGCAGAGGCGCCGATGGAGGAGCTGCGAGGATGCACAGGCGGCGACCGGCCGGCTTGCAGCGATGGCTGCGGATCGGTACCGGTTCTGGAACTTTCATCGGATGCGATTCGGACGCAGGGTATTGTTTACACAGAGCCTGCGGAGCTTACTTCGAAGACAGGAGCTGCGCTGACACTCCAGGATGTCAGAAACGGAGTCTGCACGGCCGAAGAGCTGGTATCGCAGCTCTCGGTCCGTGAGATGGCTGCGCTCTGCACAGGACGCTTTGCAAGAGAGGGAGAGACATCTATCATCGGAATGGCATCCATGGTGCCGGGCGGTGCCGGTGATACGAATGACTATTGTGAAAAGAGCCGCGGCATTCGCCCTCTGATCATGGCAGACGGACCGGCCGGCCTTCGCCTGCAGCCGCACTTTAAGGCAAGGACAACCGGCGAGATTCTGCCGGGCGGAGCTGTCTTTGGAGATTCGACAATGCCCTTCCCGGAATATGAGAATCCGGAGAGTGTAGAAGATCACTATCAATACACAACGGCCATTCCCATCGGCTGGTCTTTGGCACAGTCCTGGAACATGGAGCTGATCGAACAGACGGCAGATATGGTGGGACAGGAGATGGAAACCTTCGGCATCGATATCTGGCTGGCGCCGGCGATGAACATCCACCGCAATCCGCTCTGCGGCCGTAATTTTGAATACTATTCCGAGGATCCGTTGGTCTCGGGGCTTACGGCAGCTGCCATTACGAGGGGCGTACAGTCTCATCCTGGAAAGGCTGTGTGCATCAAGCACTTCGCAGCCAACAACCAGGAAGAAAACCGGTATTGCACGAATGCCAACATCAGCGAGCGGGCGCTGCGTGAGATTTATCTGAAGGGATTCGAAATCTGTATCCGCACAGCGCATCCGATCAGCATCATGACGTCCTATAATATGATCAACGGCATTCATTCTGCCAACAGCCGGGAGCTTCTGCAGTATGCGGCAAGAGACGAGTGGGGATTTAACGGCTTTATTATGACCGACTGGTTTGCCACCGAGCGGCTGGAGTCGCTGATGGGCGGCGAGCACAAATACACTGTGTCGGATTCTGCCGGAGCAGTGTATGCAGGAAACGATGTGCAGATGCCGGGCAGCCAGAGCATTGAGAACGCCATCGTGGAAGCCGCCGAAAGCGGCGTCGTAAGTGAGGCCGGCTTTGCCGTCACGAAGGCGGAGCTGCAAAGCTGTGCCCTGCATGTGATTGAGGCGGTCCTTCGCTGCGGCGAGCTGCAGTAGATCGTGCAGCCGGAACGGTGCGAATGTACGCAGAGTTCCGGCTTCAGCCTACTACGTGTGTGTGCGGCATACGCATTCGCTGCCGGAAGAAGCTTCTTGCTGCGGCAGAGGCCGGGAAAGGTGAACATTTTGCCGGTTGAGAACGAAACAGATAAGAGAATAACTCCGAAAACACAGCAAATCGAACAGGGACACGGGAAAATAGCCGGCGCAGACTTGGAGCTGCGCCGGCGTTTGGCGTTACAGACCCTGCGGCAGGATCCGAATGAGGAGCACCTGTGGGAGGCACTTTTAGCCTTCCAGAAGGTACAGTTCAACACCTATTCCGGTTTGTCGTTTACCTATGAAATACGAAAAGGCAAACGCGGAGGCTACACAAAGGAGCTGTGGATTGACCGGCGGGAGAAGAGTAAGAGCCTGGCCTGGAGCTCCATACGGCTGGCCTTTCACAGCATAGGAGAGATCGGCGAAGAGGTATCGCGGCCTAAGGCACTTGGGGACATTCGCGGCGTGACATACATCTACGCCATCTTTTGCCGCTTCGGGCTCATCCGCATGCCGGCCGTGCATTCACGTTACTGACGATAGGTCAGTCAAGCGACAGGGTGGCGGATGGATGTCCAGATTCGGGGCCTTCCGAGGACCTCGGTGCTTGCGAGCGTCTTATGCGAGCTTAGCAC
>CAVFRZ010000090.1:0-8602 GCA_963624875.1 Anaerovibrio sp.
CTCAAATCTTATCTTCTGTCTTATCTCTTGGCAGCAGCGATTCCTTCTCGGAATACCTCGAATCTCCCGTCAGTGCGCTCATATGTGCGCGTATTGTACGCTCATACCCATTCTCTGAGGGCTGATACAACGCCTGATCCCGAAGGGGCTCCGGAAGGCAGGGCTGCCCCGCATAATGTCCCTCATAGCTGTGCGCATACTCATATCCGATGCCGCGGCCAAGCTTGGAAGCTGCCCGGTAATGAGCATCCTGCAGGTACGGCGGAATCGGTACATCTCCGGTTTCCTGCACCAATCTCCGTGCCGCCATAACGGACTCGCATGCCGTATTGGATTTTGGCGCAGTCGCAACGTACTCCGCTGCCTGCGCAAGGATAATCTGCGCCTCCGGAAACCCGATGCGCTCCGCCGCAAGACTGGCCATCGTTGCCACCTGAAGTGCATTCGGATCTGCATTTCCGACATCCTCCGATGCACAGATCATAATCCGTCTGGCAATGAACTCCGGTTCCTCACCCGCCTCGATCATTCGGGCAAGATAATACACCGCCGCGTCTGGGTCCGATCCCCGCATACTCTTAATAAACGCCGAAATCGTATCGTAGTGATTATCACCTTTTTTGTCATATCGCGCAACACGTTTCTGAATGCACTCTCTTGCTACGTCCAGTGTAATGTGGATGATCCCGTCTTCAGAACGAGCTGTCGTCAGAATTCCCAGCTCCGCCGCATTCAGCGCATGCCGGGCATCCCCGCCCGATACATCCGCCAGGAATGTCAGTGCATCCTCGTCAATGCATGCGTGATAGCTTCCCATTCCCCGTTCCGTATCCGTTACGGCTCTTACGAGCAGTGTTCGGATATCCTCGGCCTGCAGCGGCTTTAGTTCAAAGATCATCGATCTGGAAATCAAGGCGCTGTTTACTTCAAAATATGGATTCTCCGTTGTTGCTCCGATGAGCGTAATGGTTCCGTCCTCCACAAAAGGCAGCAGGTAATCCTGCTGCCCTTTATTGAAGCGGTGAATCTCATCAATGAATAGGATGGTCTTCTTTCCATAGCCGCCAAGGCGGTTTTTAGCCGACGCCACAACCTCTTCCATGTCCTTTTTACCGGCAGAGGTTGCATTGATTTGGCAAAATTCTGCCGATGTTGTATTGGCGATCACCTTCGCCAGCGTCGTCTTCCCCGTTCCGGGCGGTCCATAGAAAATAATGCTCCCCAGCTTGTCTGCCATGATCGCGCGGTACAACAGCTTGTCCTTGCCAATGATGTGCTGCTGCCCCACCACCTCATCGAGGCTCCTTGGGCGGAGCCTGGCCGCCAGCGGTGCTTCCTTTTCGGTTTGCTGCTGCCGCATGTACTCGAACAAATCCATCAGCCCAGTCTCCAAATATCGCGGTTGTACTCCTCAATCGTACGATCGCTGGAGAAGAAGCCTGCCTTGGCAATGTTCACCAGGCTCATCTGATTCCACCGCTTTCTGTCTTCATAATCCGCAATCATCTGATCCTTTACGCGGATATAATCCTCCAGATCAATCAGTGCCATAAACCAGTCCTTGCCGAGAATATCGTTATAGAGTCTTTCCAGATTCTCCTTGTGTCCCAGTGTCATGCACTGCTTACCTACGATGAAATCAACCGCCTCTTTGATGACAGGGCTCTTTTCGTAATAGTCTTTGGACACATAATCCGCATCCTTATAATGCGCAATGACTGTCTCGGAATCAACACCGAACATGTAAATATTGTCATCTCCAACCAGCTGCTGAATCTCGACATTCGCTCCGTCTGCCGTTCCCAAGGTCACCGCTCCGTTGAGCATGAACTTCATGTTGGATGTACCGGACGCCTCCTTGGAGGCCAGCGAAATCTGCTCCGAAATGTCACATGCAGGAATCAGCTTCTCCGCATAGGTTACATTGTAATTCGTCACGAACACCAGATGCATGTACGGATTCACATCCGGATCGTTATTAATGATATCCTGCAGCACCAGAAGCAGATGGATAATGTCCTGTGCAATGATATAGGCAGGGGCTGCCTTCGCTCCGAATATGAAATTGATCGGACGCTGCGGTTTTTTGCCTCCTTTAATTTCCAGATACTTGTGAATGATATACAGCGCATTCATCTGCTGGCGCTTGTACTCGTGCAGACGCTTGATCTGTATGTCAAAAATACCGTTCGGATCCAGCTCCACATTCTCGTGCTCCTTAATATAGGCTGCGAGCACCCACTTGTTGTTCTGCTTAATCTGGTCCAGCTGCTCTAAGATCTCCTCATCATCCTTATACTGCAGAAGATCCTCCAGTCGCAATGCATCCTTCTTAAACGCATCCGAAATCGTTCTCGACAGAAGATTGGACAATGGATGATTGCAGGATAGCAGCCAACGCCGGAAGGTAATTCCGTTGGTCTTGTTATTAAATTTCTCCGGGTACAGCTCATAGAATTTATGCAGCTCGGTATCCTTGAGAATCTGCGTATGAATGGCTGCTACACCGTTGACTGAAAAGCCGTAATGGATATCGATGAATGCCATGTGTACGCGGTTTTGCTCATCAATAATCTGCACATCCGGGTCGCTGTAGCGCTTGCGTACGCGCCGGTCCAGCTCCTTAATGATCGGAACCAGCTGCGGAACCACCTTTTCCATATATCCCATTGGCCAGGTTTCCAAAGCCTCAGCGAGAATGGTATGGTTGGTGTATGCACAGGTCTTCGAAACCACTTCGATGGCCTCGTTCATAGACATTGCCTTGTCCTCTGTGAGGATTCGGATCAGCTCCGGAATCACCATCGTCGGATGCGTGTCATTGATCTGTATCACCGCATGGTCATAGAGGCGGCGCAGGTCGTACTGCTTGGCCTTCATCTCGTGGAGAATCCACTGGGCCGCATTGCTCACCATGAAATACTGCTGGTATATCCGCAGAAGACGTCCCTTTTCATCCGAATCGTCCGGATACAGGAACAGCGTCAGATTCTTCTCAATTTCATCCTTGTCAAAGGTGATACCCTCTTCCACCAGTGAGTCATCCACCGTATCAACATCAAAGAGTCGCAGCTTATTCACTCCGGCATCATATCCAATGACGTCAATGTCATACATATGGGAGGTCACCTTCCGCTTCCCAAAGTAAATGTCAAAGGAAACATCGCTTTTTACTTCCCAGGAATCATCCTCAATCCAAGGGTCCTTTTCGGCCTTCTGAAGATGATCATCAAGCACCTGATGAAACAGTCCATAATGATAGTTCAGTCCAAGTCCCTCACCCGGCAGTCCAAGCGTCGCAATGGAATCCAAAAAACAAGCAGCCAGCCGTCCAAGACCGCCATTGCCAAGGGACGGTTCCGGTTCTGCCTCTTCAATATCTGCAAGACGCTTGCCGTTTTTCTCCAGGATTTCATTCATCCTGTCGTAAACCTTCAGATTGATCAGATTGTTAGACAAAAGCTTGCCGATCAGGAATTCTGCGGATATGTAGTATACCTTCTTCTCACCGACATTTCGTTCCGTAACAGCCAGAAGCCGCTTGCAATAATCCAATAGCACATAATAAAGCTCCTGATTGCTGCAGGCTGCAATCGTCTTGCCGCACCGCTCCAGTGCAATATCCTGAAGCTGCTGCTCCATATTCAGTGCCAGAATGTCTCTTTGCATGTTGGTGTGCTGTGATCTCATTGGCTCTCTCCTTTGCTCATACCCTGCCTCATCATAGCGCTTTTTTTCTCCGGTGAAAACCGGCTCGTGTTTATGTTCATTTCCGGAAATGTTTCCGGTAACGTTTCCGATTGTGTCCTAAAATTTGCCGGAAGGATGTATCCCTTCCGGCAAATCGAAATGCTATCACACACTTAACTGATATTGGAGTAAAAAACCTTTAGCCCCACTATCATACCCGAATTGCCGCGCACTACGCGTTCTCGCAATCCTCGAGCATTCGTGTAACTCAGAACTCCTGCAGCTCCTCCATCACCAGGTGACGCGGCGTACCGTTTACCCAGAAGGGAAGCAGCTCACCCTGAATCAGCGGACGTGCATAATCCAGATATTCCTGCTTCATGTCATCGCCTTCCTCGTTGATCCACTCCTGCGGAACGTTCTTAACACCGTTTGCAATCTGGTGAATGTCGAACTTCGAGAAACCGATGCGATACGGCTCGCCTTCCTTGTTGACTCTCTCGAAGATCACCATCTTCGCCGTCTCGCCCTTAGAAGCTGCCTCTGCGGCCATGCTGCCGGCCGTAAATGCCTCTTCAATATCCGTCAGAGATGCTACATGCGTAGCTGCTCTTTGCATCGTAGAGAACTCGATGGCTCTTGTCTTGCAGCCGGTTCGCTCTGCAACCAGCTTGCAAAGTGCTGTCGCAGTACCGGAGAGCTGCTTGTGTCCGAAAGCATCGACCTTATCAGAAGCCTCACCCAGCTCGCACGCATAGCGTCCGTCCGCCAGCTTCAGGCCTTCCGATACTGCAACTACAACGGATCTCTTGGTCTTGGAAAGGTAATCCAGTTTGTCCAGGAACTTATCTACATCAAATACGCGCTCCGGAAGATAGATGCCGTCTACGCCGCTGCAGTCATCTCCCTTTGCAAGCGCAGCTGCTGCCGTAAGCCAGCCGGCATCACGTCCCATAATCTCCGCAATTACGATGGTGGGCTTTGCTGCTCCGAAGGACTCGTTATCCCGAATGATTTCCTTCATGGTCGTTGCGATGTATTTAGCAGCGGAGCCATATCCCGGGCAATGATCCGTAACCGGAAGGTCATTGTCAATGGTCTTGGGAACGCCCATGAACAGCTGCGGCTTGCCGTGCTCCTTAGCATAGTCACTGAGCATCTTCACCGTATCCATGGAGTCATTGCCGCCTGCATAGAACAGGGTGTCGATATCATGCTCTTCCATGATCTTGAAAACGTTCTCGTAAACGTCCTCATGACCCTCAATCTTCGGCATCTTGAAACGGCAGGAACCCAGGAACGCAGAGGGGGTTCTCTTTAAGAGCTCGATTCCCATGGGGTCTGCAAGATACTTGTCCAGATCCACCAGCTTGTCCTGCAGAAATCCTTCAATTCCATGAATCATGCCGTATACATGCTCGGCTCCCGCTGCCTTCGCGCCTGCATACACTCCTGCGATGGAGGAGTTGATAACGGCTGTAGGGCCGCCGGACTGACCAACAACTACATTCTTCATAGTAACCTTTTCCTCTCTTTCCCGGTACGCCATGCACAATTTGTCATAGTTTCCATAATATTGCGCACCTACGTTGGAAATTATAACAATTCTGCCTAAACGCGTCAATGAACTTCCGAATCTGTAACTTGAAAATCAGCAACTGTTCAGAGCCAAAAAAAATATAACTGCGCCATTTTTTTCAGGCTCTTGCGTCCTGCGGTATAATGGGGATGGTGTTGGGGCCAAAAGAACTTTAGGATCCATAGTGCTTTCAAGGAGGACATATTATGATCAGCTTCACGTATACCGTAAAGGATAAAGATGGCATTCATGCGCGTCCGGCAGCGCTGTTCGCCCAAGGCTGCAGCAATTTTGTAAGCACCGTTTCCATTACCAAGGGAGATCAGACGGTCGATGGCAAAAACGTTACGGCAATTCTTTCTCTGGGCTGCAGGCAAAACGAACAGATAAAGATCGATGTCGACGGCGAAGACGAGGTTTTGGCATTCGAAAAGATCAAATTCGTTCTGGACAACAAATTTAATCGCGAGGATACTCCGCGCCCCTTAAGGGTCGCTTTTTTTGGCACCAAGAATTATGACAAAGTCTTCTTTGCAGAGCTGGCCGAGGACAAAGGCCCCGGTACCTATAATGTTGATATCACCTATTTTGATGTTCGATTAACAAGGCAAACGGTTTCCCTAGCAAAGGGTTTTGAGGCGATATGTATCTTTGTTAACGATGAATGCGGCGAAGAGATTGTCCGAAAGCTATACGAGTATGATATCAATCTGATTCTGCTCCGTTGTGCAGGCTTTAATAATGTTGATGTCAAGTCTTGTGACAAATATGGCATTACCGTATTGCGAGTTCCTGCCTATTCCCCTTATGCGGTTGCTGAGCATGCAATGGCAATCATTCAAATGGCCAACAGAAGGCTGCATAAGGCCTATAGCCGAATTAAGGACAATAACTTTGTTTTAAACGGCCTGCTTGGTGTTGATTTGCACAACAAGGTTGCAGGGATTATTGGCACCGGCAAGATCGGTGTTTGCATGGCCAATATCTGTAAGGGCTATGGGATGAAGGTGCTCGGCTGGGATGCTTATCCTAATAAGGAGCTTGAGGAAAGCGGTCTTCTTACCTATGTGAGCAAGGAGGAGCTGTTCAAAAAGGCAGATTTGATTTCTTTACATGCTCCTCTTATCATGGGCGAAAATGGCACCTATCACCTGATCAATAAGGATTCCATCGACATGATGAAGCAAAACGTCATGTTGGTTAATACCGCAAGGGGCGGCCTGATCAATGCAGAAGATTTGATTGACGCCTTAAAAAACGGCAAGTTCCATGCAGTGGCACTGGATGTTTATGAGGGCGAAGATACCAATGTCTATACGGATTTGTCAGATGATATCGTAACCAATGATATTACAGGCAGACTGCTGATGTTCCCTCAGGTTGTCATCACCTCTCATCAGGCTTTCTTTACACGTGAGGCCCTGCAGGCAATTGCGACTGTTACAATGGAGAATGCCCGCGACTTTTCGAAGAAGAGGAAGCTGGGAGCTGCGCTCGTTACTACGCAGCAGCCGGTGAAAAAGTAGGAAGCGATAAGAGCGATCCATCCATCGATCAGCATTTGCTGACCGCGAACGGTCCACGGGCGACATGATGCCGCCCGTGGAATTCACATTCTCGTTGCTGTTCGATGAATGCACGGAGACCGTCAGAAACGGAACAGGCTCCGAGAAGATCTTGCATGGTGCCCTGCTACCGCAAATTTAAGCACAAAAGAGCAGGACACCTCGTCCTGCTCTTTTAAGCGGTATATGGGAATCGAACCCACAACTCAACCTTGGGAAGATAGATCACAAAGTGTACGACTTTTTGATTTAAAAAGAGCAGGGTTTTATCCCCTGCTCTTCTCTTTAATCTGTCGCATGACGGCGTTGTATTCCCTTGGATGCACAGCTTTGATTGCCTCAAAATGCTCCTCCAGAATCGGAAGCACGTCCGGTATACTACACCGCGCCAGAATCGCGCCAAATTCCGTTTTTGCATCAGTTGCATAAGAATATGCCTCGGTCTGTCGAAACTGCCGCTCTGAGGCAGGCAGGCCGTCTCTCACCGCATACAAAACAGACAGCTTCTCACAGTTCGAGTATGTCGTGTCGCTGTTCTCAAGGCGTGCAATCTCTTGCTCCAGTTCGTCTCTGTCAATCATAGCGTTATCTGAATGCGTCTGCAGCCCTGCGCAGTGCATCCCTTTCACCGTCTGACAGGTCGTAGTCATGCATCATGCGCGTGATGTTGTCTGCAATACGTTCTCGGCCCTTGGTGCTGTAGCGGTTGTCTCTGGAATAATGCGCTCTCACGTAATGCCGCCCGTAGCTGTCTCCGTCACATTCAAGTGCGTCAATCTTCTTGATGTTCTTTATTGTGTCGGTCAGCTTGTGGGCCGTTTCCAGCGTGCGCTCATCTATTGTGCCGCCCATTGCAATTTCTTCAAGCTCCTCGCACAACATATCATTCAGCTTTCGCATAACATCAGTCATAGCAAGCCTCCTTTACGTTGTGGTTGTAGTCCCTGTGAACGGATTCGGAACGACATAAGCAGGAATCGGCGGCGTTTTAAGCTGCTGCAGAAGGTATGCGTTCTGTGCCTGCTGTGATGCCGCAAGCTGCAGTGAAGCAATCCTCTGGCTCTGCTCTGCGATGCGCTCATCCTTTGCTTCGATACGCTGCGCGGTCAGTGCATCCAGAATAGCTCTGGTGTTGCTGTTGGCATTCTCCACGATATCTCTAGTGTTGCTCTGCGCATTGTAGTTGGTCTGGCAGAATCCGGTATTCACGGCGTTCTGCAGCACGTTTGTGTTCTGCGCCATGTTGTAATTCACATCAGCGATTGCCGCACGGTTATCACAGCAGCATTGAGCAAACTGTGCCTGCAGCGCGTTTGCCGACTGCATCTGTGCAATCTGCGCCTGTGTGATTGCGTTTCTGGTTTCGTAACCGTTCTGCGCCACTGCTGTGTTCACACCAGAAAAGCCGTTCAGCATTCCGGTGTTCATGGCATAAAAACCATCGCATAATCCAGAGTTGATTGCGTCCCCTTTTCGCTCAAGCGAGGAAACGCCGCTGTCAATCTGTCTCTGCAGCGTTGCGAAGTCGGATGCCAGTACATAGTTCTCTGCAGCCCCTGCATTACTGCCTCCAAAGCCGTTGTTGTTCCAGCCGCCCATGAAGCAGAACAGGAACAGGATGATGATCCACCATGCGCCATCACCGCCGAAGCATCCGCTGTTGTTATTTCCTGTCACCGCCGCGAGATCAGCAGGCGACATTGCTTCTGTTGTAAGACTCATATTATTTTCCTTTCGTTGCTATGTATGCTCTCAACCGTGCGCACGG
>CAVFRZ010000091.1:0-8542 GCA_963624875.1 Anaerovibrio sp.
ATGTTAAGCCGGAAGATATCGAATTTGTTAAACAGCTGATTGACCGGATGGGAGGCAACGATGAGTGATGATATCCGTGTTGTCTGCATCCCTCTTCCGGGCAGGATCAAAGGTTTTGTCCGCAAGAACCCAGATGGTAGCTACACCATCGTCCTGAATGAGAATTATTCTTATGAGATCCGGATTCGCACATATGATCATGAGCTGCGCCACATCATGGAGGAGGATGCCGAGTCTGATCTGGATGCCGACTGCATTGAACTAGCTGCGCACGCTGGTCTGTGACATCCTGCATGTTTCAACGGAAGAAGCCGAAGATCAAAGCTGTTTCGAGTCAAGTAGGGCGGGGTGACAATATTTTTATTGATTTTTATTACCCGGATGGTTATAGTATTGGTACGCTTCAACTGAGGCGTGCCAGAGAATAAACAGCCCCCGGGTGGTAGGCTTCCCAAGATAAGGGAACGGCCGATACCCGGGGGCTTCTTCGTGTGCAAAGGGGAAAATGTGAAAACTGCAATTCTTGTCGATGGTGGATTTTACCGCAAGCGCGCTGCATTCTTATGGGGAAAGAAGACTCCGGAGGAACGCGCAAAAGAACTTTATTCCTACTGCCTCATGCATCTTGATTACGAGAGGAAGTACGAGCAACGCTCTCTGTATCGGATCTCCTATTATGATTGTCCGCCGCTTGCAAAAACCATGTACCACCCTTTGCTCCAGAAGGGGATTGATTTTCGCAAGAAGGAAACGTACCTGTGGGCCAACGAATTCTTCGAACAGTTAAAGAAGCAACGCAAGGTCGCTCTCCGCATGGGAGAGCTATCCGACGACTTCGCCACGTTCACAATTTCTCCCACGGCGTTAAAAGAGATTTGCGCAGGAAAAAAAAATATATCCGATCTGACTGAGAAAGACTTCCGACCAGCGGTAACGCAAAAGGGAGTTGATATGAAAATCGGCATCGATATTGCGTCTCTTGCCTACAAGAAAGAGGTTGATCAGATTATTCTCATTGCTGGTGACAGTGACTTTGTTCCTGCTGCCAAGCTTGCAAGGAGGGAAGGAATAGACTTCATCCTTGATCCCATGTGGGCCGACATCAAACCAAGCCTCTTTGAGCACATAGACGGCCTCCGCTCCATGCGGAAGAAAGATGTTAAAAGAGACAGTGCGGAATGAAGAAGATCACAGCTGTTTCGAGTCAAGTAGGGCGGGGTGAGGAAAATTCTCCTACATATTTTTATTGTATTTTGCCGATTTCGCTGTTATGATTCAGTCAACAGAGTTGCCCACGGTATTGCGCGGTGGGGACCAGGCTGAATCTTCGGGTTCAGCCTTTTTATTTTGTCCGGAGGAAGCTATGGATCTAAAGAAACCATTGACAATATCTGAGCAAGTGGAACAGCTCAAATCTCATGGCCTTCTTGTGGCAGATTGTCCTTCTGCAGAAAAGTTTCTTACAAGAGTGAATTATTACAAGTTCACGGGGTATACTTTGCAGTTTCGCGTCGGGAAGGATCGAAGCGATTTTGTGCCGGGCCACACTTTTGAAGAAGTACGCGATTTGTACTTCTTCGACAGCGAACTTCGGAGTATTTTTCGCAAATACCTCGAAATAGTTGAAGTGTTTTATAAAACGCAGATTGCATACACTTTCTCGCTGGAGAAGTGTGTTGCTCCACCGTATGATCAGCACTACTATTCGGAGAACTATTACGACGCAGTGGGATTCCATCGCGTGCTTGACAACTTCCAGAAGGAAAAAGGATATTATTCTGATAGTCTGATCGTGAAACATCACATGGAGCGCTATGATGGAAAAATGCCACTGTGGGTGATGGTTGAACTAATGTCCTTCTCAAATGTTTCTATGCTGTACAAGGCAATGTACAGTTCTTCAAAAGAGCGTATCGCCAAAGGTTCCCATATTGGAGCATCCACGTTGACAAACCATTTGCACTGTATGTCGGTTCTTCGAAACAAGTGCTCCCATGGCGCAAGATTGTTAAACACGAGATTTCATCCTCCAGCAAAGCTTTCACGTTCTTTCCTACAAAGGCACCCTTCAATAGATAATGCAACCTTGTTTGCTTACGTTCTTGTGCTGCTGTGGCGCCTTCCGTCTCCGGATGATAAGGGCTCTCTTATTGTTGATTTGTGCAAGTTGATTGCTCGCTATGACCGCGTTATAGATCTCTCACTCATTGGTTTCCCGGTTGACTACGAAACGTTTCTAAAAAGTCTCTAAATCACCTACAGATCACAACTGTTTCGAGTCAAGTAAGGCGGGGTGAGGAAAAATATTCGGAAGAAAGAGGGGGGAATCTATGGATAAGGATCGCAATAGTATATCCGGCTTATTGCTCGAAAAGTCGAAAGAGGCCTTTATGATGGCGATTGATTTTATATATCGGGAACTGTCTTCTGATCCGGAAGAGATTTTGAGCAAAATAAAAGATAACCCCAGGGGCAAAGGAATTCTAAACCATACGGCCTACTCCCATTCGGGAACCCAGCACTGATCCTTCACGAGTTATCTAATAGCATACTAACATGCATATTTGATGTTAACAAGAGCTTTGCGTGATAGATGCGAGCTCCACTGATTGGCCGCGTGCTGCCATCTGAGATCAAGGCCGTCTCGAATCAAATATGGCGGGATAGCAATATTTTTATTGATTACATGACCGTAAAAAAATAGTTTACGCATTAAAAAAGAATGTGGTAATGTAGGGCTCACTAGAAATGGTTGTCTCCGAGATGACTGGCGAAATCCCTCTTACCGCAAGGCAAGGGGGATTTTTTCCGTCTATGGATATTCAATATGACAAACCTTTTCGAGACTACAATTCCATGGTCGAGCTACTTCAAAATCGCGGACTCACCGTGCAGGATAGAACGTATGCCATTCAGGCGCTCGGAAATTACTCATACTACAGTCTGATCAATAAAAGCAAGAACTCTCTTCTGACGATTCCGGGGACGGATAGCTATATACCGGGCGATTTTATGGATCGCCTCTCAAGGATCGTTTAATTCTATTGTCAGGTGCGTTATTTCGCGGTATAGGAGGGAAAACATGGCCACATTTAACAATGAAGAAATGGTAAAACGAATGGTACAGATCCAGAAGGAGCACGGCATCAGCAAGCGTGCTCTGTCTGTGAAGCTTGGCATGGCAACCAATGCGATGGGCGACTGGATCAAAGGGAACGGAAGGCCGTCTGTCGAAGTCGTAGACAGATTCTCGAAGCTCTTCCGTGTTTCCATTGCCTATCTGATCTACGGCGATGACGGCGAAAAGGCCGTGCCGTCTACTCAGCAGGAGAAGGACTTGCTGACTCTTTTTCGCGCGCTTCCGTATGACCGCAAGGAAATGATACTCTCCTATGCTAAGAGCATCAGCGATGTGGGTAAAAACGCATGAAGGTTGCAATCTACACTCGCGTTTCCACTGACCACCAGATTGATAAAGACTCTCTTCCGATGCAGCGCAAGGACCTGATCGCGTATGCGCAGCTGGTCATCGGTACAGAGGATTACGAAATCTTTGAGGACGCTGGGTACTCCGGCAAGAATGTCTCACGACCAGGCTTCCAGGCGATGATGGACAGGACACGAAAAGGCGAGTTCACGCATATACTCGTCTGGAAGATTGACCGAATCAGCCGGAATCTTCTGGATTTCGCTCAGATGTACGCCGAACTAAAGAAGCTCGGTGTTGCTTTTGTGTCCAAAAACGAGCAGTTCGACACGTCCTCTGCGATGGGTGAAGCCATGCTGAAAATCATTCTGGTGTTCGCAGAACTGGAACGCAACATGACCTCCGAGCGTGTTACGGCCACGATGATCTCCAGAGCGTCCAAGGGAGTCTGGAACGGCGGTCATATTCCATACGGCTATTCCTATGACTTCAAGGAAAAGGCGTTCTCTATCAACGAAGAAGAGGCCGAGATTGTTCGTTATATCCATGATGAATACGAGCGATTGAAATCGCTTGTGCGGCTTGCCAACGCCCTCACAGCCATGGGAAGCAAGACCAGAAGCGGAGCCTTCTGGTCCCCTACTTCTGTTTCCATTATTCTCGGCAGTTACTTCTATTGCGGGGAGTATATGTATAACGTCCACGCAGAAGGAATCAATCAAAAGGTAAAACCGGAATCGGAGTGGGTGCGCATAAAAGATCATCACCCGGCTATTGTCAGCGTGGAGCAAAAGGAAAGGATCAATGAGATGCTTTCTTACAATGTCAGAGGGAAGCGTGCCGGCAGAACCGGATACACTGTCGGCTACCCTCACGTATTCAACGGAATCGTCCACTGCAGCACCTGTGGGAGGCTAATGCACGTATCCTCTTCTCGCAATGCTGCAGGCATGGAGATATCCGTTTACAAATGTCCGACTCAAAGGCATGATTCAAATACGTGCAAGCAAAAGGCTGTCAGAGATTTTCTTCTTGGCGATTTTTTGTTCAACTACATCGTTAACATGATGCACGTCAAAGAATCCTACAGGCTATACAAGAAGCCGGAAATGATCGAGAAGGAACTTTTGTCCGGTTATCCATTCGAAAAGGTTAAGCATCTGTCTCGCGAGAGTCTGATATCGCTTTATGACATCTTATCCTCGGGCACAAACAGAGATCTGTACCTAAGCGCTGTGAACCGTAAGAATACCGAACCGGTCCCTCTTGCCGTGCTGGAAAACAAAAAGCAGAAGCAAGAGAGAGCCTTGCAGCGATTGACGGACCTGTATCTCTTTTCCGAGTCTGGTATGTCGGAGCGTGAGTTCGTTGTCCGCAAGACGGCGATCGAAGGGGATCTTTCATCCATCAAAGAGCAGATTGAAAAAGCCGCTTCGGAGGGTGTCTCTCAGAACGATGTTGACTTCATAGAGGCCGCAAGCAGATTTATCATCTCCAATGAACTGGAACATAATGATCGCATAGTTTTCAAGTCTGTCATGCAAAACGTTGATCGGGAGATCCTGCACGACTTTGTGCACCGTATTGTTGACAACATCATCGTTGACGGAGATAAGATAATCGAGATCCAGTTCCGGAACGGTCTGGTCCAGACATTCGAATACTAGAAGCAATAATGGCCACGTCCCTTCAATTCGGGCGCGGCCATTACCTTTTCAGAAATATTCAGTTTTTATCGTCAGACTTACGATTTTCGTTGCGTATCCACAATGTCGCATCCCCAAAAGAAAAGAATCTATATTTCTCCTTCACAGCCTCCTCATAGGCATGCAGCACGTGCTCGCGTCCCGCAAAGGCGGAAACCAGCATCACCAACGTAGATTCCGGCAGGTGGAAATTGGTAATCAGACCATCCATCACCTTAAACTGGTATCCCGGATAGATAAAAATCGATGTATTATCTGCGCCGGCCTGTACCACGCCGTTTTCATCTGCCGCTGACTCCACCGTACGACAGCTCGTTGTTCCCACACAGATGACACGTCCGCCTTCCGCATGCGTCCGGTTGATCACCTCAGCTGCCTGCGGCGGAACATTGTACCATTCGGTGTGCATATGGTGATTTGTTACATCATCCACCTTCACCGGGCGAAAAGTTCCCAGTCCCACATGAAGTGTTACATATGCCAGATGTACGCCTTTATCCTGTATCTTCTGCAGAAGCTCCTCCGTAAAGTGCAGTCCCGCCGTAGGCGCCGCTGCACTTCCGTCAAATTTAGCATACACTGTCTGGTACATATTCGGGTCCGCCAGCTTGTGTGTGATGTACGGCGGGAGCGGCATCTGGCCAAGTCGGTCCAGAACCTCTTCAAAAATCCCTTCATAATGGAATTTCACCAGTCGGTTTCCATCTTCAACAACATCCAGAATTTCACCCCGGAGCTGTCCGTCGCCAAAGCTGACCATCGCACCCGGCCGAAGCTTCTTGCCGGGACGCACCAGTGTCTCCCATACATCATTTTCGCGGCGCTTGAGCAGCAACACCTCGACGCCCGCTCCGGTCCCTTCCTTCGTGCCAAGGAGCCGTGCCGGAATAACCTTTGTATTGTTCAGAACAAGCGTATCGCCCGGATTTAGGTAATCAATGACATCATGGAAAATACGATGCTCCAGCTCGCCGGTCTCCCGATCGATGCACAAAAGCCGGCAGGCGTCTCTTACCTCATTGGGATCCTGCGCAATCAGCTCCTTCGGAAGATCAAAATAATAATCTGCCGTCCTGTGGCCAATCGGGACATTTCCCTTTTCTATCATCTGTATTCCCTTCCTTCTTCAGGCATTACGGAGCGAAGCATACTTCAGGAATGCCTTATATCCGCGATAGGCCTCATAAATATCTGCCTTGGATACCGTTTCCGCCGGAGAATGCATCGAGAGCACCGGTACGCCGCTGTCAATGACATTCATGCCGTAGAGAGCCAGAATGTAGGCAATGGTTCCGCCGCCGCCGACGTCGACCTTTCCAAGCTCCGCAGTCTGCGTTACGACCCCCTCTCTGTCAAAGATATCCCGAAGGTGCGCAATGTATTCCGCATTGGCATCATTGGAATCGTATTTGCCGCGGGAGCCTGTGAATTTGTTGAACACCATTCCGCGGCCAAGGAATGCCGTATTCTTCTCATCGAAGCAATCCGCCCAATTCGCATCGTATGCCGACGAAACATCACTGGAGAGCATGTCCGAATTGGCAAGGCACCGGCGAAGCGCAAGATCGCTGTAGCAGCCGCACAGATTCATCACCTCAGCCATCGCATTTTCAAAATATCTTGACTGCATACCGGTTGCACCTACGGAACCGATCTCTTCCTTGTCTACCAGAAGGCAGACACTGGTGCGCTCCGGAGCATTTGTTTCATTGTCGTACTGCGCATCCACCAGGGCGCGGAAGGAAGGATATGCGCATACGCGGTCATCGTGTCCGTAGCCCAGGATCATGCTGCGATCAAAGCCGGCATCTCTTGCAGGCCCCGCCGGAACCACCTCCAGCTCGGCAGACTCAAAATCCTCCTCCTCAATTCCGTAGGTTTCCTTCAGAATGGTCAGGAGCGAATTCTTCACAGCCTCCTTATCCTTGCTCTTTTCATCGTCTTTGCTGCCGCTCTTTGTCTTGGCATCGATGATGATGGGCTTATTGCCGATGATCAGATCCAGCGCCTCTCCGTCGATCACTTCGTTGGCTTTCTTCTGCATCTGGTTCTGGGCCAGATGAATCAAAAGATCCGAAATGAAGAATACAGGATCATCCGGATCCTCTCCGACATTCAATACGATGGTCTCACCGTTTTTCTTAACCAGAACGCCGTGAAGTGCCAGCGGTCTTGCAACAAACTGGTACTTCTTAATGCCGCCGTAATAGTGCGTGTCCAGATATCCGAACCCCCCTTTTTCAAACAGCGGGTTCTGCTTTACATCCATGCGGGGGCTGTCAATGTGCGCGCCAAGGATATTAACTCCCTCCTCCAGCGCATGTGTTCCGATGCGGAACAGCACCATCGACTTATTCATCCATGTCATGTAAACCTTGTCGCCGGCCTTCAGCGTTGTTCCGTTTTTCTCGTGCTCTGCAATGGCGCGGGAAAGCTCCACATACCCAGCTGCCTCAGCCTCATTTACAAACGTATCCACGCACTCGCGCTCGGTCTTGTTCTCCGAAAGGAAAATGCGGTACTGCTCCGCAAAATCAAGGCAGCTCTTCTGCATTTCCAGATCATACGTATTCCACACATTCTCTCGTTCCATTTTCTCACCTTTCCATTTCCGTATCTATGCCGCGGTTCATCTGCAGCTATACCTAATGCATTACCTGTAACTAGTCAGAGCCATTCGCAAAATCGCTGCTATGCAGCTTTCCTTTTGCTCATTTGGCGTTCTGTACTCCCCGTACACTGGATTTATGATAATACTCCGACAGCTTTTGATTCACCCAGTCTTCAGGATCCTCACTCACATCCATATAGTACAAAAGAGACGGCCGCACGCAGTATCTCGGAAGCTCCGCATCCTGCTGCCCTTCGTCCTGCAAAATGGCAAGCCTCCGCCCATTCTCCTCACCGTACCGTGTAGCCGATCCGCTTATAAGATCCGCAGCCGCCCGGGCGCCTGTGTACAGATCCGGATTTCCCTTCACTGCCAGCAGCGAAAATACAATCCACAGCCCGGCAGCACTGGCAAGAGCCCGACGCCCCGGCCGAATGGGAGCGGTGAATCCTACGCGCACCAGTCCCCCGATAAGATACCACTCCAATATCAGCAGTACAAGAACCGTATGCAGCCAGAAAGTGCTCTGAATGCGGCCGGCATCCATATTACCCTGGGCATACAGGGCCGGTGTTACCGCAGCGCTGACAATCCCGTAGGAAAAGATAATTGCGACAAAAGGATGCCGAAAGGACAAGACCTCCTTCATTTTGACGGACATCTCCGATTGAAAGGCCGCCGCGAATACAACAGCCGCCATCGCCAGTACTGCAATGACCGCCCAGCTTAGCCACTGATTCATCGGGTAAGACAACGTATAATAAAACGACAGCGCAATCGACTTCACCGCGCTGTATC
>CAVFRZ010000092.1:0-8542 GCA_963624875.1 Anaerovibrio sp.
GATATAAACCTTCCTGCGTGCCCTTGTTGTAATAGGGGGTAATAACCAGCGCCGCATCTGCGCCGTATTCTCTGACTGCTTCGGTCAATTGAACCACCGTCTTCGTGCAGTTGGATCCGGTTCCTGCAATCACCGGCACTCTGTGCTTCACATAATCCACAACAAACCGGCACGCCTCCAGATGCTCTGCCTCAGTCATTGTTGCAGACTCTCCGGTGGAGCCGCAGACGACAATGGCATCTGTGCCGTTGTCGATCTGGTAATCCAAGAGCTGCGCGAATGCATCATAGTTAATGGACTGCTCTGCATCATCATGGAATGGTGTAACAATTGCTACTGCTGATCCGTGAAAAACCGCCATGTCTTACTCCTTTTCTCCCTTTGTTACCGCTTCGTCTTCCTTTTCTTCCGTGTACCGCCGGAACGGCACCTCGCTGATCTGCTCAATCTCATCTGCGTACAGGCAAAGTCCGTCGTCCATCCTCGTGCCCGTCAGCACCACATCCGTATCCATGCGATGCTCCAGAAGAGCTCCCATCTCCTCAAACGTGATGATCCCATTGTCAATCAGCCCAAGTACATCATCCAATACCAGAATGTCGCACTCTCCGGTGTCCAGCACCTTTCTCGCATAGTTTAAGCCATTCCGAATATTGGATGCCTCTATGCTGCGCTGCTGCTCATCCATGTCCTTCCACATGATCTTCGCTTTTTCAAAACGGAACAGCTTGACCTCCGGCTCCAGCTTGTGAATAAACTCTGCATCCGACAAGCCTCGTCCCTGGAAGAATTGAATGATCACCGCATGTCCGCCTGCAGATGCCCGCATCAGTGCAAGCCCGACCGCAGCCGGTGTCTTCCCGTGTCCTGCGCCAACGAAAATTCTGACTTTACCTCTAGCCATAGGGAATTCCTCATTTGCCCGTAACGATATCTCTCGTCAGTTCTTTGCTGCCTCCAGAAGCTTTTGTTTGAGTTCACTTTCAATCTGAACCAGCTCGCCCTCTGCAGCCTTTCGCTTCTCCTTGCCCTCTGTCTGGATCTTCAGGATTTCATCCATCGCAGAGATCAGTGTCGCGTTCGTATTCTTCAGCGTCTCAATATCTACGATGCCGCGCTCCGATTCCTTCGCTGCAGCCACCGTTGCAGTCTTCAAGGCAGACGCATTCTTCTGCAGCAGCTGATTGGTCATATCGTTCACCTCACGCTCCGCCTTTGCCGCCTGCGTTGCATGCTCCAGACCGATGGCGATTACCATCTGATTCTTCCACAGAGGAATGGTATTGACAATCGTGGACTGAATTTTCTCCGCCATCGTAGTGTCGGAATTCTGCACCATACGGATTTCAGGGGCTGTCTGCATCGCAACGGTTCTGGTCAGCTCCAGATCATAGATTTTCTTCTCAAAGCGGTCGCACTGCTCCGCCAGGTCCTTGGCCTTCTGCGCATCCTCCGCAAGTCCGGACTGCGCCGCCTTGTCCTGGAGATTCTTCAGTTCTCCGCTGCGCACTTCCTCCAGCTTCTTTTTGCCGGCTGCAATGTACATGGTCAGCTCATGGAAATAGCTAAGGTTCAACTCATACATTCTGTCCATGAGGTCGGCATCCTTCATCAGCTGGACCTGATGCTTCTCAAGCTCATCACTGACCGCCTGTACATTGGTTTCCACCTTCGCATAGCGATTCTTCAGTGCCTCAACCTTGTTGGCTTTCTTTTTAAAGAAGGCAACAAAGCCCTTCTCCTCTTCCTCAACATCAAAGTCCTTCAGTTCCGTAACAAGGCCGGAAAGCATGTTGCCGACTTCCCCCATATCCTTTGTACGGACATTATCAATGGCCTTCTGTGAGAAATCCGCCAGCTTTTTCTGCGTTCCGACGCCATAATTCAAAACGGCACTCGTATTGGTCAGATCAATCTGCTTGACAAATTCATCAACCTGTCTTTTTTCTTCCTCGGTCAGCGTATCCTCCGGAGCCGGCATCCTCTGTGCTGCAGGCTCTTTAGCCTGTACAGCCGGAGTCTCCAGCGCCGCCTCAGCGGCTCCGAACTCCAGAACCGGTGCGGACGGTGCCTTCTCTAAACTGCTGAATTCATCTCCCATTATTCCCTCTCCCTACCGCAGCCAGCCTGCGGCTGCACAATCACTTCTTTTTCTTGGCATTCTTGCGGGCAAGCGCAGCCAGCTGCTGCTTCATACGCTTCTCCTCCGCCTTCTTGCTGTCCTTATTCTTACTGCCGAATTTGCTCATGTTTCACACTCCTCCAGATTGACACCATTATACATGATTCGTCATCGGTACACTATACATATGATACCAGGGTCCCAAGGTCCCAAACATGAGTAACCAGCCATTTTTCGTAGGAAAATGAGCGGATTACGAATGTTTTGAGAATTGCGGGAGCGCGTAGCGATGTACTAGATCAGACGTTTCCGAGTGTAATAATCCCCCACAAAGGAACCGTGACAACGGACAGTGCCGTGGTGAACACGACACACCGCGCAGCCGTTTCTTCATCCGCTCCATATTTAGCCGCCAGAAGCGACGTTGTCGAACCGGCCGGCATGGCCGCCAGGAACACCGACACCCCGGTAACCAGTGAATCCACCTGCAGCCATCGGCAAGGCAGCCAGACGATCAAAGGAATCACCATCAGACGCAGCAGGGCAAAATAAATCTGCTTCCCCGTCACCATGGTCTTCCAATCCACATCCGACAGGATTGTCCCGATATAGACCATCGTCATCGCAGTCGTGCAGGCAGACAGTGCGGAGACGGTTTTGTCAAGAAACCCGGGAAGCGGTATTCCTGTCAGCATCAGGAACATTCCGATGTAAACCGCGATCATGCACGGATGCACCAGCACCTTTTTGATAAGTCCCTTCCGGTTTCCGCCTTGATTAAAATAAGAAACCCCTGCCGTCCACATGACAATACGCTGCGGAATCAGATAGATCGATGCATACAAAAGCCCCATATCCCCGAACACCGCCTCTGTCAACGGATTTCCCATAAAGCCGGCATTGGAGCAGACCGTAGCATACTGATACACCTGTTTTTCTCCGTCCTTCATTCCGTTATAACAGATGTAGCCCATAACAGAGCACAGAATCTGAATCAGGATTGAAAGAAGCAAAACCTCTCCCAGTGCGCCTCCGAGTCCGTTCACACTGCCTGCCTCATTAACAAAGGCGCGCACGATATTGCACGGCAAAATGACATATAATATCAAATCGGTCAGGCATTTCCTGCCCTCCTTCGTAACAATTCCCACGCAGCGAATGATCCACCCTGTCAACATCAACAGCAGCATTTCACCCATCAACTCCAGCATCTGTACAATCATCATTTTTCTCCGGTCCTTACCACTCTTCTGCTCAAAAATAGGTCCAGACATCCTTAACATGTCTGGACCTCATCGCCCGATCGAAGGGAGCGTTGATTTAATCAGCGTTCCTCATATACCAAGTATATCTTGCTGCTGAACGTCATCTCGAAATATCATCTCATCTGCTGCAACTATGAATCACTATTGCATTTATCGCTTTTCGGGAATTTCATATCGCTGAATGCGGAAGAGATGTGCATGCATATTATAGCGCTCATAAGCAATCGTCGCAACATTCAGCTCCGAACAGCGGATAGCACCTGCCACATTTCAACGTGAAGCCTCTGCTTGCAGGCAAATTCACGTTGAAATACAGCAGGTACTGAACAGACGAAAAATGTAACCGCTTACATTTTCATGATTCTATGTTACCATTGCTTTATTATGACGACTCAGCCCCTCCATTGCAGCTTGATGCGGCTCTCTCGCCAGATGATCAGCATTGTTCAAGGAGGTTTCCATGCATATTCTATCCCGTAAGCCAATTCCGGAGAACTATCTGTTCTCCTCGCAGGCCCTTCGCAGCCTGATCGTACCGCTCATTTTCGAGCAGACGCTTGCTATGACTGTGGGTATGGCCGATACGATTATGATCTCCGCTGTTGGTGAGGCTGCCGTATCCGGTGTATCCCTCGTGGATATGATCAACAATCTCGTTTTTGCTATTTTTGCTGCCATGGCCAGCGGCGGAGCGGTCATCGTCTCCCAGCACCTCGGTGCAAAACGGAAGGAATTTGCGCGAGAAGCTGCGCAGCAGCTCATGCTGACCATGCTGGTTCTGGGACTTTCCATAATGCTGATCACCATCGCTGTAAAGGAGCCTCTCCTGCGCCTGTTTTTCGGCTCCATCGATGACGATGTCATGCAGAATGCCCTGACCTACTTTCTGATCTCGGCAATCTCCTTCCCGTTTCTGGCCATTTACAATGCCTGCGCAGCGCTGTTTCGCTCTATGGGCAACGCGTCCGTCACGCTGAAAACCGCCATCGTTGTGAATCTGATCAATGTGGTCGGCAATGCGGCCGGAGTGTTCGTCCTGCACCTGGGCGTCGCCGGCGTCGCCATTCCGTCGCTTCTGTCCCGTGCGGCCGGTGCCGTCATTCTCTTTATCCTTCTGAGAAATAAAAAACAGGACCTCTATCTCACCCACCTTCTCGTGCGCCCGAACTGGAACACCATTCAGAAAATTCTGTACATTGGAGTTCCGAATGGTCTCGAAAACGGTATTTTCCAGCTGGGCCGCATCCTTGTGGTTTCCATCATCGCGCTCTTCGGCACCACTCAGATTGCTGCAAACGGTGTTGCCAACAGTCTCGATGCCGTGGGAATCATTGTCGGACAGGCAACCAGTCTTGCCATGATTACGGTCATCGGCCAGTGCGTCGGTGCCGGTTCCGAGGAGCAGATTCGCTTCTATCTGAAAAGGATTATGGTTATCACCTATATTCCGCAGGCCATTCTGGAGGCACTGATCATCCTATTCCTGAATCCGATTCTGACGCTATACGGATTGTCTCCGGAAACCACACAGCTCACCTGGATTCTGGTAGTGATCCACTGCGGTTTTGCCGCTGTATTATGGCCGTTTTCCTTCGTGTTTCCCAACATGCTCCGCTCCTGCAACGATGTACGATTCACTATGATCGCCTCCATTGCTTCGATGTTCATCTTCCGGATCGGCTTCTCCTATGTACTGGGCGTCTTCCTCGGCATGGGCGCCATCGGCGTATGGATTGCCATGATCATCGACTGGATCTGCCGCATTATCTGCTTCGTCGCGCGTTACTATAGCGGCCGCTGGAAGAAGCTGGCCGGCCTTGCTCGCTGACCGTCCGCCAATGACTGCATCAGTCAATCTTGTATAAGAACAGGTACTCATTCATCACCCATCTTGATTTTCCTTCGGAAACCAGAAACAAAAAAGCTGCAGCGCAGTACCGTTTACGGCGCTGCGCCACAGCTTTTTTACGGATCAATCCTCTGTCAGGCCATCCTGGGCCATCATGGTTTTCATTACATTCAGATCCGAGGAAAGGTCCCAGGCCTGCTCCTGAAAGAGATCATCCAGAAGCTTTTCAAAGGCCTCATTGATCACATCCATAGAGCCCTCAATCTGACGCTTTGTTTCCCGAATGTTCGCACCGGCCTCCGGCTGATCGTTTAAGTCTGCATAGGCATTCAGGAGCTTGGTCGTCGTCGGAAGATAATAATTCATCAGCTTCCGAAGGTCCTTTTCCTTGGACGGATCCTTTTGAACCTGCTCGAAGATGCGCTTGGTGATCTCCTCCAGGCGATAGAGTTTATCCGACATCTCCTCTGTATCCGGAATGCGATCATTGATGGCCCGTATCTCTGCAATATAAGCCTTTCCCTCTGCGATGAGGGCAGATGTTGCTTCCGTTTGTCCGTCCGCATTCTTTGAAGCGCCGGATCTTCCGTTTTCCTGTGCCCTTTCGCCCGCTTCCTCCCGGGCAGCCTGCGCCTTCGCCTTTGCATCCTGCGCGGCCACCTTTCCGGATGCCTGCTCCCAGGTTTCTCCTGTCCCCTGATCCTGCGCATTCTGGCGAAGGTGATTTACGCGTTCCTCTTCCTCCCTCAGCTTGCGGGCATTTTCTGCGTTGACATACTCCTTGTACATGCGGTCCGAAAGGATCAGCGTGCTGCCGCTCCTGTCGAGCACCGCGTAGGGAAGAATGTTGTCCGCCCGAAGCGCCTGGATATCCTCCCGAATCTGATTCTGCGAAATCCCGGATCTGTCTGAAAGCTCAGAAAGGGCAATGTATTCCCGATTCTCCCCGACGATATCGCCGTAGAGATAGAACCGTTTAACCAGTGCCCTCTTCCTCCGGCCGCTTCGGATCAGTGCATAACATCCAAAGGTTATGGCTCCCATGCACAGGAACGATGCAATGTCCACTCCCAGCTCACTCATGTTCGCGGCCAGCAAATCACCCACGCTGTTAAATAAAAGCGCCACGGTACACATAGCCGGAATAAACCCCAGCAGGATTCCCGACACCACACGTCCTGTTCCAAGACTTCTGGATGGAAAACGGCGAAGGAAGTAGTTCTTCTTTTCCGCCGGCATCTTCTTGACCTCGGCAGTTTTCTTTTTGCCGCCGTAGGGGCTGGAATAGGTGCCCCCTGGCCCTGCAGCCGGCGCACTTGTCTGCTCACGCAGCTCATCCGTCACCTTACTGACTCGCTCCTTGATCGAGCTGCTCAGTTCAGAATAATCCCCCGTTTCGACAGCCTGCGACACCTGACTCATGATGTCGCTTCCGGCTGCGAACAAATCTCCCATGTCCATAGTATCCCCCAAACTGCTCCCAGGATCACCGTTCCTCCTGCAGATGCACCTCTGGCCTGCAGGAAGGCTTGGGCCCCTGAGGCGCTGCCATTACATTTTCTCCGGAGCCTCGAATCCCAGCACATCAATGCACGTTTCCAGAATCTCCTTGGTGAGCTGCAGCAGTGAAATCCAGCCGTCCTTGCGAGCCGCATCCTCCTCCGCCAGAATCCGGGTGCCGTGATAGAAGCTGTTGAAATCATTCGACAGCTGATAAATATATGCACAGATTCTGTGCGGTGCACACTCGGCATATGCGCCGTCCATCATCGCGCCGAATCCTGCAATGTCCTGCATCAGGCTCTTTTCTGCCTTACTGCAGGGCGCCGCAATGGAAAGGTCCTTTGGATCCCGGCCGCCGGCTGCCTGATATTTGGCCAGAATGGATTTAATACGAACGATGGTATACAAAATGTACGGGCCCGTATCTCCCTCAAAGGATGTGAATTTCTCCGTATCAAAAATATAATCCTTTGAGGCCTGATTCGAAAGATCGCCGTATTTGATAGCTGCAAGCGCAACCTTTCTGGCGGTCTCCCTGGCTTCCTCCTCCGGGATCTCCTTGTTGCTCTTGATCTTCTCGAGCATCTCGCTGTTAATATCCTGAATCAGCGTCTCCAGCCGCATCACGCCGCCGTCTCTTGTCTTGAAGGGCTTTCCGTCCTTACCGTTGACCGTACCGAATCCGATATGACGAAGCTCGGTCTTCTCCTCGCACAGCCCGCACCGTCTCGCCGCACGGAACACCTGTACAAAGTGAAGTGCCTGGCGCTTATCCGTGATGTAGATGATCTCATCCGGATGATACTGATTTTTGCGGTCCTCAATCGTAGCCAGATCCGTTGTCGTATACAATGCGGCACCGTCGCTCTTTAAAATCATGCAGGGCGGAACCTCTTTGGCATCCGTATCCTCTGCTACATCCACGACAAGGGCGCCGCTACTCTCATAGGCCTTTCCGTCAGCTTTCATCTTGTCTACCATAGGCGCAATGAGATCATTTACCGTAGACTCTCCGTTCCACAGATCAAACGTAACGTTCAGGTTCGCATAGTTGCGCTTCATATCCGCAATGGAGATATTCAGAATGTGCTGCCAGAGTGCCCGGTAGCCGCGGTCTCCCGCCTGAAGGCGATGGGTATTCTCCAGGGCCTCGGCGTGATAAGCCTCATCCTCCTTGGATTTTCCGCTGGCGTACGGATAGATCTCCTCCAGATCCGCCACTGTAAACGGAGCCTCTGCAGGATACTCCCCGGTATAGGACGGGTCAAAATACGGCAGCTCCGGCCGGCGGTGCCGGAGCTCTGTGATGACAAGGCCCATCTGCAGTCCCCAGTCTCCCAGGTGAATATCGCCCACTGCCGTATCTCCATGATAGCGGACCATGCGCTTAATGGCTTCGCCGATGACCGCGGAGCGAAGATGACCGACATGGAGCGGTTTTGCCACGTTGGGTCCGCCGTAGTCCAGCACCACCATCTTCCCGGTTTCCGGATGCGGCATGCCGAATTTCTCACTGCCCTTCATCTCCTGCAGGTAATCCCGCAGGAATTCCTCACGCACATTCAGATTTATAAAGCCGGGCTTTACAACGGTCACATCCTTAAAGACCGTCGAATCCGCGAGCCTTGCCGCCACGTCATCCGCAATCATAAAGGGTGCCTTGTGAAACTGCTTGGCGCCGGCCATAGCGCCGTTGCACTGGTATTCCGCAAGGTCCGGGCGGGCAGAGGGTCCAACCTTTCCCATGGAAGCCTCGTAACCTGCTTCCGCAAAAGCTCTCCCCATTTCCTCTGTCAATACATC
>CAVFRZ010000093.1:0-8392 GCA_963624875.1 Anaerovibrio sp.
CTCGGTGCTTGCGAGCGTTTTGTGCGAGCTTAGCACCGCTAGGCCGCAGGGGAGCCGCGAGGCGTCCCTGAACCGGACACCTCCGCCAGGACCAGTCGCTGGCTGGCGGATGAACTTGATGGCAGAATGTCCAATTGCTGACTTTTTTTTAACAGATTCTTGTACGCAATCGCAGTAGCGTATGTTACAATACAGCCTAGCGCAGTAACATAGGGCGGAGTCTGTCTGCAAGGGCGGAGGAGGCTTTGTGTTTCAACGACATAAATTATATGGAGGTTCAAAGTATGAGCAGTTCTTCAAAAGCGAGTGAGAGAATCAAGGCCTTGCTCGATGATAACAGCTTTGTTGAAGTCGGCGCTCGTGTTACCGCACGGACGACCAATTTCAACATAAAGCCCGAACAGACTCCGTCTGACGGCGTTATCACCGGCTATGGCACGATTGATGGCAATCTCGTGTTCGTCTACAGCCAGGATTCGGCTGTTCTGGGCGGATCCGTCGGAGAGATGCATGCCAAGAAAATCACCGGCCTGTATGATCTCGCACTCAAGACAGGGGCACCTATTATCGGTCTTCTGGATTCCGCAGGTCTTCGCCTGCTGGAGGGTACCGATGCCCTGAACGCATTCGCGTCCATTTATGCCAAGGAGGCAGAGGCTTCCGGCGTCGTTCCGCAGATCGCAGCGGTGTTCGGAACCTGCGGCGGCGGACTTGCTGTAGCGGCCGGCATGGCTGATTTTGCATTTATGGCTGAGGATGCCAAGCTTTTCGTGAACAGCCCTAATGCTCTTGCGGGCAACGCAGAGGATAAGAAGGACACCGCAGCTGCTGCATATAAGGCAGAGGCCGGTGCCATCGATGGCTTCGGCAGCGAGAGCGAGGTAATTGCCAAGATCCGTGAGCTGGTTTCCATTCTTCCTTCCAACAATGAGGATGAGGCTGCCGGCGAATGTGATGATGATCTTAACCGCGCCAGCGCAAGCGTTGCGGCCGGTGTTGCAGATCCTTCCGTATCCGCAGCAGATCTTTCTGACAACAATCTGTTCGTAGAGATTAAGGCAGCAGCTGCGAAGGAGATGGCAGTTGGCTTCATTAAGCTGGGCGGCGAGACCGTCGGTGTTGTGGCAAACCGCACTGCTTCCTACGATGAGAAGGGCGAGAAGGCAGAGGAGTTCAAGCCGGTTCTCACTGTTGGCGGCGCACTGAAGGCTGCTGATTTTGTGAACTTCTGCGATGCATTCGAGATTCCGGTGGTTACGCTGACCAATGTAAGCGGCTTCTGCACCTGCGAGTGTGCAGAGAAGAAGATTGCAAAGGCAGCTGCCAAGCTTGCCGCAGCCTTTGCAGGCGCAACCGTTCCGAAGGTGAACGTAGTGGTTGGTGACGCATTCGGAAGCGCATACACTGTTATGAATTCCAAGGCTCTCGGCGCAGATATTACCATGGCACTTCCGACAGCACGCATTGGCCTGATGGACGCAAATCTTGCTGCAAAGGTCATCGCAGCCGGCAAGGATGCTGCTGAGGTTGCCAAGACCGCTGCAGAGTATAACGAGCTGCAGAACGGAATTGAAAGCGCAGCTGCGCATGGCTATGTAGACCAGATCGTAGAGCCTGCTGATCTTCGCAAGTATCTGATCGGCGCACTGGAAATGCTCTATACCAAGAGAGAGGATCTTCCTGCGAAGAAGCATTTGACCGTTTGATGGAGAGGAGACACTATACGATGAAGAAATTTGTTTCAATTTGTGCTGTCATCTCCTGTGTCTTTGCACTTACTGCATGCGGCGGAACCGAAGCCAATACCCTGAGCGGCACGCCGGTGGATGCATCGATGGAATCGAGCATCGTTTCCTACGGCGAGAATCTTGTGGCGGAGATGGATTCCATTGTCCGCAGCGGAGCAGCGGATCAGTATTCCAGCGATGCCGTTTTCGGACCGGCTCTTAGCACCTATGAGAATTCGATCGATGATATCGGTGAGATTCAGGGCTATGACAACGAGCAGGCAGTGCTTACAGACGACGGTGACTACATGATCAACATCGGAATCGACGGTTCTGAGCACGATGCAGATGTTGTCATTACGGTCAGCGCCGAGGGAACTCCTTCTAATGTAGCAACCAATGTTCGCTATAGTTTTGCAGAGCTGATGGAGCAGGCAGCGCTCAATACCATCCTTGGCATGGGCACGACCTTCATCATCCTGATTCTCCTGGCAGTGATCATTTCCTGCTTTACATTTATCGGGAAGGCTCAGGAGAACAAGAAGAAAAAGGAAGCCGTTATCAAAGAGGCACAGGCACCTGCAGAGGAGCCTGCAGCTGCAGTAGAGACGGCTGCTCCGGTATCGGATGACGGCGAGCTGATCGCGGTGATCGCAGCTGCCATTGCAGCCAGTGAGGGACAGACGACAACGGACGGATTCGTGGTACGTTCCATCCGCAAGTCACGCAGAAAATTCTAAACGAAAGAACAGGGATTACTGAATTGCAGATTCTCCCTAGTGTTGCCGCAGACGCAATGCGGCAGGAAAGGATACTATGAAAAACTATACCATTACGGTGAATGGAACCGCTTATGATGTAACTGTAGAAGAGACCGGCGCATCCGCAGCACCTGCAGCTCCCAAGGCTGCAGCAGCTCCTGCTCCGAAGGCTGCAGCTCCGGCAGCAGCACCCGCTCCGAAGGCAGCAGCCGGCGCAGGCTCTGTAAAGATCGAGGCCGGCGCAGCAGGAAAGGTCTTCAAGATTGAGAAGCAGGTTGGTGCTGCTGTCAAGAAGGGTGATCCGGTCGTTGTTGTTGAGGCAATGAAGATGGAGATCCCGATGGTTGCTCCGGAAGACGGAACCGTTGCATCCATCGACTGTGCAGTTGGTGATGCAGTTGAGGCCGGCGCTGTTCTGGCTACACTGAACTAAGTTATTGCCGGACGCATTTGTCCGCGTTTACAGTCAATGACTTAATCAGGAGGTCTTAACAAGCTATGGAATACATTGCAAATACATTAACAAACCTAATCCATCAGACCGCCTTCATGAACCTTAGCTGGGGCAACATACTCATGATTGCCGTTGCCTGCGTTTTCCTGTATCTGGCAATTGCACATGACTTTGAGCCGCTCCTTCTGGTACCCATCGCTTTTGGTATGCTGCTGGTGAATATCTATCCGGATATCATCGTTGCTCCTACCGAGACAGCGAATGGCGGACTGCTGTATTATTTCTACATTCTGGATGAATGGTCCATTCTGCCGTCCCTGATCTTCATGGGTGTCGGCGCAATGACCGACTTCGGCCCGCTGATTGCGAATCCGAAGAGCTTTCTTCTGGGAGCTGCTGCACAGTTTGGTATCTTTGCGGCATACTTCGGAGCCATCGCTCTTGGCTTCAACGGAAAGGCTGCAGCGGCTATTTCCATCATCGGCGGTGCTGACGGCCCGACTTCGATCTTCCTTTGCTCCAAGCTGGGACAGACCGAGCTTATGGGACCGATCGCAGTGGCAGCTTATTCCTACATGTCACTGGTTCCGATCATTCAGCCGCCCATCATGAATCTCTTCACAACGAAGGAAGATCGCAAGATCAAGATGGAGCAGCTCCGCCCGGTATCCAAGCTGGAGAAGATTCTGTTCCCGATCGTTGTTACGATTGTGGTCTGCATGCTGCTGCCTACCACAGCTCCGCTGATCGGTATGCTGATGCTCGGCAACCTCTTCCGCGAGTGCGGCGTGGTTCGTCAGCTCCAGGAGACCGCCAGCAACGCAATGATGTACATCGTTGTTATCCTGCTGGGCACATCCGTTGGTGCTACCACCTCGGCTGAGGCATTCCTGAATGTAACCACACTGAAGATCGTTGCGCTTGGTCTGATCGCATTTGCATTCGGAACCGCTGCCGGCGTCTGGTTCGGTCAGCTCATGAAGATTGCAACTCACGGCAAGATCAATCCTCTGATCGGTTCTGCCGGTGTATCGGCTGTTCCGATGGCTGCGCGCGTATCCCAGAAGGTCGGTGCCAAAGAGGATCCTACCAACTTCCTTCTGATGCATGCTATGGGACCGAACGTTGCAGGTGTTATCGGAACTGCAGTCGTAGCCGGTGTGTTCATGGCCGTGTTTGGGATTTAAGTAGTATTTAAGGAGATTACAATGGCTAAAGTACAGATTATGGAGACCGTTCTGCGTGATGCCGGTCAGTCGCTGATCGCAACCAGAATGCCCATTGAAGAGATGCTTCCCATCGTTGATACGATGGACAAGGTTGGCTATGCCGCAGTTGAGTGCTGGGGCGGCGCTACCTTCGATTCCTGCCTTCGTTTCCTTCATGAGGATCCGTGGGAGAGACTTCGTGTTCTGAAGAGCCACTTCAAGAACACACCCACACAGATGCTGCTCAGAGGCCAGAACATCCTTGGCTATTCTCACTATGCAGATGACGTTGTGGACCGCTTCGTTAAGAAGTCCGTTGAGAACGGTATTGACCGCATTCGTATTTTCGACTGCCTCAACGACCTTCGCAACGTAAAGACAGCTGTAAAGGCTACCAAGGAAGCCGGCGCACATGCACAGATCGCCCTTGTATATACACTGGGTGATGCCTATACGCTGGAGTACTGGGAGAATATCGCACGTCAGATCGAGGAGATGGGCGCAGATTCCATCTGCATCAAGGATATGTCCGGACTTCTTCGTCCGTTCGAGGCATATGACCTTGTTACTGCTCTCAAGAAGGGTTCTTCCCTTCCGATTGACCTGCATACACACTATACCTCCGGTGTTGCTTCCATGACGTATCTCAAGGCAGCAGAGGCTGGCGTAGACATCATCGACTGCGCATCCACTCCGTTCGCACTCGGAACCTCTCAGCCTTCTACGGACGTTATGGTTGAGGCATTCCGCGGAACTCCTTATGATACAGGACTTGATCAGAAGCTTCTGAAGGAGATTTCCGACTACTTCACACCGTATCGTGAGGAGTGCATTGCAAACGGACTTCTCTCCACCAAGGTTCTGGGTGTTAACATCCGCACCATGCTGTATCAGGTGCCGGGCGGAATGCTTTCCAACATGATCAAGCAGCTCAACGACCAGGGCAAGGGCGACAAGCTCAACGAGGTTATGGAAGAGGTGCCGCGTGTACGTAAGGATCTCGGAGAGCCCCCGCTGGTTACTCCGTCCTCTCAGATCGTAGGAACTCAGGCTGTTATGAACGTCCTGATGGGCGAGCGCTACAAGATGTGCAGCGGGCAGACCAAGGACCTTGTTGCCGGCAAGTACGGTCAGACCATCAAGCCGATGGATCCCGAGGTTGTCAAGAAGGTGATCGGCGATGCCGAGAGAATTACCTGCAGACCTGCCGATCTTATCCCGCCTTCCATGGAGAAGTTCGAGAAGGAGGCAAGAGAGCATGGTGCAGAGAGCGAAGAGGATGTACTGTCCTACGCTTCCTTCCCGCAGGTTGCAACCGAGTTCTTCCAGTGGAGAACTGCACAGAAGACCGGTGTGGACCTGACCAAGGCAGACACCAAGAATGCAGCGTATCCTGCATAATTAATCGCATATCTATTGTGCGATCAGGAGCCGTGTCGAAAGACACGGCTCTTTTTGAATACAAAGTGTAGTGGCGAACGAAGCGAATTTGTGATGAGGGATGCTCATGTCTTCCTCGCAGGGATTCTCTATGAATGTCTCAGATTCACCAAACGCCCGATTCGCGCAAATGCAAGGAGAAATCCGCACACGCGGTTTCTCCGAAGCAGGAGTGCAGCGCCTTTAGGCGCTCACTCCAGACAGGAGGAATTGCCATCGGGCAATTCCGAGTGTGCTCGTCCGCGGGGCTTCCTTCGGAAGGCCTGCGTCTTGGACTCAAACAGTTGCGCTCCTGTCGGGCTGGTGAATCTGATTCATTCATGAGAATCCAACTGCTCGTCACAAAATCGCATCCCCTCATCGCAAAATTCGCTTCGTTCCGATACACAGTGTTCACACAGCGGTTCCTTCCCACAAGTATTCAGAATATGTTAAAATGTAAGGGTTTGTTACGCAGGAGGAGGGAATCATGAAACTCAACGACGTAGTACAGGCACTTCTGGCACAGTCTAAGGCAGAGCGGCAGCACAGCAGAGACAACCGCAAGGAAATGGACCAGGAATATCTCGAGCAGGGCGAGAACGCCATGAACGTCCTAAAGCCCGTCGACACCATCGCAGGCTTTCAAGTGCGCCCTGGCAATTATTCAATCAACGGTGCAACCGAGATCCCCGGCGGCGTCAATTTTACCATTTATTCTCTGGGCGGAACCGCCTGTGAGCTTGTCTTATATCATCGCAAAGGGAAAACCCCTTTTGCTGTCATCCCGATCCCGGACAGCTACCGCATCGGTAAGGTCTGGTCCATCATCGTATTCGGACTGAATGTAGAAGATTTTGAATACAGCTATCGCGTGGACGGCCCGTGGAATCCGGAGAAGGGTCTTCTGTTCGACAAAACCCGTGAGCTTTTGGACCCGTACGCTCGTGCCGTTGTCGGCCAGCGTAAGTGGGGCGAGGAGAAGCTTCAATCCGGCTCTTACCGCGCCCGGGTGGTCAAGAATAACTTCGTTTGGGACACCTCCAATTTCCCGAATACCAAGATGGAGGATTCCATCATCTATGAAATGCACGTGCGCGGCTTCACCAGACATTCCTCCAGTGGAGTGGCGTATCCCGGCACCTTTGCCGGAATCATTGAGAAAATCCCGCATCTCAAGGAGCTGGGAGTGACTGCGGTTGAGCTGATGCCCATCTTTGAATTTGATGAGGTAGCCAACGGCCATACCAGCAATGACAAGCAGCTCTATGAATACTGGGGCTACAACACGGTTGCGTTTTTTGCCCCCAATACCAGTTATGCCGCTTCGGCGGAGTATAACCACGAGGGGAGGGAGCTCAAGGAGACCATCCAGCTTCTGAAGGAGAACGGCATCGAGGTCATTCTGGACGTGGTGTTCAACCACACCGCCGAGGGCGGCGAGGGCGGCCCGGTGATCTCGTTCAAGGGACTGGACAACAACCTTTTCTACATGCTCACGCCGAACGCGCAGTACTACAATTTCTCCGGCTGCGGCAACACTGTGAACTGCAACCACCCGATCGTGCAGAGCTTCATCATGGAATGCCTGCGCTACTGGGTGACCTATTATCATGTGGACGGCTTCCGCTTTGACCTTGCCAGCATCTTGGGACGCGCACAGGACGGAACGCCCATGCAGGATCCGCCTCTTTTAAAAAAAATGGCCTTTGACCCCATCCTCGGCAATGTCAAGCTCATTGCCGAGGCCTGGGACGCCGGCGGCATGTATCAGGTGGGGTCTTTCCCGGCGTACAACCGCTGGGCGGAATGGAACGGCAAGTACCGCGACTGCATCCGCGATTTCCTAAAGGGTAACTTCTGGGCGGCACCGGAGGCAGCTTCCCGCCTGACCGGCTCTACGGATCTGTATTACGGTGTGTACATGGGTTATACCAGCTCGGTGAACTTCCTGACCTGTCACGACGGCTTTACGCTGCATGATCTGTACGCCTACAACAACAAACACAACGAGGCCAACGGCTGGGACAACTCCGACGGCTCCAATGACAATCGCTCCTGGAACTGCGGCATCGAGGGTGAAACCGATGACCCTACTGTCAATGCACTTCGCTTCCAGATGATGCGCAACGCCATTACTGTTCTGATGTGCAGCCGCGGAACACCGATGATTCTGGCCGGAGACGAGTTCGGCAATACACAGTTTGGCAACAACAACGGATACTGCCAGGATAATGAGATTTCATGGCTGGACTGGAGCCTTCTGGAGAAAAAACGGGATTACTATGATTTTTACCGTCAGGTGATTGCCTTTAGAAAGGCACATCCCTGCATCAGCCGGACGCTGGAGCCCTCGTCCTGCGGACTGCCGGATATTATGGTGAACGGCGGGGATCCATCGTTCCACGATATCACGGATCAGACCAAAACGCTGGGAATTCTCTATGCCGGCAAGCGGCCGGATACCGGAGAGGACGATATTGTGTACATGGTGGTAAATTCCTTCTGGGAGGATACGACTGTTCGCATTCCGAACATTGGAATTGATGAGCATCTGGAGCTGATCATCGATACCGCCGGTAGAAACCTCCCGGAGTTTATTACACAAAAGCCGGTACAGGCCGGTGAGATGCTCTGTGTTTCCGGACGGAGCGTCGTGGTATTTCAGAGCGTTCCTTCACAGAATTGACACAACCCTCTGGTACGATCTTGTTACTGACTGGAAAGCACAGGCCTACCTGCGACAGGGTGGCGGCAGAATGTCCAGCGTTCGGGGCCTTGCGAGGCCTCGGTGCTTGCGAGCGTCTTGTGCGAGCTTAGCAC
>CAVFRZ010000094.1:0-8384 GCA_963624875.1 Anaerovibrio sp.
ATGCGCTGCACATCAGCATGTCAGACGATCAGCTGTCTACACTGATCGAGGCGGCAGTGAGGGAGCTTCGGATGGCAGAGGATGAAGGAGAGGCGGAATGATTAGTTCATGCGGCCACGATGAAAATAACAAGTACAAGGGCGGCAAAGCTGGCGATCAGACCGGCACTGAGTACTACGTGAGAGCGTGGTATGCGCCGTCCTACGGCTGGGATTGCGTGCTACGGCATCCGAATACCAGAGTAGGCGCAAAACTGGCTGAAATAGCCCAACAGGCGGCAAATAACAACAAGATCGGATACGACCAGAACGAAAGACTGACTTATTACAACCAGTTAAAGGCAGTTGGATGGCATCCGGACCGGATCACGGTTGCGTGCGAGTCGGATTGTTCCGCATCGACCGCGGCGGCAGTCATCGCGGCAGGACATCAGCTGGGGCTCACGCAGCTGCAGCAGGTGTCGCCGAGTCTTACAACCTACGGCATGAAAGCGGCACTGATCAAGGCGGGCTTTGAATGCCTGACAGAATCAAAGTATCGGACATCAGACAAGTATCTGCTGCTGGGTGACATCATCCTGAGTGAGCAGCATCACGTGATTATCAATCTAACGAAAGGGAGCGGTGCCGGAACAACAAGCACCGTGGCGGAGGCAGTGAAGACAGTGACACAATATGCGGCTATCGTCGATGTGAGTGCGAATAGCTTTTTGAATGTAAGAAAAGGTCCCGGCGAGAGGTTCGCCGTAGCAACGACAGGGAGCGACACGGTCCCGATCAGACTGCCAAAGGGCGCAGTGATCTCCATTGACGCAGAATCAAACGGATTCGGCAGGTGGACAGGCACAGGATATTGGATGAGTCTGGCATATCTGAAGAGGTGACGGAGCATGGAAAAGTTATGGCATAAGATCCTCCAGAAGCTGTGCGGCCTGAGAGGGCATGATTGGCATGTAACCGAATCCTGCGGACGACAGGTCCGGTATTGTCGCAAGTGTGGCAAGATGGAGTACGTGTTCCACATTCATTCGAATTGATAAAAGGGGCTATGGCTGTAGGAAGCATAGCGGAGCCGCAGGGGCGGGCGAGCGGCATATGGGCTGGTGGACGCGCCAGCCTCTTTTTTTACTTGCTTATTATGCGTATTATGCGCATAATAAAGATGTCCCAAATAATTGAAAGGAGAATGAAACGGTGAAGCAAAGGGACTTATTAAAGATCGCATCTCAGCAGGGGTTCAAGTATGTCAGAGATGGGGGAAGACATGACATTTACTCGAATGGCGAGAAGGAAGTGGCGATTCCGAGGCATCGCGAGATAAATGAAATCACTGCAAAGAAGATCATGAAGGACATGGGAGCGTAAAGCTCCTATGTCTAATAGGTGTAGGAGGTATCTATGAGAGCACTGGCATATCCTGCAGTTATAATGGAGGATAAAAATGAAACAAGTGAATGGAAGTTTCTGGTGAACGTACCAGATTTTGGAATATACACAGAGGGAAGAGATCTTGCGGATGCAATCGAAATGGCAAGAGATGCAATAGGTGCCATGGGGATCACTATGCAGGATAAAGGGAAAGAACTTCCGAAAGCGGGAACAGCGGATGCAGATCCGGATTACAAAGGGATTACAACATATGTTGACGTTGACTTTGAGGCATACCGCAAGGAAATTGATATGAAGGCTGTCAGGAAAAATTGTACGATCCCAAGCTATCTGAACACAAAAGCGGAGCGTGAAGGAATCAATTTTTCGCAAGTGCTTCAAGAAGCGTTGATTGCAAAGCTGGGGCTTGCATGATACATTTTAAACACACCGTTTTATTCTTTTGCCGCCCTTCGGGGCGGTTTTTTAGTGGAAAGATTCTTTTTATTGACATCTTACGTAAGATATGTTAATATAATCGTATGGGGAAGGAATCCTCAAATACCGGGCAAGCGAGAAAGGAGAGGTTATGGAAGGCATGACAGATAAGCAGATGGAAGTCATTCTTAACCTTGTCGCCGACAAGTTCCAGAGTTGCAAGAACATGGAAGAAGTAGAAAAAGCGGTTCAGGAAGTCAGAGACATGGCTAAGAAAGACAAAGACTGAATTAAGGATCGAGAAGGGGGCGGCGGACTTGCCTAGGCCGTCCCACATCTCTTACAGGAGATTGTAAGAGATGAAACAGAAACAGGCAAGAGAAAGGGGAAAATTTGGCAGAGAAGTTTGACCAGGTCAAGTATGTAAACGACTACACTAGGCAGAATTACGACAGGTTCAGCCTGACAGCTCCCAAGGGCCGCAAGGCTGAGATCAAGGAAGCAGCCAAGGCGGCAGGGATGAGCCTGAACGAGTACATCCTGACGGCGGTGGCTGAGAAGATGGCAAAATAATAACTTATAAGTTATTGAAAACCGTTTTGATTTGGTTACAATATGAGGGAGGCAACTTGCACGACATTATTTACTACAGAGACAGCAATGGGCATGTTCCTGTTGCCGAGTATCTTGATGAATTGGCCAAGAGAAAAGACAAGGATAGTCGCATCAAACTCGGCAAGGTTGGCGATTACATTGAACTGCTTAGTAAGTGCGGTACACAAATTGGACAGCCATATGTCAAACATTTGGAAGCGGAAATATGGGAGCTGCGGCCACTCAGAGACAGGATTCTGTTTGTGGCATATGTGGATGGTAGTTATGTGCTTTTACATCATTTTGTGAAGAAAACACAAAAGACACCGAGGAGAGAAATAGAAAAAGCTAAACGAGAACTGGCTGACTTTATGGAAAGGGGGATTAACCATGAAGGACAACAAATTTGAGAACAATCCGGCATGCGGTGGAACGTGGGCTGAACATCGGAAGAAACTTTTTACACCAGAAGAAATTGCAGAGAGCGATCTGCGCGTTGCTCTTACGTGCGAAATAATGCAGGCAAGAAAGGAAAAAGGCATTAGCCAGAAGCAGCTAGAAACAATGAGCGGGGTAAAGCAGCCAGTGATCGCCAGAATGGAAAATGGGACAACTAATCCGCAGATCGATACTGTTCTGAAAGTATTAGCATCTCTTGGCAAGACGTTGGCGGTTGTGCCGCTTGAGAAAATGGCATAGCTGAGGCTCTTGAAAAAATCTTGGGGATGAAGCATTATAACGTGTAACAAAGCTGTTCTTTTTTGTGGGCCACCTGTCATGGGGTGGCTCTATTTTTTTTACAACCGGCGCCTCGGTCGCAAGATTCACGCAAGATTCACGCAAGGTTCACGCAAGTTCCGTGCAAAAGCGGCCTGACAAGTTGTGTCCAAAATGGAAACAACTGCTCACTACATCCGGTTTGTTTCCTTGAAGATTGCATTGATTGCAAAACTTGCTATAATTGTCTGTGCAAGCATTTTTCTTGTCCTTTTGTTTATCCTCAGTTCGGAGCCATCGTCGAAAGACGGTGGCTCTTTTGCTTTGGACCAAAGCATGAAACGCTACCGTTTACAATGGACGTATAGTAAATGTATATCAAAGTGCTTGCAAATTCCGAAACAAACGATATGCTTTATACATGGAGGTGATGATTATGACGCAGATCTGTATTCGCGTAGACGATGAGGTAAAGGAAAAGGCAACCAAAGCGTGCAAGGAACTTGGAATGCCACTTGCTACAGCCATCAACATATACCTCGTGAAACTTGGAAATGAATGCCGCATACCGTTTGAGGTCTCCGCGGATCCATTCTACTCCGAAAGTAACCTTAAACATTTGCGGCGCGGCATTGAGAATCTAAACGCAGGCAAAGGAACAGAGCATGAGATTATAGAGGCAGATGACTGATGCGGAAGATATGGTTTGATGAGGCATGGGAAGACTATCTCTACTGGCAGACTCAGGACAAGAAAACATTAAACGTATAAATACGCTCCTAAAGGATGTCGAGCGTGGTAATTTTGATGGGATCGGAAAACCGGAACCGCTAAAGGGCGAGCTTAGCGGATTTTGGAGCCGTCGTATTGATGATGCCAATCGCCTCGTCTATCGCACAAAGGGCGAAACCGTTGAGATCTTGTCCTGCAAGGGCCACTACAACGATTGAACGCAACAGAAGAAACGTAAAAGACAGGGATGTAATCAACCTGTCTTTTATATTATAAAACACTTGTAACTGTGAAAAGAACAAGCTATGCTACACGCAACACAAGCCTTTTAATAATTGCGAGCAAGAATCAGCAATTAATACCGGAAAGGAGAGAAAGTAATGAATGGCAAAGAAGAATTCAAGAAGCGGATGAAGGAAGAGGGATTCACCCGGCAAACAGTAGCGGCCTACGTGGGAGACAAGAGCTACCAGAATCTTGCCCAGCAGCTTGGCAGCAACGTGGCCGATCTGAAGTCCGAGCGCCTGAACGAACTGATGAACGCTATCGGATGGGAAATCGAATTCAAGCGCGTTCCATACAGGAAAGTCTCGAGAAAATACATCAAAGCACTTGCCTTTGGATGCTGCGACATGCTGTATGGAGAAAACGAGTCGAAGCACAGGGAAGGCATCTTCTACACAACCGAGGAAGGTTATGCGATTCTGGACAACAGAAACAATGCCGACATGTCGAAAGGATTGATCGAGCTTCAGACAGAGGAAGAGCTAAGAAAAACCCTCACTGTGCTGGCAGGCAACGAATAGCACGGCACGTTATTTTACATGCGACAAATAAAAGAAAAATATTTCGTAAATCAAATAAATAACTTGTAAAAACACCGGAAGGTGCTAATATTGGAAATGCATAGAGAGCAGTTTTTTAGTGAAAGTGAGGTGCATTATGAATAAGCGAGATTCGGAAAACACGTAGGTACCAGACCGAATTATTCGTTGATCAAATGCAAGATAAATCTTTCGCTAAAACATTAGAAGAAAGGAAAATGCAATGAACAAAGTGATTTTAATGGGGAGACTCACAAAAGACCCGGATGTGAGGTACACGCAGGGACAGCAACCGACATGTATGGCAAGATACAGCCTTGCAGTAGACCGGAAGGTGAAGGACTCAAGCGGCAACCGGCAGGCCGACTTTATCAACTGCGTTGCCTTTGGTAAGTCCGGAGAGTTCGCGGAGAAGTATCTCCGGAAGGGAATCAAGATCTGTGTCAGCGGACGCATCCAGACCGGATCTTATACCAACAAAGACGGGGCAAAGGTCTACACGACAGATGTGGTGGTCGAGGAGCAGGAGTTCTGCGAGAGCAAGGCCACAAACGACAGTGCAAGAAGCGCAGCGCCGGTCACGTCAACTGCTGCGAATTCGCAGCAGGATGCACTGGACGGTTTTATGAGCATTCCTGATGAGATCGACGAGGAACTGCCGTTTATGTAAGGAGCTGTAGACCATGCCAGCAAGGATTAAGAAGAACGTATTCCTCCCGGATACGCTGATACCGAGGACGAAGGAATACCACTACAAAGCACCGATACCTGCAGGACTGGACGACAACCGTATCAAGTGGAGAGAGAAGCCTGTTGAAAAGGTTCAAGAGCCGGAACGGTGGCGACCGAAGGGACAGAAATGGACAGACGATGAATGCGATGACATCCGGCGCAGACATGACAGAGGGGAAAAGTGGGCCGAAATCGCCGAGAGCTATGGAACAACCTATGCATCTGTCAGGGCGGCAGTAGACAGAAGGAGGCATGAATGACAGCCACAATTAAGAAGGTTTCGCTGCCTGGGACACTGCTTCCTGCAACAAAAGCCTACCACCACAAGGACAGGCTGCCGGCGGGCCCGAATGATAACCGTCTCGAGCGGAAAGTAATGCCGGTGGAACGGAAGAAGCCGGAACCAAAGCCCAGGAGATCAGCGAGATCCAAAATGAAGAAATACCACTACTGGACCGCGAAGGAACGAAACGACATCGTGCAGAGACACGACAGCGGCGAACGGTGGGCGCTGATTGCCAGCGATTACAACACAACTGCGGAGGCGATCAGGGGAATTTATCACAGAGCAATCGCTACACCAAAATAAAACAGCAAAAGGACAAGGAGAGAGAGCAATGAAAAACACACAGAACGTAATGAGAGTAAGGCTGACATTCATCGACGAGATTTTAGGCACCGCTTCCGGTGATCCAGACATTCACGGCACCTACATTGCAAGCAATGCCCCGGATGCCCCGTCGAAGCAGGAAGAGATTGAAGCTATTGGAGAGGATGAGTTCCGGGCAAAGGGCAAGACAGTATTCCCCCGGAACGACAACGACGAACCGGTTTTCTGGAACTACCAGATCAAAGGCTTTTTCAAATCGGCTTGCGCAGCACAGCGGAAGATTACCGGCACGAAGTCCAGCAAGTGCACGGCCTACAAGAAAAAGATTGACCTCGGGATTTTCCCTTTTGCCGATGTCAACAACAAGGCGGATCGGATGATTGTGATCCACACCGACAAGCCCATCGGAGACTGCCAGCGGCCGCTCAGAGCGCAGACCATGCAGGGCGAGCGTGTTGCAATCTCTGACTCAGAGGCAATCGCTGCAGGAGCTTGGTGCGAGTTCGACATCTACATGCTGGACCTGGCGGACAAGGCAATGATCGAGGAATGGCTGGACTACGGCGAGTTGAACGGCATGGGACAGTGGAGGTCATCCGGTAAGGGCGCATTCACCTGGAAAGAGATCACCGAATAGCAACGGCATTGCATAGTTGGGTATCGCATCGGCATAGCCTCGTGAAGCAAGTATACGCTACGGCATAGTTCGGAATGGCAGCCATAGTAATGATTGGCATGGCGACGGCAGAGCAAGGAGACGATATGCAATGGCACGGCATTTCACATAGCTGATTGGCAAGGCATAGGCATAGCATCGAAGAGCAAGGTAATGGCAACGGCATCGCATCGAGCAGAAGCGATCTGCGACGGTAGAGCGAGACGAAGAAAAGCGACGGATTAGCTCGGTATGGCTGTGCAAAGGAAGGGCCAAGAGACGCAAGGCGATGGCAGAGCGAGGCGAAACGATGATAAGCAACGGCATTGATTGGCTATGATAAGCAGTGGCATAGATTGGCGATGAAGAGAACGGCCGGGGCAACGGCAAGGCGGAGCTAGGCGCCGTTACGGAATAGTAGCGAAGAGATCAGCAAAGGCATAGCCCGGATCAGTTTGGAATAGTTGGGGCAAAGTTAAGAGCCGAGCAGTAGTGGAAAAGCATAGATACGCAACGAAATGGACCGAAAAGCAATGGAAAGGAGATCAAATGTGCGAATTGATAAAAATACTGGAGAAGAAAAGGGAGGAGGTGCTTGCGGAGTATGAGGAAAACCGCCAGAAGCTCACAGCGCTGGATATCGGCGTAGAAGGCTGCGTAAGGCTTGGCAGGCAGGAAGTGCTTGCTCAGTGGGTCGAGCATCTGACAGATACTATCGAGCTCCTGGAGGGGCAGAGGTGACGGTTTCGGAGGCACTTTCCGTGTTGGATGCGCATCCGATACAGGTGGCAATGATCGAGATCCAGCATCCGGAAATAGGCAGGGCGTTAAAGGTTCTGGCAAAGAATGCTAAGAAAGAGATCAGGGAGAAAAAGGATGATCATAGTTGTTCCGGGCGAGCCAGTAGGTAAGGGGAGACCAAAGTTCAGCACCAGAAACGGATATGCCAGAGCATATACACCGAAGAAAACGGCGGACTATGAATCCGAGGTGCTGGCTGCGTATTACCGGCAGTGCAAAGGTGAACACTATGAGAAAGCCCAGTATCTGGATCTGAGTGTCAGAGCCTATTTATCAATCCCAGAATCAGCCAGCAAAAAGAAAAAGGAATTGATGCGGCAGGGGAAGATCAGACCGGCAAAGAAACCAGATATCGACAACATTTATAAGATATGCTGCGACGCATTAAACGGTGTGGCCTTCCCCGATGACTGCCAGATCACGGACGGAGGAATGCATAAACGGTACTCAGATAACCCAAGGGTGGAAATCGAAATCAAGGAGGCAGAGGAAGAATGAGCGAGACAAAAGGCGATTCGGTGTGGCAGGGTGAACCGTCCATATCGGTTGATGAAGATATCTGTGAAAAGGCGATTGAGGCGTTCGGCACGCAGTATATGTTGAACGTAGCGATGGAGGAGCCTGCAGAGCTGATACAGGCCATTTCGAAGATGCGGAGGCAACCAACCACACCGGATATTACGTATGCGAGAACGCATCTCATCGAGGAAATGGCAGATTGCTACATCGTGCTTGAGGAATTGGCACAGATGTATGAGGTTGGCAGGAATGATGTGAACAACATCATTTCGTTCAAACAGGCGCGAACGCTGAAGCGGATAGGAACGTACAAAACAGCAGGAGTACAAGTGGAACCCGGCACAGCTGGTTAAGGCCTGCCGGGAGGAAACAGGAATAAACATTGTGGAGGAAAC
>CAVFRZ010000095.1:0-8364 GCA_963624875.1 Anaerovibrio sp.
ATCATAGCCCTGCGTTCCGTCCTCGCCGTCTTCAAAGGGATCTGCGGTTCCATCGACCCTTCTCCCGCCGAAGCCGGCCTCTGCATCGAACGCATCCCTGCCGTATCGCCCGTCATCCGATGCAGCCGTTCCCGGGGAGAGCCCCCGCTCTGCCAGCAGTGCGTCATACCGTGCGCGCTCCGCAGTGAGTGCCGTCTCATACATGGCGTTGAGCTCGCTGATCTTCTTCCACACGTCCGACTCCTCCACACCGCCGAAGAGCACCGGCCGGAAGCGAACCTGTCGCAGCCATTTCCGGATGCGCTCCTGCTCTGCATTCAGCCGGATGCTCTCCGGATCCGGTTCTCTGCGCGATTCCCTGCGAGATCCGGCGCCGCGCCTGCGCGCAGCATCGCTGCGCTCGGAACGTCCGCCCGCCGCGGAGCGGGCCCCCCTGTTCGTTCTGCCTGCCATCCTCTTCATCCTCCGACTCTGCCCTGTGAACGCCGCATAACCGCCGCTGCCAATGAGTGAACAGCGCCTGACAGCCACACCAGTATATCACAAACCGGAGGCTTTGCCGGAAACGAATCCTGCCATCAGCTACAAGACCCGCAACGGTTTGCGAAATCTTTGGCATAACCGATCACGATCTTAAAGGGGAGCCTCCCGCCCCGGCCGGAGGCTCCCCTGATGCTCTCATGTTCCTGTTCTAAATCCTGAAGTGTATCCGCTGCTTACTGCTACCGGCGCTTCCGGTAGATCACAAAGCCTGCGACAGCTCCCACTCCGGCAGCCACCATGATTACCAGCCAGAGGATCAGATTACCCTCATCCCCCGTGTGGGCATTGATGTGGAGTCCTCCGTCCTCCGCATTGTTCTCTGTCACTGTGGAGGCTGTCTGCGCCTCATGCGTGTTGACGATCACCCAGGCATTCACCGCATTCTTGGCAAAGCCCTTCTCGTAGCCGGACGCTACATCCAACTCATCCACGGTCCAGCTGGCATCCTTTTCCAGATGGTCCCAGCGATACCACCAGTCGTTCGCCTCGCTCAGCGTCACCGGATTCCCGTAGGCCACGCCGTTCCGATAGAGCTGTACCGTGACACTCGACGGACGGATCCCGTCCGCGTTGTCCGAATCCATCCAGACCTTGCCGACCGCGATATTGGTTGTGTTGGTGATGGGCTCCGAGTCCGGCGTAGGATCATAGTGCGGCACATCTCCGCCGTCATCGCCGCTCTGCCCGTTGCGGTACGCAACCTTCTCTGTCTCATTTGCCTCGATGGTACCCTCTGCGGTGTCGGTATAAACCTCCGTCCCGTCATTCACCCTGACCGAAGCCGTGTAGCCCGCATAATCCGATTCCACGACCTTGTAGGTCGTCCCGTCCGGAATCTGCGTAAAGGTCTTGCTCTCTCCATGCTTCAAGGTAAAGGTACCGACTCCGTTGACGAAGGTTACGCCGTTATATGTGCCGTTGATCTTGCTGCCGTCATACGAATTGTCGCGAAGGAGCGTTCCGTAATTCACGGTCCGTGCAGAGGCATTCGTCACCACCGCATCCGTCTCCTTCTCCGTAGCGGTCAGCGACAGCGTATAGATGAACTCCTTCTTCGGATCCGACTTGTTGCCGTACACGGAATTCGAAATAACGAGCGAACCCACCTTGTATCGATCATAGAACACCGCTGAGTCCTGCTTAGCGCCCTCCGGTTGATCTGTATAGCGCAATGCTGCATGCGCCTTCAGTCCGCCATCTTCCTTATTTTCAATCGTCACCTTCAGGGTGTATGTTCTCTCATCATACTCTCCCCACCGAATCGAGCCCTTCTCCTGAGAGATGGTGTAACAGTAAATGCCGGCGTGGTTAAAGGTAATGGCAGGAAGCGTTGCCTCATTCTGCGCAGCCTTTACCTCAATGGGAAGGTCATAGACACCGCCCGTCGTGCCCTCCGGCATAGGATTATCCTCTGCCGCCGGCTTGAGCTTCACATGCAGCTTTTCCGTCTCCTCCGGGAGGTCCCCCTCCACATTGATGACAGCCTTGATGTTGTCCACTGTGACGGCCGAGACAGACTCCGTGCTCTTTGCCTCCGCCGCCGTGCATGGCAGGAGCAGCGACATGCTGCACAGGGCCGCCATCAATGCCGCGCCAATGGTACGCTTCCATTTTCTCATTCCCATTTCCTCCCATGCCGCAGCCCGTCCGCGGCTTCTGTTCCGGTTCCTTCCGTCTCTTTCCTGTATCGTCAGCTCTGCCTGTCGCAGCGCGCCAGCACGATCGTCCTCGCGTCGGTGAATTCGGTTGCGCAGGTGGAGAAGGCCAGCACCTTGGGCTCCTCCAGCGATTTCAGCTCATTCACGCTCTCTTCCCGCAGATAGAGGTGATTCCCCTCCACGAAGGTCAAGAGTCCGTCTATATCAGTCTCCCACTGCTCCACGTTGAAGATCTCATCCTCTCCGGAGTCCACCAGCAGGCAGGCGAAAATATCAAGGTTATAGGTTCGATCAGGCAGGATCAGCACCCCTGTGCTGTTCGCATTGAAAAAATCCTGATCCTTATACAGGTCCAGATCTCCGAACATGTTGTGGTTGTCCATGTGGTGGCCGTAGAGCAACGAATAGGCATCGGAGAAATCCCGTTCGTTCCGGCAATCCAGAAAGATGCTGCCGGCCAGCGCGAACTCGCCGTACACATCTGTATTAATATAGGTAAAATTCGTCTCCCCCTGTACCACCGGGAAATCAATTTCCGTATTGTCCAGGGTCACCCAGGCGCACACATCCTGATTAATGGCGAGCAGCTCCTCGAAGGAAGCGCCGCCGTCCTCCTCCACGGAGGGCTTGAGCTTCACCATGTCTGCCTGCACATTGCCGGCAGCGGTGTAGATACGGTTGTTGTCCCAGAGCGCATAGCCGGCATACAAACCCGCTACGACCAGGAAGAAAATCACAACCAGATTAACAATGGTATTCGCAATTCGCAGAAAAACAGATCTTTGCATAAAACCGTTTCTGACCGGTCCCGGTCCTACCTGCCGCCCGCATACACCGCGCGGTGCACACGACACGGCAGGGAGAGTCCGGAAACCCATCCGTCTTCTTTCACAATCGGATCGGATCAATCCTCACGCATGCCGCGCTTTCTGGCAGCGAAGACAACCAGACCCGCACCGGCGACGGCCAGTATCATGAGGTAAGGAAGAGAATCCAAGCTGATGCCGGTGTCGACATCACCTTTCTTCGTGTTGGTAAAGGCCGCCGTCACAACGCTGTCTTCGATCGTGCCTTCATCACCTGTCTTCGTAGTAGTGTAGCCATCTGCCGCGGTCTCGGTCACTGTGTACTTCGTTCCGGCAGGCAGATTTGCAATCTTGATCGTATCACCATCCTTCAGCTTAAATGTTGTTTCTCCGCCAATCTTGATGGTTGTGGGATTCCCGTCATAGGAGCCGCCGGTCACCGCGTAGCTGTCCGCATAAGTCTTTCCGTCCACGCCGGTCAGTGTAACCTTGAATTCGAAATACTTGGTCTTATCACCCAGATTGCCATCAACGGCCTTGGTGATCTGCAGAGCGCCGGCAGTGTAGGTGTTCACAAGCGATTCTGTTTTGCTTCCGTCAGCACTGCCTTTGTGCAGGGCTGCCACGCGCACCTTCTCGCCGTCCTGGTTAATGACAGTGACCTTCAAATAGTACTCTGTGTTATCGTATGTCACGCCGGCAAGGTTGCCCGCCGCTTCTGACAGCTTATATTGATAAACACCAACTGTATTGTATACGGGTAGCTCTATTTGAATTTTCTGGGTGCTTCCCTCACTCGTTGCCGCACCTTCCGCAAAAGATGCCGCAGTAATTGTTCCAAGAGCCGGTGCGGACTTCGCCTCTCCGTCAAGAACTGTTCCTTCTCCCACCTGCACTACCGTAAAACTTGCAGCAGGACTCTTGATTCCATCCGTAACGCCAGCCGCTTTAAAAGTTTTCGTAATCTCAGCTGTCGGAGCATCGACATACTTTGTGTCGCCGCCTGTTGCAGCGAATGCTGTCATGCCCATGCTCATGGCAAGTCCAAGAGCAAGCGCGCCCGAGAGCAGTTTTCTTACTTTCATAATCCCGACCTCCTCATTGTCGTTGTTATATCGTTTCCCTGAAGTCTTTTCCCCTGTTGCTGTCGATTTATCATGACGTGAGCTTCGCTTCCGCGCAATGATCGTCTCAATCGTCAACCCGTCTGCCGTGCTTCCGAATGAAGACCACTGCACCGGCCGCCACCAGTGCGAGGATCACGATGTAAGGAAGCGTATCCAGAACCACGCCGGTGTCCGGCGCAATCTCTTTGTTGTTGTCGAAGGTGATCGTCGTATCCGCAGAAGGCATCGTAAAGGAAATGCCGCCGGTTACTGTCGCAGCCCCGTCAGGTTGCCCGGAAATTGTCTGCGTATATCCGCCCGTAACCTCTGTTACGGTAACCTTCGCACCGGCAGGTACCCTGATGTCCCAGACCGTCGCCTCATTCTCTGCCGTCGACTTGTCCTTCCCCAGTGAGACGGTGATCGTCTTGCCTGTCTGCTCTCCCGCTTCTGTCGTCCATTTCATATCCATATCGGACGAAATGGTGAAGGCAAAGGTCTTCGACGCATCGTACATATTGCCGGAGAGGGTCTTCTTGATGGTCAGAACCTTATCGGAAGGAATGAATTTTGCATAATAGGTGTAGGTTCCGCCTTCCGTCCATCCTTCTGTTGGTTTCTGAGGCTTATACTGCTCGCTGTCTGATAATTTCTGTGTGCACTCCTTGTCTGCATACCACCCTGCAAAGGTGTAGCCCGTGTATGCTGTAGCCTCGGAGCCCAACCAGGTTCCCGTCACTGGATTGAACGCCTCACTGACCGGATCAACGTTTCCTTTTCCTTCGGCAACCTCATATTTTAAAACCACATTTTCTTTTTTCGTGATTTTAATGTAGACCGTTTGGTTCTCATTCAGCGGTGTACCAATACCGTTCCACTCCGTGCCCGTTTTGAAATCCGATGTCGTATAGTAACCAACCAGCTTATATCCGTCCGGGATGTTCAGATTTCTCGGCTCCTGAATCTCGGAGCCGGTGATATAGGTTCTGCTGTCGACCTCCGTTCCGTCCTTCGCAGTTCCCTCTGTAATTTCATTTTTGCCGGTGATGAAGGTTATTTTCTTCGTGCTGAATTTCAGATCCAGATGATAGAGGACCCCGGCCTGCTGGCTAAACCCATAATGCGTGGCATTTCCGTTGCATTTCTCACGTCCGCTCCCATATGAACAAGTGGAGCTTGCTTTGTCCGCCGTCCCGTTTGGAACATAATGCCATCTGAAAAGTGCTGTATATCCGCTTCCCCACGTCTCATTCAGCGCTTTTTCCGCCTGAGCAATATAATCCTTGACGTGATTCCCGTTGTTCTTGGAATAATCCTTTCCCTGCATCTCAACCATGCTGTTGACATTCATGTTGCCAAGTGCGGCGAGCAGGGTATTCCAGTCATTATCCGTATTGATCAGGGCCTTGCCATGAGAAATGTCCTTCTTGATAAGCCATGACTTATCCAGCTCTATGATCCCGGCCGGGAAATAGCCGTTGTTATCAAGCGTGGTTTTGTCAATGCCCAACAGCTCGTACATCTCGTCCGAGAAACCGCCGGACGCAACATAGACATATACCTTCACCGTTGAACCGGCGGCCTTGACCTCTACCTTGAAGGTTTCCGTATACTGTCCATTATAGTGTCCCTTTCCCCACACATAATACGTATGGGTGATTGTTGCGGTTCCTTCCTTTACCCCTTCTATCGTTGCAGTGGTTCCCCACTCACTGCCAGAAATCTTTGCTACGTCCTTTTTGTCTGACGACCAATGGTTTTGATGAGTGTTATTTGAAACACCGGATATCGTGATCGTGCTGCCAATCTCGACCTCGTACGTCTTTCCATCGACCGTCGCATTCGTGCCGTACAGGCCGAGCTTTTCCGACAATGCCTTCAGGGCGTCCTGCTGCTCCGAAGTGAAGCTGCCCATGAGCTCCTCTTCCTCATCCGAAAGGCTGTTCTCGATTTTCTGCAGCTCGTCGGCGGTTTTAGCATTGATGAGGCGATCATAGAGAGCCTTTACCTTGTCGGTCTTCTCATCGGCCGCATCGCTGAACCTTGCCGTCAGAGTAATCGTGCTGCTGTCCGTGAAGGTGAGCGCCGCATCAAAATCGAACTTCTCCCCATCCTCCGTGTACCAGCCGTCGAAGCTCTTGCCGTCCTCTGCCGCAGGATCCTCCGGCTTTGTGAGCTTGCTGCCGCTCGCAACAGTATCGCTGGACGTCACCGCATCACCGACTTTGAACTCGTAGGTCCTCGTTGCCGATGCCTCGCTGAACTTCGCTGTCAGGGTAATCGTGCTGCTGTCTGTGAAGTTCAGCTCCTCGTCGAAGTTGAACGGTCTCTCCTCGCCGTTCTCCGTGACATACCAGCCGTCAAACTTCTTTCCCTCTTCCGTAGGATCTTCCGGCTTCTCAAGCTTGCTGCCGCTCGTGACGGGTTTGCTGAACTTCACCGCATCGCCGACCTTGAAATCATAGGTTCTCGTCACCGACACATTCATTGAAGAATTCGTTTCCGTGGCATGGCCGGCGATGGGCTGCGACACGGTCATTGCAGCCGCGGTCAGGGCGACCAGTATTCTAGCGAGGTGCTTGTTCATTCTCTCCTCTCCCCTGCCGCAGACCGCCTGCGGCGCGCGCGGAGAACCTGCGCAGCAAATTCTCCGATGCGATCCTTTATTGCCTGCCGTCCCTGCGGCATTCATCCGTCCGACGAAGGGTGCAGGGTCGGGCGGCATTCATTCCGATGTTGTTCAGCACGGCTGTGCTGTCATTCGTACTGTTCTATGTTAACAGCATGTTTCGAGACAAGTCAATCGCATTCCCGCTTAAAAGCGGCGTTTTCTAAATACCCACGTCCATTTTGACCACTTCTATGAGTTTAATTCACGGATCCCCGGAGTTTATGACTGTTGTATAACAGGGGTCCTAAACGGATACCGTAAATCTTTAAATGCAATGTACTCACCGGCTCAGAATTTCTTCTGCTCGCTGTGGCTTCCCGCATCCCGGTGAAGTGAGGGCTCCTCATAAAGGTCCATGAATTCATCTCCCAGATAGAGCTTCTCTTTTACGCAGTGAATGGAGGTCGGGACGGTGTACACCGTAACCACCCGTGTGAATTCGAGCGCCAGTCGCCTGCATACGTAATTCAGAATCTCCATCGGGAATTTCGCATCGAGCACGATGTGCTGCGGGAAAATCGCATGGTAATCCAGAAGGTCTCTCGGGTGCGGCTTTATAAGAACGACGCCGTCTCCGCCATATTCCCGCGCCATATCCTCGAAGAGCTTCCGGCGCATCGACAGGTCCTTGCAAAGTGGTTCTGTCAGAAGGAGCGTCACCGGCTTTTTCTCTGCAGCAGCTCTTTGAAGTGCCTCCTCGAGCGCGTCCTCATTGGCAATGAACATGCGGGTGATCGTTTCCTGCGCCTTGGCATCAAGGCCTGCTGCCAGCTGCTCTCTTGGCACCTCCCGCATCTTCGGAATAGGATAATCCAGTGCAGAGACATCATTGACCTCCATGTCGATGCAATAGCGCCCGTATCCGTTCTGAATGAAAATAAGTCCTCTGGCGGCCATCCATGCCTTCAGGCCGAAATGCCCCCGGTTGTCGTACCGGGCAGTATCATAATAACGGATGCAGTCCAGTCCGTCCTCCACCGCATGGTACCGAATTCGGTTTCCGCTCAGGTAATAGCCGATGGGATCCGAATCGCAGAAGACATAAATGTCCTTATATTCTTTGAAATTCACAGGCACATACGGCTCCTCAAGCCTTGCCAGCTTCCGGCAGAATTTCATGCGGTTGATGAGATTCCCCGGAAGGGAGCCCGTATTTTGCTTCAGGGGAAGGAGCTCCGGGAAAAATGTGTAGGGCTTTTCATCGAACCAGAACACCTCTTCAAAGATTCCGCTCTCCCGCGCGCGAAGGTCCAGATCACCGAAGTCATTCGACATCCGCGATAACACCAGTGATGCCCCGCCCCGCTCACTTTCCGGGAGGTTTAACTCTTTGAGGCAGGCGACATATACATGGTAGAAGGTATGGCAAACGTAAATCCGCTGCTTTTGCATTGCGCACGCATCCTTTCCTGACAGCTACACCGCTCCGCGATGAGGGCGCGGTACGGCACTTATTCTACCATGCCGGCCGTATCCTTTCTACACGAGCCTGTAAGAGGATGCGGCATGCGGACATATCCCGTACGCGACGGGTCCCGGCGGAGGTGTCCGGTTCGGGGACGTTCTCACTCCCCTGCGGC
>CAVFRZ010000096.1:0-8335 GCA_963624875.1 Anaerovibrio sp.
CTGAGGTCCGTGTCCACCAACACGCCCAGTCCGACAGAGGACGGAATCTGTTCGGATTCTGCAAAATAATGTGTCAGGTCATCCGCAATTTCTCCGGAATGGATGGCGATCTGTCCGTGATAGGAATTCTTAAGATCCAGGTCCCGTATAACGGTCAGCATTCCCTTTCCGACAGCGCCGCCGACATCAAGATGTCCGTCCTCCTTCAAGGGCAGCATGACCAGCGGATTCTGCACATAGCCCTTGACGTTTCCGTGCCGATCGGCTGTCACGACAATGGAGCCCAAGGGGCCATCACCGTCAAAGCGAATGGTCAGAAGATCCTCGTCGTTTTTGAGCATGTCGCTCATCATCAGTCCGCCCATCATGGTCCGGCCCAGCGCCGCCGTTGCCGTCGGGCTTGTTCCGTGCGCCTTTCTTGCCTTGTCAACCAGCTCTTTTCCCGTCACTGCAAAGCAGCGAATCTCATCGCCCGCCGCAATGCCGCGGATCATATAGTCACTCATCTGTCATCTCCGTCTTTCTTTCGTTGAACTTCCGAATATAGTCCAGGAACGTCTCCTCCCGGCAGCACCGATCATCCTCAGATACTGTCCCCGCTAAAGAGCCTTCTTTTGCGTTCCAGCATCTCCTCCAGGTTCTCCAGGTAGACCGAAACCTCCTTGGCATTGTCGCAGCGCTCAATTCTCCCCTCGGGATACACGCGCTTGGTGACAGAACCTGCCCCCAGTGCCATGATGGTCTGCTTCTCCTCCATAATGAGGATATTGTAAATCCCGTACTTGCCCTCTCTTGCATATCCGACATTTTCAAAATTGCCGGACATGTTCTTTTGCCGATAAAGGTAGTACGGCTTCATATCCATCGCCTCCGCCGCCTTCCTGGCAATATCCATGGTTGCGTCCGTATTCAGAAGGACCGGATACCCCTTCTCATCAATGACACGCCGCAGGCGGGATGCCCGCTTGATGGCCAGTGAATGCACCGTCAGTGAATCCGGATTCAGCCTCTCTATCGCGCTTGCCGTTCTCTGCACAGCATCAGCACCCTCCCCCGGGAGCCCTAAGATGATGTCCATATTGATGTTGTCAAACCCGCAGTCTCTCGCCTCTCGGTAAATCTCCTCCACCTGCTGCACGCTGTGGCGCCGTCCGATGATACGGAGCGTTTCCTCGTTCATCGTCTGCGGATTGACACTGATTCTCGTAACCGGATGCCGGCGCAGTGCCTCGAGCTTGGCCCTTGTTATGCTGTCCGGACGCCCGGCCTCTACCGTAAATTCCTGCACTGTACGAAGGTCAAAATAACGTGTAACCGCCCGGCACAGGCGATCAAGCTCCTCGGCCTCCAGCGAGGTGGGTGTACCGCCGCCAATGTAAACCGTGTCCAGCACCTTGCCCTGCATAAGCTCTGCCGTCGCCTCCATCTCACGCTCCAGAGCTTCCAGATACTCTCCCACACGTTCCTTCCAGGATGCAATGGCAAATGAGGGGAACGAACAGTACAGGCAGGTCGTCGGGCAAAAGGGAATGCCGACGTAGAGGCTGTACCCATCCTCATAGTGAAGACTGCCAAGAATCCGCTTCTCGCGGATGGCAATGTCTGCCGCCAGCTCTGCCTTCTCCGGCGAGACGCGGTGGTCCTTTTCCAGGTACAGAACTGCCTCTTCCTTCGAGACGCCCTCTTCCATTTTCGTCATGGCGATTTTCGTCGGTCGAATGCCGATCAGATCCCCCCAGGGAAGCGTCTTTCCTGTGTACTCGCAGAGGCTGTCGTAGAGAAAGGTCTTCAGCACCGCCTTCACACGGCTGCTCTTTACAAGACAGCTTTCGTTCTCCGGCGCCGGCATTTTATAAACGGCTTCCTTTCCGCCAATCTGCGTGGCCTTTCCGGCTCCATCGCCGCCCTCTTCCTGCACAGCTGCGGGTACCGTCCCCTCCGCAGCAGCGGCATCAATGTGCAGCGTCATCGCATCCCGGGCAAACGCGATCCGAAGAAGTTCCCTTGTGTCTGCGTTTTCCTCGGCTGTTTTTCTGCGCCTTTGACTGTTTGCATCCTCATCCACCAGAACCTTCACTTCTTCCTCCGGATAAAAGGCTTTGACAAGAGAATGAATTTCATATCGGTATAAATCTATATTCTCAGAAACTAAAAGCACGTTTCACACCTCTCACAGCATGGGATTGAACTTTCTCTCATGACCGATGGTCGTCATGCCGCCATGTCCGGGATACACTCTTGTCTCCTCCGGCAGCGGCAGAAGCTTGTCCCGAATTGACCGAACAAGCGCGCTCATAGAGCCTGTCGGAAAATCGGTCCTGCCCACTGACTCCTCAAACAGCGTATCTCCGGCAAGAAGAATGGGTACGTCTCCCGTATTTGAAATATAATAGCAGCAGCTCCCTTCGGTATGTCCCGGCGTTGTAAGGCATCGGAAGGTAATTCCGGCCAGGGTAACTTCCTCGCCATCCTTCAAAAAAACATCCGGCTGCACCGTTGTGGGAGTCGTATAAGCAGCAGATAAATTCGCCTCCGGATCCCGGATCAGCAGAGTTTCCTTTTCTCCGATGTACACCTTGGCTCCGGTTCGTGCCGTAAGCTCCCTGACCCCGCCGATATGGTCAAAATGCGCATGCGTAAGAAGGACGGCACATACATGCAGCCCCTGCTTCTCCATAGCATCCGCCAATGCATCGCCATGGTCTGCCGGGTCCACCAGCACCGTTTCCGCTGAACCTTCTTTATGAAGAAAATAAACATTGGTGTACTCGATGCCCACCACGTATTTTTGAATGATGATTCTGTCCTCTGCCATTTTCTCCATCCTCTTCAATGTAAATGATGGCAACTATTCAGAGCCCATTCGTAAAAAGGCAGGCCATTCCTTCGGTCTGCCTTCTCACTATACTATGTGCGCTTAATGTCGACAACGTTCGGAATCTGACGGAGCTTTTCTATGATCGCCGCCAGCTCTGCCTTGCCGCTGACATGGAAGGTAACACTCATGGTCGCAAAGCCCTGCTTGCTGGTCCATGTATTCACGCCGACAATGGAGATATTCTTCTCCGTAAAGGTGCGGGATACATCGGAGAGAAGCCCGGAACGGTCGTTGGCATAGATGGTAATCTCTGCCTCAAAATCGCCCTCCGGCGCTCCCTGTCCGTCATTTTCCCAGTCAGCATCGATAAGGCGAGCCCGGTCAATTTCCGGCAAATTCATCATGTTGATGCAATCGCTCCGGTGAATGGTCACACCGCGTCCTCTGGTTACATAGCCGACTATTTCATCGCCCGGCACAGGATTGCAGCAGCGTGCATAGTGCACCGCCACATCATGAATACCTTTGACCGTAATACCGGATCCCTTGCGGATCTTCGTGTGCGCAGCGTTGTCCTCAACCTGCCGCAGAATCTCATCATCCGTCAGGTGTGCCAGGTGATCCTTTTCATACAGCTCCAGGAGCTTATTGGCAACCTGTCCTTCCTTTAGCCCGCCGTGACCGATGGCCGCAAGGACGGCATCCCATTCGCGGAAGCCGTATTTGCGAAGGACAGCGTCCATGTACTCGGGCTTTAAAAGCTGGTCTTCCTTGAGTCCCTTTGTTTTGCAATAGGCATCAAAGGCGTCCCGCCCGCGAACGATGTTTTCTTCCTTCTGATTCTTCTTAAACCACTGGTTGATCTTGTTCTTGGCCGAGGCACTCTTGCAGATGTTCAGCCAGTCCAGACTCGGTCCGTGAGAATTCTGGGAGGTAATAACCTCGATGCGGTCTCCGTTCTGGATCTGATAGTCAATCGTAACCAGCTTTCCGTTTACCCTGGCACCGACCATTCGGTTGCCGACCGCAGAATGGATCGAATATGCAAAATCAATCGGTGTCGAGCCGGCGGGCAGGTTTTTCACCTCGCCGTTGGGTGTGAAGCAGTACACACTGTCCGAGAACAGGTCCAAGTCGCTCTTTAAGAGCTGCATGAACTCCTTGTTGTCCGACATGGACTGCTGCCATTCCAGAATCTGACGCAGCCATGTCAGCTTCTCCTGCTCCGTTTCATCCACATGGCGTCCGTCGCTTGCCACCTTATACTTCCAGTGGGCGGCAATACCGTACTCCGCCTCCCGGTGCATCTCAAAGGTGCGAATCTGGATTTCAAAGGGCTGCCCTGTCTTCCCGATCAGTGTGGTATGCAAGGACTGGTAGCCGTTTGCCTTCGGCATGGCAATATAGTCCTTAAACCGCCCCGGAATGGGCTTGTACAGCTCGTGAATGACGCCCAGGGCTGCGTAGCAGTCCTTTACTGTATTCACAATGATTCGCACAGCGAACAGGTCGTATATTTCATCCAGTGTCTTGTGCTGGTTCACCATCTTCTTGTAGATGGAGAAAAAATGCTTTACCCGGCCATTCACCTTGGCCTCAATGCCGGCCTCCTTTACCGCCTGTGCAACGCTCTCTGCGATTTCCTCCACGTAGTGCTCACGCTCAGACTTGCGCTCCTTTACCTCAAGCACGAGCTCCTGATAGACGTCCGGTTTCAGATAGCGCAGTGAAAGGTCATCGAGCTCGACCTTGATCTTGCTGATGCCAAGGCGGGATGCAATGGGTGAATAGATATCCAGCGTCTCCTGAGCGATTCGCTTTTGCTTCTCCGGCGGCTGATACTGGAGCGTTCGCATGTTATGGAGCCGGTCTGCCAGTTTGATAATGATCACGCGGATATCCTTAACCATCGCAAGGAACATCTTGCGCAGATTCTCTGCCTGCATCTCCTGCTGGGCCTGCGTCTTATCCGCATAATCGCCGGAAAGCTTGATCTTTTTGAGCTTGGTAACACCGTCCACAAGGTTTGCAACGTCATCGCCGAACTGTCTGGCAAGCTCTTCCTTTGTATAGACCGTATCCTCTACGACATCATGCAAAAGTCCCGCCGCAATGGTCTCCTGATCCATTTCAAGATCTGCCAGGATAATGGAAACGTCCAACGGATGGATGATATACGGCTCACCGCTCTTGCGCTTTTGTCCCTCGTGCGCAACGCTTGCAAGATGATAGGCGTTCTCGATCATCGAAAGGTCATCGCTGGGATGATACCTGCGCACGCGAATAAGAAGATCCTCATAGAGCTCCTGCGGTGTCAGGAATTCCTGAATCCGTTCAAGCGTACCGTGATCAAGCCCCTCTGGCCTTCCATCCTGTGCTTTTGCCTTTTCTGCAGATGGTCCCTGCGCTCCTGTCTCATTTTCTGCAGGCACGCCAAAAACCGCATCGGCCCCCTCTCCCAGAGGGTTGCCGATGCGTTCCCGTTCCTTAAAGATACGGCCAGAATCATTCATTTCTTTCATAAATGCCCCTGTCTCCAAGCTCTTATCCCACAATAGAAGAGATTTTAGCACAGACAGGGGCGCTTATTCAAGGAAATCGCAGACTGGCATGTGACAGGATCGTAACTATTCAGCACCCATCTCGATTTTGATACTCGAAAATGCCTGATGGCATTTTCGAGTATCCTAGAGTGATTATCGGCGGTGCCGATAATACACTCCGTGCTGCGGAGAAACCGCATACGCGGATTTCTCCTTGCATTCGGAAAACCTCGATGTGGCTGGCCTGTGGTGCTTGCACCTCGCACGCCTGCCAATTTCAATCGTGAATATGCCTGCAAGCAGCGGGTTCACGTTGAAATGTGGCAGGTGCTGAACAGATACACAAGATCTACTTAATAGTTCTCTTCATGCACCTCGAAATAACTCTGCGGGTGATTGCATACCGGACAGACAGCCGGTGCCTTGGTTCCGACAACGATGTGTCCGCAGTTGCGGCACTCCCATACCTTTACTTCGCTCTTCTCGAAAACCTGTGCGGTCTCAATATTGTGAAGCAGAGCGCGATATCTCTCCTCGTGGTGCTTCTCAATGGCGCCTACTGCGCGGAACTTCACTGCAAGTGCATGGAAGCCCTCTTCCTCTGCAGTCTTGGCAAATTCCTCATACATATCGGTCCACTCGTAGTTCTCGCCCTCTGCAGCTGCAGCAAGGTTTTCCTTGGTGTCGCCGATTCCGGCCAGCTCCTTGAACCACATCTTTGCATGCTCTTTCTCGTTGTCCGCAGTCTTTAAGAACAGTGCCGACATCTGCTCGTAGCCTTCCTTTTTAGCCACGGATGCAAAATACGTATACTTGTTCCTTGCCTGTGACTCTCCTGCAAATGCTGCCTGCAGATTCTTCTCTGTCTGTGTTCCTGCATACTTGTTCTCTGCCATGTTCATATCTCCTTTTCTGTTGTTTTGTCTGGTACATCGATTTTATAATAACCAGCACCTGCCGCTTTCCCAGCGTGAACCCTCTGCATATAGAAAATGTAACCATTCAGCCCCCATCTCGATTTTCCTTCGGAAAACCTCGATGCGGCCGGCCAGAGGCACTTCGCGCCTTGGCCGCCTGCCAATTTCAATCGTGAATTTGCCTGCAAGCAGTCAATTCACGTTGAAATGTGGCAGGTGCTGAACAGATACCAGAAAATTCACATTCGAAATCGACGGATGGCAGTGGCTATTTACGTGATATGCAATCATTTTCAGATTGCCTCTGGCACTCCGGGCAGATTCCCTTAAAAAAAATATCATACCCCAGGAATTTCATCCCGTGCGTGTCGTGGATTCTTTCTTCCAGATCGGATATTACATCCATATCCACATCATAGACCTCCCCGCACCGCACGCATCGGACATGATAGTGGTTGGGAAGTGTAAAATCGAATCGATCCGGCCCATCCGGGACCTCAACCTTTCGAACAGCGCCCTCCTCCACCAATATCCCGAGGTTTCGGTAAACCGTTCCCTTTCCGATGGTCGGATGGTCTTTTTGGATGAATGCGTACACCTCTTCCGCAGTGACATGCCGTTTCAGTTCGTACACAGCATCACGAACCAGGTCCTTTTGAATTGTATTTCTCCGTATCCGGCTCATAACACCTGTCTCTCCTGATAGGAATTTATCTTAATTAGGATTATATCTTAGTTATATTTTTTGTCAACAACTTCCGCATATAGATAGCAGTTATTATTGTCGCATTAAAGCAATCTCAAAGGCAAAAGGTCTTTTTCCCGCGATACCGGATTAGTCATAAAAAAGAGGAGACGGTGTACCCGTCTCCTCTTCCTTTGTGCTATATTCCTTACCTTTCACGAGCTTCGTCCATCATCTTGGCAAATAACGGAAGGCCCGATGTTCCGGCTTATTCCTCAGGAATTAGTAGCCCATGCCTGCGCCCTGTGCCGGTGCAGCCGGTGCGGGCTCTTTGATGTTGGCAACAGCAGCTTCCGTTGTCAGGAACGTAGATGCTACAGAGCAAGCATTCTGCAGTGCGCTTCTGGTAACCTTTACCGGATCCAGAACGCCGTCATCCATCATGTTAACATACTCTTCCGTGTACGCATCAAAGCCGATGCCCTCTGCGGATTCCTTTACCTTGTTGACGATAACGGATCCGTCCAGACCTGCATTTGCTGCGATGTTGTACAGCGGAGCCTCCAGAGCCTTCAGAACGATGCCGGCACCGGTCTTCTCATCACCGGAGAGTGTCTCAATGACAGTCTCAACCGCCTTCTGGGAGTGGATGTAGGCAGAGCCGCCGCCGAAGATAACGCCCTCTTCTACTGCAGCCTTGGTTGCATTCAGAGCATCCTCCATGCGGTACTTCGCTTCCTTCATCTCCGTCTCTGTTGCAGCACCGACACGGATAACACCTACGCCGCCGCTGAGCTTTGCAAGACGCTCCTGAAGCTTCTCCTTGTCAAAATCAGACTTAGTGTCTGCGATCTGCTTCTTAATCTGCTCGATTCTGTCGTGCAGCGCATCCTTGTCACCCTCGCCGTCAACGATGGTGGTGTTCTCCTTCTCAACCTTTACGCTCTTTGCGCGGCCGAGCTGCTCGATCGTAGCATCCTTGAGCTCCAGACCAAGGTCAGAGGAAATAACCTGTCCGCCGGTCAGGATTGCGATATCCTCAAGCATAGCCTTTCTGCGATCGCCGTAGCCGGGTGCCTTTACAGCTACAACATCAAAGGTTCCGCGGAGCTTGTTGACGATCAGGGTGGTCAGAGCCTCGCCCTCAACATCCTCAGCAATGATCAGGAGCTTCGCGCCCATCTTTACGATCTGCTCCAGAACCGGCAAAATATCCTGAATGTTGGAGATCTTCTTGTCGGTAATCAGGATGTACGGATCCTCCAGGTTAGCAACCATCTTCTCGGTATCGTTGCACATATAAGCGCTGATGTAGCCGCGATCGAACTGCATGCCTTCTACCAGATCCAGCTCGGTCTTCATGGTCTTGGAC
>CAVFRZ010000097.1:0-8303 GCA_963624875.1 Anaerovibrio sp.
AGCATTAGTATAGCTGAGCATCAGTAATATGGCCAGTTATTTAATTTTCATTGTAGTAGTACTGATACAAAGCTCCTCGAAGCGTAACTCGCTTCTTATTGTCAATATGAACCGTATAATCCTTTACTGCTGTCATAGTCAACACCTCCATCGGCAAACGCAGGTGGGATATCCCACCTGCGTTTGTAATATGCTTCCTTACAACATATGTCAATGATGCTGGGGTCAAAAGGTTCCCAGCATCATAATAATAACAGGCCCCGTTTCCTAAGTACAGTAACGTCTGGTATCGTTTGGTATCACTTGGTATCATTTTGGAGTCACGAGCTTCATGTTCATTTCCTTGCTTTCTTCTCCTGCATTAAAAAGCATCCCCGCTCATGAGAATAGATCACGCCCACCGCCTGTAAATACGCATAGATGACCGTCGTCCCCACAAACTTCATTCCTCGCTTTTTCAGATCCCTGGATATGGAATCCGACAATTCCGAGCTTGTCTGTCCGGTTTCATAAATCACTTTGCCTTCTGTCCAGCACCAGAGATAATCCGAGAAGCTTTCGTATTCTTTCTGTATCTCACGGAATACCCGTGCATTGGTGACGACAGCACGTAATTTTAGGCGGTTTCGAATAATCCCCGGATTATTCTGCAGCTCCTCCAGCTTGCTGTCATCGTAGGCACAGACCTTCTCCAGTTCAAAGCCATCGAAAGCCTCACGAAAGTTTTCACGCTTATTCAGAACGCATTCCCAGGACAGTCCTGCCTGGAAGCACTCCAAAATCAGCATCTCGAAAAGTTTCCGATCATCATGCACCGGAACGCCCCATTCCTCATCATGATAATGTATGTACCGCTCATTTTTCGGATTCGCCCAACGGCAGCGTATTTTTCCGTCCGTCCAATGCGGACCGGTTTCTTTATTTCCCATAATTTTTCCCTGTCCTGCTCTGGAACAGAAATGCTTACGCTTAAAAGTCGTACCGTACCACCTGGCAGTTTTTCACACCAAATGCTGCAAATTCTGCATTGGTCATATCCTGGAAGTAAGACTGCACCATCCGTGCAATACCGTTGTGGGCCACCAGAATGTAGGTCTTCTGATCAGACTCTTCCTTGATCTCGTCCAGCAAATTGTAAATCCGCTGCGCAAGCTGCAGCATGGATTCCCCGCCTTCATACCGGCAGGCAAACGATTCCTTCGCCTTTTTGAAATCGCCTCCGTCTCGTGGCGTGGACTCCCATTTTCCGAAGTTCTGTTCCTTCAGTCTCGGTTCTTCGCAGCAGGGAATCCCTGTCATTTCCGAAATAATTTTGGCCGTATCTGCTGCTCGGCTGAGCGGCGAATACAGAATCTCGTCTGCCTGGATGCCGCTGTCCAGGATGTTCCTTCCGGTTTCAGCAGCCTGTTCCCGGCCATGCTCCGTCAGCGGACTGTCAGTTGCTCCGCATATTTTATTCTCTACATTCCATACGGTCTGCCCGTGTCTCACAAAGTAAAAATAGCCCATTGCCTGCTTCTTCTTCATGTCATCCCTTCAGCTGCAGCCCGTCACCGAAGGCCTTTCCAACAACCTCTCCCAGACTGATATAGGTATTGTTCACCGGATCAAAGCTGATGGGCTTCAGCTTCTTCGGATCAATCTTTCCGTCTGTCAGAATGCTCTCATCGGCAGTTACGTTTACAATCTCACCTACGAGAATGCCGTTATCAAAGCTCTTGACTTTGCACTCCAGTGCCATCGGCAGCTCGTCAATCAGCGGCGCATTGACCTTTTCGCTCTTTGTGGCATGAAAACCTGTTCTTGCAAACTTATCCGGCACTTTTCTTCCTGACTCGACGCCCACATAATCACAGGCTACCACATACTCCTCCGTCGCCATGCTGACTGTAAATGCGCCGGTCTTTGCAAGGTTATCTGTGGTCTTGTGATCTCCCATGCTGATGGAAATCTCATTCATATCCGTGATAATGCCCCAAGCTGCATTCATGGCGTCCGGGACACCGTTCTCATCATAGGTTGCGATAATCAGCACCGGCATCGGGTACATTACCGGCTTTGCTCCAAAATCAATTCTGCTCATTTCTTATTCCTCCACTTCTTGATCATTCTTTATTATCCAGGCAAATGCCTTCGCCGTCCGGATTCCGGCATCTTTGAAATGCAGTCCTTCCTTCAAGTCAGCATCGGTGTCTGTGCCAGAATGGAAACAATGGCAACTGCCGCCAGAACAGCAATAGTCGCCACAACCGCGATGATGATTTTCTTTTTCATTTGCATCACCTCACACTTCAAGTTTGCCTTAACTCCAGCCCTTCCATACATCTGGCTGGTAGCCCAATGTTGACTGTTTGCCGTTTCGGACCACCGGCGTCTTGATGACCTGCGGATTGTCCAAAACCTTCTGAAGCTTGTCTTCCTCGGCGGTGTATTTAATCAGCGCCAGAAGATCCTTGTCCTTGCCTTCCCAGTTGATCATGTTTTCCAGGCCGCCATTAACCTGTGCCACAGAATTGAACTCCCCCTTTGACATGCCTTTTTCTTTCATATCAATGAACTGGTATTTGATGCCGCGTTCCTTGAAAAAACGTTCCGCTTTCTTTGTGTCGTTGCACTTCTTCGTGCCGAAAATCTGTATGTTCATGTATCCATCATCTCCGTTTACTGTATTTTTGACACAATCCCATCCGGGGTCAGTGTCTGCAGACACTCCATCGCATTGTCGTCATGCATCATCTGCCACACCTGCCTCATACCCGGAGCCAGCGGCTTTTCTAGGAATTCTTCTCCGGAGATCCAGTAGACTTTTCCTTCCGACGAAGACAGCAGCTCGCCTTCATATTCATTCGTTTTGTACAGGAATCCTACATTTCGAACACCGTCCCGCATCCAGTGATAGATTCCCGTGAGCTTAGGATTCCTAATGGTCAGCCCCGTTTCCTCTTTGATTTCACGGATAACCGATTCTGTAAAGGTCTCCCCTGCTTCCACATGGCCTCCTGGAAATGTGGTCCCGGAATACTTTCTGCCCACCTTATCCAGTGCCAGAACATTTCCGGCATCATCATAGACCATGCACATATTCATGAAAATCACTTCTTCAGTTCGTTCTTTTTTCTCCACGGATTTTCTTCGCTTTCTTCACTATTATTCAAAATAGCTATAGTGTATCGTTTTCAGAATCAATTTCGTATAGCCAATTTTCATTATAAGTCCGCGTCTCCATATCAGCAACGAAAGCGTGCAATATTTTTTACATCCATAGAGCAGATCCTATCCTGCCGAGTATGCTCCTGATGGCATAGATTCCACTCTCCCCACACATCCGGAGCATAGTGGGGATTGCACCAAATGCAATCCCCAGGAGAAACATCTCCCAGAACTCTCTTCCCGATACCAGGCCCATGATCAGGCAAAGTATGCTGGATCCGGCAAACAGAATCCCCAGGATTCCTCCAATCAGCCGCAATATCCCGCCGAAGCTTACGAAGGCTGCAAGCATGTATTTCTTGATGTTGCGGACCTTGGATGTGTTCTCCTTCAGGCAGCTGATCACATACTCGACATGCCCATACTCAAGCTTCAGGAATCTCGCTCGCACAAGCTCTGCGGGATATGAATCCCTGGCAATGCAAAGCTGCTCCTTCTGCGAAAGCACCGTTTCCAGAATCAGCTCATAGATTCCTTCCACCATGTCCTGCTCCAGCAGGATGGATATATTGCAAGGCTGACCGAAGCATCTAAATAGCAAAGAGGACGATGGCTTATTATAAGTCATCATCCCCATGTATCTCTTATGCTTTAATCATCTACCCATTCCATGTCTGCCTCCGCTTCCCAGAATTTTTTCCCATCAAACAAAGGCTGCTCCAGAAACTTATCAAGACTCGATTGATGATCAAGTCCCTCTACATACCAGAGCATCTTTCCTTCCGGTTCCCATTGCTGTAGTTCGAAGCGATACTGACCATTTTCAAGAACATGCCCCTGAGAAAAATATTTCTTGCCATTGTATATATAGATCAGCTCCTCTCCGCCCCACAGTTTATCAACAAATTCTCTAATATTTCCATTGCGCATTTTATTGAACCCCCTTGAAAAAATGTTTGTATTGCTTGTATATCTTGGAATTTTTATGTAAGACCTTTGTCGTTCTGCCAAACGAAGTTTTCGCATTTTGACTGAACTCTTTTCCATAGATGTGATAGTGGAGGACTTTTGATTTTCCTTTTGCAATGGATTGTTCTGAATGGTACGCAATCTCAAGTCTAAGATTATGCCCTTTATCATAAATCCGCATCATGTTAAAAGTTCCGTCTGGATTCATTTTTAAATAAGCAATACTGGAATGAGACGATTCCGGTAAACCGTGCTTTCCACTGCCTGCCATTCCTTTTAAAACCTTGACGCCATGAAACTTTCCATCTTCTGAAAAACTCGTATCGACCTCGTAGGTGTATGCGACTGCATTTCCTGCTGCAAACGTTCCTCTTCCTCCCATATCATCTCACCATCTTCCGAGAAGCCAAATAGTCAACCCGTATTATTGTCACGCGGCAAATTAAAGTTCCCGTCTGCCGCAATTCAACCGCAAATTAATTCCGTAAACTATGTACTCATATCTTTTCTGCGTGCGGCATTATTCCGCACGGTTTTTCAGCTACATCATCGGCCATATCTATCCTTGGCCTGTCATGATAAAATCATTTCAGCGCACAAAAAAAGAGAAAGAACCCACGCCGTCCAAAGCCAGTTCTTTCTCTCACACACCGAAAGCTCTCCGGTTTCCCGAAAAGTTTTCCGAGCAGCACGGCAGTGTTACCTGCCACACCACTACTATGGTAAGAAAGAACTCCCTTTTTATCAAGATCTTACGCGCAAAGTTTTCATCCGCATCCCGTTTTCGTGAGTTTATGTCCTCCTACCGCCCTGACAACGAAGTCTGCCCTGTCTGTAAGCAGCGCTCCCTTGTGATTCACAGCTACTACCCCAGAAAAGTCATTGATTTCATTAACAATCAGCCTTCCATGTCCATTATCACAGTCACTCGGTTGATTTGCTGCAGCTGCGGTCACACACATGCTGTTTTGCCCGATGTCATTGTCCCCTATGATTCGCACAGTCTTTTCTTCATTCTCCGCGTCATTGCCACGTACCATTGGCGCTCCGGCTCCGTTATGAAGCTATGCGAACGTTTCCACATCACCGTCAAACGACTCTATCAATGGCTCCATCTGTTCAACCAGCAAAAAGACAACTGGCTCGGGGTACTGGTTAGTTCACAGACAACTCCCTGCACCTTTTGCGCCGTCTTTTTCTTCTTGATCACTTCTCTGATTTCACCTCTGCCTATGCTTGTCGGTGGGGTACATCCTTCCTTCAGGTTCACCGAAATCTTCCGCCTTAATCGTACTTTTCCGCGGATTATTCCCGTGCCGTTCCTTCAGGTGGCTGTCCGTTTCACCCGACCACGCGACCGTTCCAATGATCGCCATCTTTTCTTATCCTATGATGTCCTTATCAAGAAAAGGAGGGTCTTTCGCATGGCCAAAGAAACGGATTATCTCAAAGCTGCATCTGCTGTCGCCGAGTTTCGATTCGGCATCATCGCTCCTGTCATCCAGGGGCTTTTCTCTGATGCCTCTCAAACCGCCTACTTCAAAAGAGTTGCTTCCGGGACACTCACTCTCCCGGACGGAATGTCCAAAAAATACAGCTACAAAACGTTCCAGGACTGGACCTCAAGCTATCGGCGCGGTGGGCTTGACGCACTCATGCCTAACGCACGGACCGACTGCGGTTCTTCACGCGCACTTCCGGACACTGCAACAGAAGAAATCTATCGTCTGAAACAGGAGTATCCGCGAATGAATGCCACGCAAATCTATCTGAAGCTGGTGGAGGATGGATTTATTCCGGCCGCTGTAAGTGTTGACAGCGTACAGCGCTTTATCCGTCGGAACGATCTAAAATCCGCACGCAATCCAACTCTGCGTGACAGGAAAGCTTTTGAAGAAGATGCCTTCGGAAAAATGTGGCAGGCTGACACCTGCTACATCGCACACATCACAGAAAACGGAAAATCACGTCAGGTCTATTGCATGGCCATCATTGACGATCATTCCCGCATGCTGGTTGGCGCACAGCTTTTCTACAATGACAATGCATTCAACTTCCAACAGGTTCTCAAGAATGCCATTGCTGCGTACGGAATCCCTGCAAAGCTTCTTGTCGATAACGGAGCTCCTTATGCCAACGAGCAGCTTTCCATGATCTGTGTATCCCTCGGCATCTCCTTAATTCACACTCGTGTACGCGATGGTGCCTCCAAGGGAAAGTGCGAACACCACTGGAGATCCATGAAGGAACGCTGGATCTACACATTGAAGCTGGACGAAATTTCTTCGCTCGAACAGTTTAACTCCATGCTTCGCGAGTACATCCGCACCTACAACACCACAGTTCATTCAGCGATCCAGTGTGCTCCCATCGACCGGTACAAGGATTCCGACTACGAAATCCGCATTCCGCAATCACCTTTATGGCTGGATGACTGCTTCTATAACCGTATCCAGCGAAAGGTACGCAAGGATTCCACCGTTTCCATTAATAAAGAAAGCTACGATGTCCCCATGCAATTCATCGGTATGTCGGTTGAAATCCGTTTTATTCCCGGAAAGATGGAAACCGCCTATGTCCTGTACGAGGGAACAAAAAATCCCATTCGAATCACAAGCAAAACCGACAACTGTCATACCAAACGCAACAATCCGGTTTCTCTCGATTATTCAAAGATAGGAGGACAAGCATGAACTTCCAGTCGTTTTACGGCATTTCCCGCAATCCCTTTGACAAGCAGCAATGCACAGAAAAGGACTTTTTCAATTCCCATGACTTTGAACAGATGTCTCCCCGCCTGAACGTCCTTAAAGACATCCGGGGCATCGGCGTATTTACCGCTGCTCCCGGCATGGGCAAATCCTTTGCCCTTCGCTGCTTTGCAAAAGGCCTAAATCCAAACATGTATCACATGGAATACATCTGTCTCTCCACGGTCAGCGTTGCCGATTTCTACAAAGAATTCTGTCAGGTCCTGGGGCTTCCCGAACGCGGCGGCAAAACCTCCATGTTCAAAGCAATCAAAGACCAGGTCTTTTACCTTTACAAAGAAAAACGACAGCCGCTCCTTCTCGCCGTTGACGAAGCACAATACCTAAGCACCGGGATTCTTAACGACATCAAGATGCTTATGAATCAGGATTATGATTCCATCAACTGCTTTACACTGATCCTATGCGGAGAATCCTACCTGCAGAATACGCTGCGCAAGCCGGTCCACGAGGCACTGAATCAGCGCATCACCATCCGATACAACTTTGATGGACTCTCCGACGAAGAGGTCCCTGCATACATCCGTCATAAGCTCTCCTGCGCAGGCGCACCGGAATCTCTTGTGGATGAACCCGCTCTTTCTGCCGTTCACGGATACGCTCACGGCAATGTTCGCATCATCGACAACATCATGTCTGATGCTCTTATAATCGGTGCACAGATGGAACATCCAGTCATCGATGCAGAAGTCATTCTTGCTGCTATCCACAACCAGGATCCGTTTGCTTAAGGAGGGCACTATGATTTTTAATTGCAATACACACGGGATCTGCTCCTCCGGGCCATGGGAAGCAAGGCTTCGGCTCATCTCCAGGAATCAGAACTCCCTTGAAGCAAGCGTACAGGCCCGCGGCTCCTCCTTCCACTTCATCGTCGGCACTTATCTTAATGGAGGATTCCTATGCATGCCGGGATACGGATTTGGCTGTAACCTCTCAGATCTCGACGATACTGAATGGAATAGACACCAGCTCCGCCAAAAGCTAAATATCGTTGATGCAGAAACGATGGTTTCAGCTCTTCAAGCGTTATCGACACTTGATAAAAATATATGATTTTCAAGGTGCAAGGCTGCGGTCTTTTCAGACCGTGGCCTTATTTCAACACAGTCACCAGGCTGTGCTCAGATAAGGCTACGGTAATGTGCGGCAGCATCCGCCACTATGTGCGGTTCGTGCCGGAACCGCACGTTCAACCAGCCATTTGCAGCTGATTTAGCTTGCGGTTTTCGTCCGGTATAATTTGCCGCTCGACACCGGAATGTTCCCTTCAAGACGCTCGTATTCGAAAACTATTCCCGCAGCGAGGCGGCGTTGATCGCCAGTATGGCGGAAATGGTGATCAATGGTGTGGCGATCCGAAAAGTCAGCCGAATCATGGAAACGCTCTGCGGAACTTCGTACTCGAAATCG
>CAVFRZ010000098.1:0-8253 GCA_963624875.1 Anaerovibrio sp.
TTCCGCCGGTATGTAGCTGGACGCACGGATACCCCTTCTCCTGCACCGTCCGCGCATCCACATCAGAATCAATGTCTGCCTCCATGACGCCGCAGGAAATGTGTTTTCCAAGAATTTCCAGAAGCGCCAGAATTGTGGTCGTCTTGCCGGATCCGGGTGACGACATGACATTCAGGTAGCTGCATTTTTCTTGCCTGCTTTCTTCCCGAAGGAGCGCTGCATCCTTATCGTTATCCTCCAGAATGGTCTTTTTTAGCTCTATAATCCTTGTATCCATGTACATTTCCCTCTCCCGACTGAAGTTTTCAGCACCGCCGTACATTCCTGTCAAAACACCGACATTATATCATGTCTGTACGCTTCTCCATCGATTTCACGCAAAAAGGTCAATCCTTTCGGATTGACCTTTCAAGTAGCTCGTACGGGAATCGAACCCATGATTCTGCCGTGAGAGGGCAGCGTCTTAGCCTCTTGACCAACGAGCCATATCCTGTTACATGCGCCCTTCGTGCCGGAGAAGTTTCTCCTGCGCTCAAGCACATGTAAGAGGATACAACACTCTTTCTCAGTGCGCAAGTGTTTTTTTCTATTTTAGAAAAGGCGCACTTCTTCGCGTATTGCGTGACGATTTATCAAGGAATTCACCACTTTACAGTGCAAATCTAAAGCAAATCAAAAATAGAATACTGATTGGACTCCGGCAGATCCCCCAAGAGCCCCAGCTCATTCATCTTCTCCAGGATGGTCTGTGATACCTTTGCCCGCTCCCGGATATCCTGTCTGGATACAAACGGTCCGGCCTTGCAGGCCTCCTCCAGGGCGTCCGCCGCATTTGCGCCCATGCCGTGAATGGATGTGTAGGCCGGCATTATTTTGCCGTCAACAATCTGAAACGCACGTCCGTGCGCCGTCCCCAGCCGAATCGGAGTGAACTCGATGCCGCGCGCATACATTTCCCGCACCACCAGCGCATCGTCCAACTGCGACTCCTCCGCTGCGGTCAGCTTATCCCTGGACTGATACTCCTTCATGCAGCTTAAAAGATGCTGCTGCCCCTGTGCCATCATCTCATAATCAAATGCCTTTGCCCGAATCGTATAATAGGCGCAGTAATAGGCCAGCGGCTGGTGCACCTTAAACCAGGCAATTCGAAGCGCCATCATAACGTAGGCCGCCGCATGGCCCTTCGGGAACATGTACTTAATCTTCAGGCAGGCGTCGTGATACCATTCCGGGACCCCCGCCGCCCGCATAGCCTCTTCCATCTCCGGCGTCAGTCCCTTCCCCTTTCGAACCGACTCCATGGTCTTGAATGCCATTGAGGGATCCTCTCCCTTTCCGATGAGATAGATCATGATATCATCGCGGCAGCCGATGCAGGTTGCCAGTGTACAGGTCCCCTGGGCAATCAGGTCTGAGGCATTTCCGAGCCAAACGTCTGTTCCGTGCGAGAGTCCGGAAATCTTAATTAGCTCCGACAGTGTCGTCGGCTTGGTGTCCTGGAGCATTCCCATAACGAACTTCGTGCCGAACTCCGGCACTCCCAGCGTCCCCACCTTAATGCCGCCGTCCTGCTCCGGGGTAATCCCAAGAGACTCAAGACCCACGAACAGCTTCATAACTCCCTCATCATCCAGCGGAAGCTCAATCGGATTTACCCCCGTGATATCCTGCAACATCCGGATCATGGTCGGATCATCGTGTCCGAGAATATCCAGCTTCAGCAGGTTGTGATCAATGGAGTGGTAATCAAAGTGTGTGGTCACAATGTTGGAGGTCATATCATTCGCCGGATGCTGCACCGGCGTGAAGGTATTGATCTCCTCGCCCAGTGGGAGAACCACGATACCGCCGGGGTGCTGTCCCGTAGATCTTCGCACACCGGTGCACCCCTTCGCCAGCCGCTCCATCTCGCAGCGGCGCTTACTGATCCCACGATGCTCACAATATCCAAGCGTATATCCGTAGGCCGTTTTATCCGCCACGGTTGCAATCGTTCCGGCCTTGAACGTCTGCTCATGGCCGAAGATAACCTTTGTGTACGCATGTGCCTTCGACTGATACTCACCGGAGAAGTTAAGGTCGATATCCGGCTCCTTGTCGCCCTTAAAGCCCAGGAATGTCTCAAAGGGAATATCAAATCCGGCCCGCACCAGCTCCTTTCCGCAATTCGGGCACATCTTCACCGGCATATCCACGCCGCATTTTCCGGAGTAGGACTTCACCTCCTCCGATTCAAAATCAGAATAGTGGCAGTGCTCGCAGTAATAATGCGGAGCCAGAGGATTCACCTCCGTGATTCCGGACATGGTAGCCACAAAGGACGACCCGACGGATCCGCGGGAGCCGACCAGGTATCCGTCCTCGTTAGACTTCCACACCAGCTTCTGCGCAATGATATACATAACGGAATATCCGTTCTTGATAATGGAGGTCAGCTCCCTCTCCAGCCGGTCACTCACCACCTTTGGCAGCGGATCCCCATACATCTTGTGCGCCTGGCGATAACAGATCTCGCGAAGCTGTCCGTCTGAATTTTCAATTACCGGCGGGCATTTGTCCGGCCGAACCGGAGAAATGGCATCCACCCACCCCGCAATGCGGTTCGGATTGGTGATAACCACCTCCTCGCACTTGGCTGTCCCAAGATAAGAGAATTCCTCCATCATCTCATCCGTGGTCCGAAGGTAGAGCGGTGCCGGGTCCTCCTCCCGGTTCATGCTCATGCTGTCCTGAATGATTGAGCGGTAAATTTCGTCCCCGGGATCCAGGAAATGTACATCTCCCGTCGCCACAACCGGCTTCCCATACTGCTCACCGAGCTTTACAATTCTCCGGTTGATGTCCAGGACATCCTCCTCACTTTGAATGTCCTCATACCGATCCGAATCAATCAGGAACCGGTTATTGGCCCTTGGCTGAATCTCCAGATAATCATAAAAATCAACGATCCCGGCCAGCGTTTCTTCATCCTTCTGATCCAGAATCGCCTGATACAGCTCGCCCATCACACAGGCCGATCCCACAATAATTCCCTCCCGAAGCTGCATCAGAAGCGACTTCGGAATCTTGGGCTTTTGATAGAAATAGGTCAGATGCGACTCACTGACCATCCGGTACAGATTGGTGCGGCCGGTCACATTTTTAGCCAGGAGAATACAGTGATAGGGGCGAAGACGACGGATAACGTCCGGATCCTGGTCTCCCAGATCATTCATATCCTTCAGCGTAGCTGCTCCCTTTGCCGTGAACATCGCAAGAAGCTTTACAAATATCTCTGCCGTTGTCTGCGCATCATCCACAGCCCGGTGGTGGTGCGGATTGACGACATTCAAGAGCTTTCCAACGGCATCAAGATTATAGGATTTATGTCCCGGCAGCATCACCCTGGCCATTCCGACCGTATCAACGGTTGTAAAAGGTGCCTCCAGCCCCAGATCCCTTGCCTTGCTCCGGATAAAGCTGATATCAAAGCCGACATTATGGCCGACCAGAACGCTCCCCTTGCAGAATTCCAGAAATCTGGGCAGCACGTCATCGATTGTCCTGGCAGACATCACCATTTCATCTGTGATGCTGGTAAGACGCGTAATACGGAAGGGAATGGGAATCTGCGGATTGACAAATTCCGAAAAATCCCCTGTGCGCTTCCCGTTCTCATACCGAACCGCACCAATCTCAATAATTCGATCCCGTTCCGAGGAAAAGCCCGTGGTTTCCAGGTCGAAAATCACGTAGCTTCCGTCTGCCACCGTATAATCCGGCTGTCCGGCTTCCAGATTTCCGAAGGACACCATCTTCTTCTGATCATCCACAAGATAGCATTCCACCCCGTAGATTACCTTGAAAAAGTCCTGACGATCCAGCGGCGCAAGTCCCTGCGCCTTTCGTTCCTTATTCGTATCTCCGAGGAGCTTCTCCACCACGTGGTTGGCGTCCGGAAAGGCCTGCACATTTCCGTGATCGGTAATGGCAACTGCCGGCCATCCCCATTTGTAGGCCCGCTTCACAAGGTCCGAGCACTCGGAAACGCCGTCCATGTCGCTCATCTTCGTATGCATATGAAGCTCTACGCGCTTGTGATCAAAGCGGTCGGAGCGTTTGGTTTCAAAGGACGGAATTTCCATGATTCCAACCGGCGAGGACACGGTAATCTCATGCTCAAACGTATCCTCCTTGGTATAGCCCTTCACCTTTACAAAATTCCCCGGCTCCAGGCGTTTCATGGTCTGATCCGCGTACATGGTCGGTGCGAACAGCTTAACGACAATGGAATCGGTAAAGTCCGTCAGTGTGAATTTCAGAATGGATTTCTCATTGCGAATATCCCGGCGCTCATTGGTCATGATTTTGCCGCGGATGGTAACCTCCCCCATCTCACCGATGATGTCCGAGATCGAAATGGATTCATCTGCAAAATCGCGGCCGCAGATTACATCCGGACGGGCAGAGCGAATAAAGCTTCGAAGCACCTTGCCATCGCCGGAGCTCTTCCCGTTTCGCCCCTGTTCCTTTTCTGCAGTCTTTCCGGTTCTTTGTGCCGGACGCTCCCCCGCAGCCTGTCTGGCCAGCGCATCCGCCGATGCCGACTCCTGCGCTTTCCCCTGCACGCCGCCTTCGGTATTCCACGGCAGATCCGTCTGTCCCTGTCCGGATCCGGCCTCTGCGGCAAACGCAGGTTTCCTCCGCTGCCTGTCGGCGCCGGGCAGCATCGCATCATCCAGCACGGCCTTCGCATGACTGCGGACCGGCAAATCATATAAAAGGTCGATTTCGCAGTCCATATCGCAGCGCTCCCGCAAAATATCCCGAAGCATGCGATGGATGGCTATCCCGCCGTCTCTGGCAAATCCGGAATTCTCCAGATGCAGCTCAATCGCATTTTCCCGCGGATAAGTAAAGGAAGCTTCTTTAAAGAAGCTTCCCCAGATCGGATTTTCCTGCCACAGCTCTGTGACAAGTGAATCCATATATTCATGCATCAGCATTTCCGCATTGTATTGTGCCGACAGCAGGTAGTGCTCCACGATCACTGCCCGCAGGCCGCCCCCCGGGCAAACCTCTGCTGTGATCAGATCCTCCATCTGCCGTACAAATCTGATATGGATCAGATGACGGGATTCCAGATAAATTCGAAGCTTTGTATGATCCTTGTTATAGGCAATTCGTGTGACCTGCGTATCCGAGAACAGTTCCCGAAGCTCCCCCTTGAGCCGAAGCGTCGGAAACGCCTCTGTAAAAGCCTTTGCCATATGCTCTGTATCCTCACCTCACTTACTTGTTCTCTTCCCAGTGATCCAACTCATCCTTCAAGGCTGCCAGAAGCTCTGTCTCCGGCATTTTCCGGACAATCTCTCCCTTTTTGATGAGAATTCCCTCGCCGTCACCGCCGGCAATACCGATGTCTGCCTCCCTGGCTTCCCCCGGTCCATTCACCGCGCATCCCATAACTGCAACCTTGATGCTGTACGGATACTGCTGTACCATCTCTTCAACCTTGCCCGCCAGCCCGATCAGATCAATTCTCGTTCGTCCGCAGGTCGGGCAGGACGTCACCTCAACGCCGTCCGTCCGCAGCTTCAGATCCCGCAGAATCCCTCTTGCCGCGCGCACCTCTTCCACCGGATCTCCGGAGAGTGAGACGCGGATGGTATCCCCGATTCCCTGGTAAAGAATAATTCCCAGTCCGACCGAGGATTTGATCAGGCCGCCGTACGTGGTTCCTGCCTCTGTAATGCCGACATGCAGCGGATAATCCGTCTTCTGCGCCAGAATTTCATGCGCGCGCGCACAGGTCAGTACATCCGAGGACTTGATACTGATCACGATCTGATCATAGCCGCACTTCTCAACCATGCCGACCTTATCCAGTGCACTCTCCACCAATCCTTCTGGTGTGACACCGCCGTATTTTTCCAGAAGATCCCGTTCCAGGGAGCCGGAATTAACACCCACACGAATCGGTATGCGGCGTTCCTTGGCGCAGTCCACCACCGCGCGGATCCTGTCCTCTCCTCCGATGTTCCCCGGATTGATGCGGATCTTGTCGGCGCCGTTCTCCATGGCCGCAATTGCCATTTTGTAATTGAAATGGATGTCTGCCACCAGCGGAATATGAATCCTCTTCTTGATTTCTGCAATGGCTTTTGCGCAGCTCTCGTCCGGTACTGTGCATCGGATAATCTGACATCCTGCTTCCTCCAGGCGCAGAATCTGCGCAACCGTCCCCTCCACATCATCCGTCCGCGTATTGGTCATGGACTGAATGGCGATGGGATTCCCGCCGCCGATTTTAACATTGCCGATGGAAACCACCTTTGTATGCTGCCGAACGGTATCTGTCTTCTGTATCATTTCTCGTCCCCTCTGTTTCTATAACAAACGCAACTGCAATTATTCCCTAAGAAACCGCTGATGAAAGCGTTTCCCATTCCGGATTTGCGCCGTGAAGGAGCAGCCTCCTTTGCAAATCCATGCGATCAACGGAAAAACCTTCCGATATCATTGATCAATGCAAACACCATAATCGCCATCAGAATCACCACCCCGGCCAGTGTGACATATCCCTCCTTCTCGGGTGAAAGCTTTTTCCCGCGGATAAGCTCCACGAGCAAAAGAAGGAACCGCCCGCCGTCCAAGGCCGGAATCGGAAGAAGATTCATGATTCCAAGATTGATCGACAAAAGCGTTGTAAGATTCATAAACGTCAGAATCACCGTGGAGACGCCGTACTGCTTGGTCACCTCGTAGGTATCATCCACAACCTTTACGATGCCGACCGGTCCCGAGAGATCATCCGCCGAAAAATGTCCGCGAAAAATCAAACCGATGGACTGAAATGTTGCCCGGACCCAATACTCCGCCTCATAAAATCCATACTGAAAGGTCTGCAGCGGTCCGCATTTAACATACTCTCCGGAGCCAATGATACCGATGTAATATGCTCCGTCCTCCTCATTGTATCGCGGTGTCAGAACGATGCTATGCTCTTCCCCGTCCCTCTTATAGGTGATCCGCATTGACTCGCCGTAATTCATCGATGAGCTCAGCGAAATCTCCCGAAAAATATGGATGGCCCTTCCATTGATCGACGTGATCTCATCACCAGCCAAAAGGCCCGCCTCCTGCGCCGCCGAATCCTCTACAACGTCCTGTATCACCGGCAAATCTGTGCCGCAAAAGGCAACGATGATAACGGCAAAGACAAGGCCGATGATGAAGTTGGCAATGGGTCCGCCCAGCACAGTTGCAATGCGGGCTCCAACGCTTGCATTCGGGAAGGAATGAATGTCCACGTCCTTTGCCGCCGCACACGTCACCTCGGCATCCTGCGTTTCACCGTGCTGCTGTGCCGCCTCCGCAATGCTGTCCGGATCATACATCGCCTCCATTCCGTCAAAAATGCAGGCTCCGCCGATGGGGAAAAGGCGAATGCAGAATTCCGTTTCCTTCCCCTTGTGCCGATACAGCGCAGGCCCCATGCCGACATCAAATTCTCTGACACGGATTCCGCACCGCCTTGCCACGGCAAAATGGCCGAATTCATGGCCAATAACAATGACCGAGAAGATAAGTAGAAAAATAAGAATGCTGACAATCATCGTGCTGCAACCTTCTCCCGAACATATTCTCTTGCCTGGGCTTCTGTTTCCAGGATCTGATCCAGCGTAGGATTGACTATCACATCATGGTCATCCATCGCGCCTTCAATCAGATCGTAAATATCCAGAAATTCGATTTCATCCCGCATAAAACGGCTCACCGCCTCTTCGTTGGCCGCGTTAAAGACCGTCGGCATGGAACCGGCGGCATGAGCCGCGCGATACGCCAGCGGAAGCCCGCGGAAGGTTTCCGTATCCGGTTTTTCGAAGATAAGCTCGCCCAACGCGAATAAATCCAGCGGTTTGATTGAAAGCGGCAGACGATCCGGGTAGAAAAAGGCATATTGAATCGGCAGACGCATGTCCGGTGACGCCAAATGTGCCATCACAGAACCGTCCACATACTGCACCGCAGAATGAACAATGCTCTGCGGCTGCACCACAACCTGTATGCGATCCACATCCACATCAAACAGCCACCTGGCCTCCATTACCTCCAATCCCTTATTCACAAGGCTTGCAGAATCAATGGTGACCTTGGCTCCCATATCCCAGTTGGGATTATTCAGTGCCTCCCTCACATGCTTGTGCAGAAGGTCCTGCCTCTTTTTTCCGCGGAAGGTTCCTCCGGAGCAGGTCAAAAGAATCTTAT
>CAVFRZ010000099.1:0-8252 GCA_963624875.1 Anaerovibrio sp.
AGCAAGCTCGCACATCCACGCAGCCGCTGTCCGGGATTTTTACAGTAACAGATACGAATTCGTTACGCATGAGGGGGAATGGATATGAACAGAAAATGCGGAGTATTGCTGCCGGTGGCGTCGCTCCCGTCTGAGTATGGGATCGGATGCTTTTCCAAGGAGGCGTATGCATTCATTGATTTTCTGGCACAGGCCGGACAGGCCTATTGGCAGATTCTTCCGCTTGGACAGACCGGATACGGGGATTCTCCCTATCAGTCGTTCTCTACCTTTGCCGGGAATCCGTACTTTATCGATCTGGAAAAGCTCCGGGAGGCGGGGTATCTGACCAAAGAAGAGACGGACGCGGTATATTTCGGAGATAATCCGGAGCGGATTTCCTATGAGAGTGTATACCGGGGGAGATTTCCGCTCTTAAAGAAGGCGTATGAAAACAGTCCGTTTGCGGCTTGTCCGGCACAGCGCTGGGCCGGGGCGGAGTTTGACAAGGTAAGGCAGGAGTTTGCCGATTATATCGAGGCCAACCGGGACTGGCTTCCGGATTATGCCTTATATTCCGCAGTTAAAAATAAAAACGGCGGCAGCAGCTACATCGAATGGCCGGAGGATATCCGTCTGCGCCGGGAAGCTGCCATGGAAAGGGCAAAGGAAGAGCTGGCGGATGAAATTCGCTTTTATGAGTTCCAGCAGTTTTTATTTGCCGGGCAGTGGCGTGGCCTGAAGACATACGCAAATGAAAAGGGAATACAGATCATAGGAGACATACCGATTTATGTGGCCTTTGACTCTGCCGATACCTGGAGCCATCCGGAGCTTTTTGAGTTTGATGAGAACGGGTACCCGACGGTGGTGGCCGGCTGTCCGCCGGACGGCTTTTCTGCCACCGGCCAGCTGTGGGGGAATCCGATTTATCGGTGGGAGTATCACAGAGAAACCGGATATGCCTGGTGGATTTCACGCATGGCGAACTGTTTCCGGATGTACGATGTGGTGCGCATCGACCATTTCCGCGGGTTTGATGAGTATTATGCCATTCCGTACGGAGATGCCACGGCAGAATTCGGTGAGTGGCGAAAAGGGCCCGGCTATGAGCTGTTCGATGCGATTGAGTCGGCTCTTGGCAGAAAGCAGATTATTGCGGAGGACCTTGGATTTATCACACCGTCCGTGCGTGAGCTGGTGAAGAAAACCGGGTATCCCAATATGAAGGTGCTGCAGTTTGCGTTTGATGCCAGAGAACCCGGGACAGGCGATTACCTGCCGCACAACTACGGAACCAACTGCGTGGTTTATACAGGAACGCATGACAATGAGACGATGCGCGGATGGTATAATCATGTGACGGAGGCTGACCGGCAATACGCAGAGGAATACGTGGACGTACGATCGGAGGAAACGGCGGCCTGGACCTTTATCCGCACGGCCTTTTGGTCCGTGGCAGATACCTGTATCATTCCCATGCAGGATTATCTGAATCTCGGTGATGAGGCGCGGATCAATGAACCCTCCACACTGGGCGGCAACTGGGAGTGGAGAATGAAAAAGGGAGCCTGGGATGAGAACCTGGCTGCCAGAATGCGTCGCCTTGCACAGCTGTATGGGCGGCTGTAGGAGCTGGGCACATATGTAATCCGAAGGAAAGGATTGGTCAGACAAAGTGGCAGACATTACCATAAAGGATATCGCCAGAAAATGCGGTGTCGGCGTCAGCACGGTTTCCCGTGCGCTGAACAATCATCCGGACATTAACCAGGAAACGCGGGACCGGATCATGGCAGTGATCCGGGAGACCGGTTTTGTTCCCAACAATTCGGCACGGTATTTAAAGCGCAGTGAGACCAACAGCATCGCGCTTTTGGTAAAGGGCATTACCAATCCCTTTTTCACCAGTATCATTCAATTGATGGAGGAGAGCGTGGAGAGCAGGGGCTATACGACCATTCTGCGCCACGTGGGCCCCATGGAGGATGAGGTGAGGGTGGCCCTGGGGCTTGTTAAGGAAAAGAGGCTGAAGGGAATTGTCTTTCTGGGAGGTAATTTTACGCATGAGGAAACGGCACTTCGCCAGCTGGGAGTGCCGTTTGTCTTTGCGGCGATCGGAGAGGATCCGGAGGAAGCGCAAAAGCGGTCGGACAGTCTCTCCGGCGACAAGGTGTGCTATGCCAATGTCGCGGTGGACGATCTTCAGGCAAGTGATGACGCGGTCAGCTATCTGATTGCGCAGGGACACCGGAGAATCGGCATAATTGCCGAGGGCCTCGGAATTCCCTCGGTCGGTCAGCTGCGCTTTCGCGGGTTTCGCCGGGCCCTGGAAAGAGCAGGTATCTCCTTTGATAAAAAGTCGCTTGCCGTTGTCGTTGATGGTGTAGAGCACTACACCTTTGAAAACGGATACCATGCGGCGCAGGAGCTTCTGGAGGGCTATCCGGAGCTGACAGCGGTGTTCTGCATCTCGGACGTTCTGGCGATGGGAGCCTGCCGGGCGATCCTGGACGCCGGTAAGAGAATACCGGAGGACATTTCGGTGATCGGCTTTGACGGAATTGCACTGGGTGATTACTTTAACCCGCGGCTTACTACGATGCAGCAGCCGTTTGCAGAGATCGCGGCGGAATCCATCCGTATGCTGTTCGGAATGATTGAAAATGAAGAGGAGCCGGTGGATGTCATGCTGGCTGCAAAGCTGATCGAGAGAGAATCCACCGGAGCGTATGCAGCGCTGCCGGCGTAAGGGCCCCGGCCGGAGGCGCGTTACGCCTTGGCCGCCAGCCAATTTCAATCGTGAATATGACGGCAGGCAGAGGGTTTACGTTGAGATGTGGCAGGTGCTGAAACCACCATGCCTGCTCGCGCAGGTACCACCACAAATAAAAATCAGCTGCACACGCGCGGAACCTTTGCGGCAGACTTTTCATGCTGGGCGAACATGAATTCCAGAATGGTAGAACGCAGAACAATCCCGATGAGTACACCGGTGTCATCGACAACCGGCACGAAGTTCTGTTCCTTCACATAACTGAAGAGCTTTTCAATATCAGCGTCCGCACGGACGCTTTTATAATCCCTTTTCCGGCGTACATTCATAACCGAGCGAAGCTCGCAGGAGCGGATGTCCTGATTCTCACTGCGGCGAAGAGCCCGGAGAAGATCTCCTTCACTTAGGGTTCCGATGTATTTGCCGGTCTTTTCGTTGATCATAGGAATGGAAGAAAACTGATGGCATTCGATCCTCTCCATGGCCATTCCGATGGAATCTCCCTCATAGACAAGATCAAGCTCCGATTTGGGCTTGAGAAAGAAAAGAATATTCATATGTGCAACCCCTTGCGGTTATAAAACCTTCTGCTGCGAAAATCCCCCGATGATCGCAGCAGTGTCTGTTATTCACGCACCCTCAGAAAAAAGTTCTGCGTTATTTTGCAAACGATGTACTTGAATTGCTGCGGCTATGCGCTCTCATCATACCCGTGTATGCAGAATGCCGGCAGACAACTGATCCGCAGCGTCTTTTCCAAGGAAAAATTCTACAATCTCCAGACCAAAATCAATGGCGGTCCCCATGGAACGGCTGGTGATCAGATTTCCGTCCTTTACGACAGGGCTCTCCAGATGGATGGCTCCGTGCTCCTTCAGGAATTCATCCGCGCACGGATTGCAGGTGGCACGCTTCCCATCCAGCAGGCCGAGGTTCGCCAGAATGGACGGAGCGGCGCAGATGGCGGCTACGGCCTTTCCATCGGACGATCTTCCTGCAAAGGTGGAGACAGCTTCTGTCAGCGGAGCACAGGCTGCCAGATTGGGCGTTCCCGGAATGCCGCCTGGAAGGATCAGCATGTCATAGTCCTCCATATTCACATCTTCAATGATCGTCTGGGCGGTGATGATGATGCCGTGGGAGGATGTGATTTCACGTCTACCCATTACAGATATCAGTGTGCAGGGAACTCCTGCGCGGTACAAAAGATCAGAAACCGTCAAAGCCTCGATTTCCTCGCAGCCGTCGGCTAGAAAGAGTGCAGCGCGCCGGTCGGTGCGGTACGTTTTTTCTTTGGTCATATGTTCATTCTCCTCTCAGATTTTCATATCTGTTACTTTCATTATAAATTCTGGCGTAGTGGAAAACCATTTTGATTCTATGAATTCTTTATGAACGAACACGCTGATGTTGGGCTCAGGCTTGTCCGTTGTCTGTACTGTAATGATTCCGGTGTGTGCCGGTCATCAATGGCGGACACACTTTCCTCACAGAATTCTCACACTTTCATGACGAAACGAACACATCTTTTCTGTAAAAAAGATATGTCTGTTTATAGTTACCGTAGAGTTAGGAAGGGAAGAGATGATTGAAGTACAGCATTTGACAAAGCGATACGGCGCGCATACCGCTGTGGACGATTTAAGCTTCACCGCAGCGCCCGGGCAGATCTACGGATTTCTGGGACCCAATGGTGCCGGGAAGTCCACAACAATGAATATCATGACGGGGTACCTTGCGGCAACGTCAGGAACGGTCCTGATCGACGGTCTGGACATACAAAAGGAGCCGGAAACGGCCAAACAGAAAATCGGGTATCTTCCGGAGGTTCCTCCGGTTTACACGGACATGACGGTAGCGGAGTATCTTCGCTTTGCGGCGGAGCTAAAGCGGATTCCGGCGGGAAAACGGATGGATGCGGTGTCCGGTGTTTTGGATGCGGCGGATATCCTGGATGTGCAGGGGCGCTTAATCCGGAACCTGTCCAAGGGCTACCGCCAGAGGGTCGGACTGGCCCAGGCGCTGATCGGAGATCCGGAGATTCTGATTCTGGATGAACCGACGGCGGGCCTGGATCCGGAGCAGCAAAAGGAAATGTTCGATTACATTCGCTCCCTGAAGGAGAATCACACGATCATCCTGAGCTCCCATATCTTGTCCGATGTCAGTGCTGTGGCGGATTATGTATGGATTCTCAGCAGCGGAAAGCTGGCGGCCAGCGATACGCCGGCGAATCTACAGGCTCATATGACCACATCTCAGCAGGTTATCCTGCGTGTCACCGGGGACAGGGAGGCGCTGGACAAGGCACTGCGCGCCATCCCGAAGGTGAAGGAGGTTACGCTGGAGGAGGAAGGAGATCTTTTGATTTACACTGTAACATCCGAAGAAAAGGAAGACATTCGTCCCTCAGTATCCCGCGCAGCGGTATATGCAGGCGGTGCAGTTCTGGGAATGAATCTGCAGGAAAAGTCTCTTGAGGACGTATTCCTGTCACTTACAGGGGAGGGCGAATGAAAGCAATATTCAAAAAAGACTTTGCATCACTGTTTCACGGCTTCACAGGGTGGCTCTTCCTTGCCATTATGTGGGCGCTGATGTCCCTGTACATCGGTATGAGCAGTCTGATCGGGCTCGAGCCGGACATTTCCAGCGTCCTCTCGGTATCCTCCATACTGATGCTGATCATGCTGCCGATTCTGTGCATGCGCAGCTTTTCGGAGGAGCGGAAGGCCAGAACGGATCAGATGATCCTGACGGCGCCGGTGAGCGTCGGACAGGTGGTTCTGGGTAAATATCTGGCGCTGGCAGCGGTCCACACCATCGTTGTGCTGGGGCTTTGCCTGTATCCTTTACTGCTTTCGCGCTTTGGCACGGTGCCCTATGCGCAGAGCTATACCGGGCTTCTTGGAATGTGGCTCTTCGGACTGGCGGAAATGGCTGTCTGCGTGTTCCTCTCCAGCCTTACGGAGAGCGTCATCATTGCGGCGGTTTTGTCCTTTGCCTGCCTGTTCCTGTCGATGATCATGCCGAACCTGGAGAACATGATTTCGCAGGACGGGAACACGCTGACCAGGGTTCTGAGCGCTCTGGACATTCCGTCCCGGTTTGACACGTTTTTAAACGGCAGTATTGACCTGACCTCGATGGTGTATCTGGCCTCGGTGATTTTCCTGTTTTTGTTCCTGACAACGCAGGTCATTCAGAAAAGACGCTATTCTGTGTCGCAGAAGACACTGAGCCTGGGCGCATATTCGGGCGGTCTGATCGCACTGGTGCTGGCGATCACGCTCGTGGCAAACCTGGCAGTGAATCAGCTTCCCTCTGCAGTAACAAAGTTCGACATGACAACGAGCGGCCTGTATTCGCTGACGGATGACACAAAGACATACCTTGGGAACCTGGATAAGGATGTCACGATTTATGTCCTGGCCAGCAGCTCGGATATGGATTCGGTGCTGGACGGAACACTTGACGAGATGCAGGAGCAGTCCGATCACCTTACGGTCACCTACATTGATCCGGCGGCTAATCCCACCTTCCTGCAGGAATACAGCGATGTTATGAGCAGCACCTGGAACTCACTGATCGTGGAGTGCGGCAGCCGGTATAAGGTGGTGGATTATTCGGACCTGTATGAGTATTCCATCGATTACACAACCTATCAGCAGAAGGTAACCGGATACGATGCCGAGGGACAGATTGATTCGGCCATTGCCTATGTCACGAGTGAGAACCTGCCGAAGGTATATGTGCTGTCCGGTCATGGAGAGGAGAGTCTTGGCAGCAACTTCACCAGTGTTCTGACGAAGCTCAACTGTGAGTATGAAAGCCTGGACCTTCTGTCGCAGGATGCGGTTCCGGATGACTGCAGTCTTCTGATCATCAACGGACCCAAGAGTGATCTCTCATCGGATGATGCGGACAAAATCCTGTATTACCTTGAGCACGGCGGAAAGCTTCTGGCCACAACCAATTTCCAGCAGGCCAGCGACATGTCCGGCTGGAACCGCGTGCTGAGCTATTACGGAGTTTCGGTTTCGGACGGCGTGGTTCTGGAGAACAATCAGGGCTATTACTATCGCTCGGAATCCTACCTTCTTCCGGATGTCGCGCAGACGGATGAAACGTCGGCGGTGACGAGCGGGAACGGATATGTGTTCATGGCGTATGCTCAGGCACTGCAGGATGCGGATACATCCTCCGATGTAACCAAGACAGAGCTTCTGACAACGTCGGATAAGGCCTACATCCATACCGATGTTACCTCGGAGACAGCAGATCTAGGAAAAACAGAGGACGATACGACCGGCCAGTATGTGCTGGGACTGAAGGCTGTGGTTTATCAGCAGGAGGACTCGGCGGCGGATGCGGAAGAGACATTGAGCGAGGAGAACGCAGAGAATGCGGAAGGCACAACCGGTGAAGAGACGGTAGATGATACAACAGGGGAAACGACAGAGGAGGAAAGTGATTCGGGAGAGGCCTCCGGCGAAGAATCCTCAGAGACAGAGGATGAAACAACGCCGCAGGTGGTATCAACGGCATATCTGTTCGGCTCCGTGCTGACCTTCTCGGACGGAGCGGATCAGATGGTTTCCGGATCAAACTCCTCTTTGTTCTCCGGCATCGTCAAGGCCTGCACGCAGGAGGAAGGTGAAAGCGGCATTTCCGTACCGGTGAAGAGCGTCAGCTCCACGAGCCTTACGGTTCCGACGATGACCGCCATTGTTGTCAACATGGTGTGCATCATCTTTATTCCGGTGCTACTGCTGATCGCAGGATTTGTAACCTGGTTTATCCGCAGGAGACGATAAGAGAACTTTGGAGAGACTATGAGAAAACAACGCATACAAATGGTGGTATTATCGGTCGTTTTGCTGATCTGCTGCGTAGGATTCCTGGCGGCCAGATTCTACGCGAACGCAGAGGAGGAAAAGGAGAAAGAAAAGGAAGAGGGCATATACACCGCCCTTTCCTTTGAGAAAACGAACCTTCGGCAGCTTTCGATTGTCGGCGAGAAGGGCGAGCTCGCGCTTACCTACGACGGATCGAGCTGGAGCTTTGTAAATGATATCGATGCCGAGGAGGAAACCAAGACCTCATATGAGGTGAATTCCTCTGTGGCCAACGAAATCCTTGAACGGCTTGCCAGCCTCACCAGCTCCAATGAAGTGGACCATGTAACAGACATGGAGTCCTACGGACTGGACGCGCCGGTTCTGACCGTGACGATCACGCTGCAGGATGAAACGCAGCATACGGTAGAAGTCGGCAGCCGGAATGAAATGATTTCCGCCTATTACATTCGCGTGGACGACGGTGACACGGTTTACACGCTGAGTGATTCGGATTACAGCCTGCTGAACAAGACAGATACCGATGCGGCGCAAGAAGCAGCAAGCTGATCTGTTTATTGGAACAACAGATACCAAATTTGCAGCTATTCAGGACCTATTCGCGAGAAATGTGCGAATGGGATCTGAGTAGCTTTTTT
>CAVFRZ010000100.1:0-8248 GCA_963624875.1 Anaerovibrio sp.
CCAGGAGCTTCTCCTCACGCCCTGTCTCTACCTTCTCCTGTACCAGCCGGTGAAAGCTCCCGGTAAGCCATCCCTCCCGGTTGGAAAAGGGAAGCCCCTCTGCTGCCGCAAATGCCGGCAGCATAATATTGCACAGCCACAAAACCTTCATGTTGTTATTTCCCGTAAACTCGATTCTTTATCGTATCGTATAATGCCGCCGTCGCCGGCGACGAGGATAGCTTTGCCCGCAGCGGCTGGAGACTTAGCAGCATCGCCAGGCGGTAACCCAGACACTCCCCCGCGCCAAAATACTGCAGCGTAATCTCCCGGTGCTCCCTCGCCGAGCACTTCCGGTTCTCCTTCGTCTCCGAGAAGCCGCCGCCCTCGTAATCCGCCACAATCCGGTTCATCGCATGCGCCCCGGCTCCTGCGTCCAGCACGCACCACAAGAAATGCTCATAATCCGCGCGAACGCGGTATCGAAGATCAAACCGGCGCTTTTCAAACAAATCTCTGCTGTAAAAGCAGGCCTGGTGGCAGGGAAGGTTCCGGTACATCGCAAAATGCGTCATTTCAGGCTTGGCCGCCACTCTCTGCCCGGTGCGCTTTTCCCACACATCGCCGTAGTATATGACCGGGGTGCCGGCGTCCCACTCCCGTTTAATGCAGTTCATCGTTTCTGTCAGGACCTCCGGATCATGCAGGAGGTCTCCGCAGTTTAAGAAATACAGAAACTCTCCCCGGGCAGATGCAATGGCCTGGTTCATTCCGTCGTAAATCCCGCTGTCCTTACACTGAATCACGCGAATTCTGGGATCTGCCGGGATGATCTCCAGGCTCCCGTCGGTAGATCCCGCATCCTTTATGATCATCTCAAAATCCCCAAAGCTCTGAGAAAGGACGCTTTGCACCGTCGCGGCCAGCCGGTTCCCCGGCTGATAGCAGGGCGTTATGATGCTGAAAAACGGATTTGTCATAGATCAGTTCTTTCCAATGCTGCCGGAAGGCGTCTGATTCAGATCGTGGAATAAAAACGTCTTGTACGGCAGGATTTTATTGGTATCACGATACGCTGTTTTCAGAAAAAAGGCAAAATACAGTCCTGCCCCCAGTATTGCCAGAGCGGTCAGTAGCCGACGGCAGGCACCCTCCTTGCTCAGAAACGCATCCTTACCCTTACACTTTAGCTGCTCTGTCCCTTGCGCAATCCTCGAATTCTGACGTTTCACAGCTTCTGCTTGCGGCTTCTGTGCAGTTTCCGCCCCGGCATTCTCCGGAATCCTTGCCAGCAGCATCGGAATCAGAAAGATCTGCGTGAAGGTCAGGTAATAGCAGATGCGGGACACCTCCGGAATGAACCAGCCGAACACATACAAAAGCAGTGCCAGAAACGAGCCGTTGATATACATGCGAAGCTCCCGGCCTGCAAGCGCATCGTCCGATCGTACGGCAACACCGGCGCTGTCGCCGTCATCCCCGCAGCATTCGGTAGCCTCTGCTGACGGCAGCCGCCTCACTGTATCCGCTTTTCTTCCAGCTTTTAAACGCCACCGCTGTACCAGCACGGCCAGCAACAGAACGGCTGCGCACCTTCCGATATTGACCCAGGATATACTGGTGCCCGCGGCCAGGTCTCCCGTTCCTTCCCAGGAGGGATAGAGAACCACCAGGAAATCCAGTACCCTCTGATGAAAGGCCAGCACCACTCCACCGGCGACAATCGCCAGAAGTCGCTGACCTTTCGTCCACCTGTGAAGAGACAACGGGTACAGCACCAGCGCCACCAGTGCCGACTTGTGAAACAAAGCTGCAAAAAGGACAAGGAGCACAAAGCCGACGTATTGCTTTCTCAGAATGCAGATCATTGCCAGAAGTGTGATGCTCAGCGCCAGATAATACCGCACGGTATTAAAGCTCTGAAAATAATAGCCAAACATCATGAACAGGAAGAAGGAAAAAGTAAAATTCTCTGCCTGCCGCCAGACAACAGCCAGCAGATTCCCGATGGTCCACACAGAAAAGACGCCAAAGACCAGAAGATAATTCTCGTATCCGCACAGGAGGTACAACACCTTTACCAGCAGATTAAAGCCCGCCTCCGTCGGCACATAGGAATCGATGGAGGCAAGATGGAAAAACTCCACATACCGAAGGTAATCGTTTCCTGTCTCCTGGCGCAGCACTGCCGGGACAACCAGAAGCAGTGCCAGGAGCACCAGTGAGGACCTCCGCAGAAGTGCGCCTCTGGTGCCGGCCCTGCAGCCGCGGGTCCGATCTGCCGCCGCAGCGGCCAGCACGGTCCCTGCCGCCAGTGCCATATATAAGATCACACCCATAGTACCGATCACTCCCTCTCTTCCAGACAGATTCCCTTCCGCATGATGCCAAGGGCCTGCCGCAGAGACAGCTGCACGCACATCACCTTGCGGTGCGCCAGGAGAAACCGAATCGCCATTGCGCCGGCAAGCCGCCCGTACAAATCGCGGTACAAGACGCCTCTGTCATAGAAGAATTTCTCATTATAGCCTTCAAACCACGTGGAGCTCTCATCCTCTCTGGCGCTCTCGTGACCGATTTCCACCGGTACTGCCCAGATCCTCAGTCCCTTTTTCAGGCAGTCATGAAGGAACAGACTGTCCTCTCCGTTGGAATAGGGTGCTCCGCCGCCATACAAAAGAGAAAACCACACATTGGCCCTGCGAAGGGGATCCAGTCTGGCTGCCATTGCATACGTGGGATACCGGCCATAGTTATACCAACGCACTCTCTTGCGCCGCCGGTTCTCATAGGTCCGCCGGCCTTCCACAGCGCGCACATTAAACATCAGAATGTCCGCCTGCGGATTCTCTTCGAATGCCTTCAGTACCGATTCCTCGTAGTCATCGTCGTAAACGATATCCTCGTCTGCAAACAGCACAATCTCTGCAGTTGCCCTCATCAGCGCATTGTTGCGGTTTCTGCCGACGCCCCGTTCATTGAAGGCCAGCGTCCGGATCCGGTGTCCCTTTCGCTCAAACTCGCTGTAAGACACCTCCTGACACTGGTTGCAGATCAGAGCATCCGTAGACAGATTCATGCGGGCCGCCAGTGTGATATCGTTTTCCTGCAGTGCCGCAACCAACACCTCCAGGTGCCGGCGCTTTTCTTTCCCCGTGAGAGGATCCGTTTCGGCCAGATCGATGCGGTTGTAAACCCTACTTTCGTCCATAGTATTTTCTTAAATAGGAGCTGTCGGCCTCTGCCAGAACAAGACCGGCCAGCTTACTTCCTTTCGCAATAAACTGCGCGTGGAGGTGCTCTGTCACCGCAGCATTTCGTTTTCTATACGGCACTGCCAGGCAAAGCTTCTCTTCCTGCAGCGCCTTCGTCTCCTGTGCCAGCACCTGTGCAGAGGGCAGCGCCCTTGCGTCAATACCGTACCGTTCGTGCAGTCCGGCAGCCGTTTCCTCTGCCAGTGCATCCTCCTCCGCAATCACCAGAAGCGTTGCATCTCCCAGCGACTTTGCCGTCTCTTCGTTTTCCTTCTCCAGAAATTCAGGGAGCTTCCTGCCCTTTTTGCCGGTCTCCTGACAAAGCGTAAAAAGAACCGGAAGTCCGTATCTGGCTGAGGCCTCCTCGGGACAATACACACCGCCGTTTAAAAGCTCATACAGCCATACCCCTGCCGCCGACAGCAAAACACCAAGAAGTGCTCCCAGCACAACCGCGCTCTGACTCCTATCCTTCACCGTAACCGGCTCCACTTCGCCGGAGGAGAGAAACTCGATGCTCTCAAACTGCCTGGCTGTGTGTCCGTAGCGGACAAGCGCATCCTGCATCGCATTCGTAAGCTCCTGCACCGTCTGCGGATCCTGATCCGTGACCTGAATGGTCAAAAGGCGAACGTCCGACAGGATCTGGGCCTCAATATCCTCCCTTGCCTGCTCCAGCGTCACGCTGTCCGAAAGTTCCGATTCCAGAACCTGCGAAATGGCCGGCACCGAGAAAATCAGATCATTCCACGTATAATCGTTATAATAATCCTGTACATTGCCCGCGTCGTCCGCCGCAAAGGTCAGATAGAATTTGGAGGTCTGCCGATACTGACGCTGTCCGGACAGCCCCAGCCACAGTCCCATATAGAGAATCACCGCCGCCAACGCACCCAGCACGGCCGCGGCAGGAATCCACCACAGCTGCCCGCGAACACGAAGCCACAATCCGCGCCGGTTTATTCTCTCATCCATATGTGCTGCATTCGTCCGTTCCTGGTTCATGACCCTCCGATTACCCTTGTGCCTCTGTCGTATAGCGATTCCGTCCAGAAATTATCTGCTTCGCAGCGCAAATCCGGCGCGGAAAACGCCTTCATCAGCGTTTTCCTATTATTTTTCGTAACCATTCAGCCCCCGTCTCGATTTTCCTTCGGAAAACCCCAATGCGGCTGGCCAGAGGCAGCTTTTCACTTCTTGCTGCCCGGCTCCTCACTGCCGGTCATCGCGGTCACCTGTCCGTCCGCCACGCCCTCGGTTGCCTCCGGTGTGAACAGAATCTTCAATGTCAGCAGCATCAGCTTCAGATCCAACCCGATGGAATAATTCTGAATGTAGGTCAGGTCGAGCTTGAGCTTGTCGTACGGCGTTGTATTGTACTTGCCGTATACCTGCGCGTATCCCGCAAGTCCCGCCTTTACCTTCATACGGTACACGAACTCCGGCATCTCTTTCACATACTGGGCAATGATTTCCGGCCTCTCCGGGCGAGGTCCGATGAAGGACATCTCCCCTTTGAGAATATTGATCAGCTGCGGCAGCTCATCGATGCGAACTGCGCGGATAAAATGTCCGATGGGCGTAATCCGGTCGTCGTGCTCCGAGGAAAGCCTTGCCACGCCGTCCCGCTCCGCATCCACCCGCATGCTGCGGAATTTGATGATCTTAAACTCCTTCTGCCCTATGGTGCAGCGGACCTGCTTGTAGAATACCGGCCCGTGGTCATAGCACTTAATCAGAATCGCCGTGATCAGGAAAAAGGGCGACGTCAACACCAGCAGAAGAGTAGCGCAAACAATGTCGATGGCACGCTTGCAGAATCGCTCGCCGAAGCTAAGGGCATATTCCCTGGTCAGATAGATCGGCGTATCGAATAAGTGGAGCTGTGCCGAACCCTTCACCAGCACATCCGTGATCTTCGGCATCATATACTGCCGGATTCCGGCCGCATAGCAGAATTTCATCAGCTCACTGCGATCCGCCGTCGGAATGTCCCACAAAACGACTGCCTTGTGTCCTGCAGATTGAATCCGGTGCTCAATGCTCTCCAGTCCCTCTGTGATACAGATGGTATCGGTAACCTTGTATTTTTCCGGGCGGCTGGCAAACTTGCGCAGGATCGGTTCGATCGAGCGCTCTCCATGCACGAGAATCAGCTGTGTCGGCGGGAACATCTTGCGGTAGACCCGGTCCGAAATCTGAATCCACACTATGGCAAACGCAATCTGCACCAGTGTCACCAGCAGTGCCCAGCCAATCGGCAGCATCCAGTTGCGCAGCAGTGAATCCTGCAGATACGTAAACGCATTCACCAGAAGAAGCGAGAAAATCTGGGACAGGCTGACGTCAAACGGCTTCTGGTAGCCGACATCCATGCCGCCATAGGTCTTCGTGAGGAACAGCAGCAACACAAAATATAAAAGCAGCACCAGAATGTGTCCGTTGCGATAGAATTTCAGCCGCAGACGAACCAGCGGATAATATATGGTAAACCAAAGCCATGCGTAGATTGCGGTCTGCATCAGCAAACCGACAAGCGGCATCTCCAGTGTTGCCACCCGGCGCACGGACCTATGTCTTTTCGCCAAATCGTTCATTATTCAAGTTCTTCCTTTGTGATATAAATCGGACGTCCCTTTACCTCAAGATAGGTTTTGGACAGGTACTGGCCAATCACACCAAGGCACAACAGCTGTATACCGCTCACCATCAAAATGATGCAGACCATGCTGGGCCATCCGCTGGTGGGATCCCCCATAAGGAGCTTTCGTACAATCACGAACACAATCATCAGGAACGCAATTCCGCAAAAGGCCACGCCCGCCAGTGCCGCCATGGCAAGCGGAACTGTGGAATACGCCACAATGCCGTCCATGGCATATACGAACAGCTTCCAGAAGGACCACTTGGTCTGTCCGTACCTGCGCTCTACGTTCTCGAATTCAATCCATCTGGTTTTAAATCCGACCCATTCAAAGATCCCCTTCGAAAACCGGTTGTACTCCTTCACCTCCAGAATGGCATCCACCACGCACCGCTTCATCAGGCGAAAATCGCGGGCCCCATCCACGATCTCTGTCTTGGAGAATCGATTGATCAGCTTGTAGAACTGGCGTGCAAAAAACGACCGGATGGGCGGCTCACCTTTCCGGGTGACACGCCTTGTCGCTGCCTGATCATAGCCATCCCACAGGTATCCGAACATTTCCGGAAGGAGCGAGGGCGGATCCTGCAGATCGGCATCCATCACCGCCACATACTCACCCTTTGCATGCTGAAGTCCGGCGTACATGGCCGCTTCTTTCCCAAAGTTCCTGGAAAAGGAGATCAGGTGCACTCTCGCATCGCTTTTGCGCAGCTCTTTTACCTTCTCTACGGTTTTATCCCGGGAGCCGTCATCCACATACAAAAGCTCGAACTCCAGTCCGTGCTCCTGAAAGAACGGCTCGTTCTTCATAAATTCCCGGTAAAAATATTCGATGTTCTCCTCTTCGTTGTAGCAGGGAACGATCGCCGTGAATAATGCCATTGTCTGTCCTTTCTTTGTACCCGTTTACCTTCTCTGCACCGGTGCCTTTTACTGCAGAATCTCGCGCGGACCGCCGCCAATCTCCAATGTATAGAAGGAGGCCGCATAGCCCACCTTCTGCAGATATACTTCTCCAAGCGTCCGGCAGAACTCGTCCACCGCCTCATCCCTGACAATGCTGACTGTGCATCCGCCAAAGCCGCCGCCCGTGATGCGGGAGCCCAGAACTCCGGGAAGCTTCCACGCCTCCTCTGCCAGAATATCTGCCTCCGGGCAGGACGTCTCATAATCATCCCGAAGCGACACATGGGATTCGTTCATCAGTTTGCCGAAGCGCCCCACATCACCAGCCCGGAGCGCGGCCACTGCCGCAATGGTGCGCTGATTCTCATATACAGCATGTTTGGCTCTTCTGCGGCAGACCTCGTCCTGAATCAGGTCCTTATTCGCCTCATATTCCTCAACGGAAAGATCTCCCAGGGTCTGAACATCCAGCTTCGTCTGAAGATCTGCCAGTGCCTTTGCGCACTGCTCTCTTCGAAAATTATATTCCGAATCCACCAGACTGTGCCTTTTGTTGGTATTGGTGACCATCAGCTTCATGCCGTCCAGTTTCAAAGGCGCATAGGTGAATTCCATGCTGTTGGTATCCAGGAAGATGGCGTTGCCCTCTTTGCCCATCGCCGATGCGAACTGATCCATAATACCGCACTTCATACCGTTGTACTCATTCTCGGAGAACTGGCCGATGAAGGCAAGCTCCTGATTGGAGATCGCATCCTCCATATGGAAGAATGCACGCAGCATCTCGCCGGTCAGCACCTCCAATGAGGCCGAGGAGGAAAGTCCGGATCCATTCGGAATATCGCCGTAGATCACCATATCAAAGCCGCTGTCAATGGGATGTCCCTTTTGTCCGAACGCCCAGACAACGCCCTTTGGATAATTGGTCCAGCCCGCCTGCTTGGAAGGCACCAGATCATCCAAAGAGGTCGTGATCACCCCGAGCTTTTCAAAATTCGCAGAGAAAAACCGCATCACACGATCCCGGCGCTTCCTCGCCGCCGCATACGTTCCAAGACTGATCGCACAGGGAAATACATGCCCGCCGTTGTAATCCGTATGCTCACCGATCAGATTCACCCTCCCCGGTGCGTAAAAAAGGCGGACTCCCTCGGTGTCGCCGAACTGCTCTTCAAATGCCTGTAAAACCTTCTGTGCCTGCTGCATTCCGAACCCCTCCGTAAGTATGTATCTGTTATAACGTTTCGTCCTCTGTTCCCCAAGTGCAGTCGCTGCTTTGCATCATTTTGATTTCCATTCGGAAATCCCCGATGCTCGCGCTGCGTGCGTTTGATTCTTAAGCTTTGATTATACCAGAAATCCGATACGGCGTTTGTAAAATAACCGTCATCTATAGCGAAGGGTTTTTGCCTGGGTGCCGAGATAAAAACGCAATCACTGTAACACAAAAGAAGCCCCGGCT
>CAVFRZ010000101.1:0-8243 GCA_963624875.1 Anaerovibrio sp.
ACTATTCAGCACCCATCTCGAATTTGCTATCGCAAATCCTCGATGTGGCTGGCCAAGGACGCTTTGCGCCTTGACAGGTGCTGAACAGATACAAGAAATAAAAGAAAAAGGGACCGCAGTGAGGAGAAATCCTTACTGCGATCCTTTTTTAGACTGTTTTAAAATCCGTTGTGGCACGTTGTATGAGCTGGCAGGGAACACACAGATGCTGTGGAACGGACGTGCTTCCCTCCAGAACGCAGATCAGGCGGTCTACTGTTTCCTGACACAGCTGCCGGGAACGGTTGTCAATGCTGGTAAGCTCAGGCTCGCTGCAGGAGGCAAGAGCGGAATTGTTGTAACCGATGACGGCAAGATCCTTCGGAATGCAGATGCCCCTTCCAACCGCATATTTGATGACGCCGACTGCCATGCTGTCATCGGTGGCTACCGCGGCGTCAAAGGTCAGGCGGCTGTGAAGGAGGAACTCCCGTACGCCCTGTATGCTGTCCGGAACGTGCTGCATGAGTGAGCGGGGGATTGCCAGACCGGCTGCCCGGTAGGCTTCCTCATAGCCGGCACGCTTTTCCCGTGCACTGTAGGATTTGGAATCGGTCAGGAAAAGGACGCGCCTTCTGCCGGTGCGCAGAAGAGCACCGACGGCTTCGCAGACTGCCTGTCGGTCACAGCTGACCGAGGAGTAAACATTCTCTCCGGAAACTACACCGTTTAAGACAAAGACGGGAATTTGCCGGGCGGCATTTCGAATATACTGGGTCTCGCGCTCACTCCGGCCGTGACCGGTGTAGGTGGAGCCTACGAGAATCAGTGCGTCGATGTGCTTGGAGAGCAGCATCTGCACCCGGGCCTCCTTGGAGCTTTGCTCAAATCCGCTGCAGGAGAGAATACAGTCGTAGCCATAGCCTTTAAGCTGCCCCTCCAGGTAGGAAACAGCACTGGACATATAAGGGGCTGCAATGTCCGGAACCAGAATGCCGATGGTATGCATGGTGTGAAGGCCGAGCCCTTGCGCAAAAACGTTGGGGGTGTAGCCGTTTGCTTCAATAACGGAGAGCACCCTTTTCCGGGTTTTCTCACTGACCTTTTGACTTCCGTTGACAACACGGGAAACGGTGGCGATGGAAACACCGGACATGGCGGCGATGTCATAGATATTCATAAGAGCTCCTTACAAACGCAGTGCAGCAGATGCCTGACAGCGGTACGCTGTCGGACGGCTTGTCTGTGTAAGCGCTTTCAGAAAACATCATAGCGAGATAGGGTGGAGAATGCAAGAAGAGGGTAGCCTGTCGGTTTCAAACGTGAATTTGCCTGCAAGCGGAGGGTTCACGTTGAAATTGGCAGGTGCTGAACAGAGACAGGTAGGGTATAATGGAAACATCGGAATTTAATCATCACTCATACAGGGGGTTAGAGTTATGAAGAATATTTTGTTTGCAGCTTCCGAGGGCGTGCCTTTCATTAAGACGGGCGGACTTGCTGATGTTGTGGGTTCGCTGCCGAAGGAGCTGGACAAGGAATTCTACGATGTCCGGGTGATCATGCCCAAATACGCCTGCATGAAGCAGGAAATGAAGGACCGAATGGAGTATGTGACCAGCTTTTACATGGACTTTGACTGGCAGAACATGTACGTGGGAATCATGCGGGCTCAGGCAGATGGAGTGACCTATTACTTCATCGACAACGAGGATCTGTTCAACACCGGCACGGTATATACCGATGACGCATTATTCGAAATTCGCCGCTATGCCTTTTTCTCAAAGGCAGTGCTGTCGGCCCTCCCGACCATTGGCTTCCGCCCGGATCTGATTCACTGCCACGACTGGCAGACAGGACTCATCCCGGTTTATTTAAAAGAGCGGTTTCAGGAAAATGAATTCTTCCGCGGCATCAAGACGGTTATGACCATCCATAATCTTCGGTTCCAGGGGAAATGGGGGGTAAAGGATGTGGAGAGCATCACCGGGTTGTCGGGCTATTATTTTACTCCGGACAAGCTGGAGGCTTACCAGGATGCCAACCTCTTAAAGGGCGGCATTGTATATGCAGATGCTATCACGACCGTGAGCCCGACCTATGCGGAAGAGATAAAGACGCAGTATTACGGTGAGGGACTGGACGGCATCCTCAACGCAAGAGCTCATGATCTTCGCGGCATATTAAACGGCATTGATTACGATGTATTCAATCCGAAAACGGACAGCCGGATTCCGCACCCTTACGATGCGGGCAACTGGCGCAAGCTCAAGAAGCAGAACAAGGCAGCGCTTCAGAAGGAGCTTGGCCTGGTGGAGGATGACAAGTGCTTTATGGTGGGCGTTGTCTCCCGCCTGACCGACCAGAAGGGCTTTGACCTGATTGCATACGTTATGGAAGAGATGCTCTCTCAGGATGCGATGCAGGTGGTGGTGCTGGGAACCGGAGAGGAACGTTATGAGAATATGTTCCGGTATTTTGATGAAAAATATCCGGGAAAGCTTGCTGCCAATATTTATTATTCGGAGGATCTGTCTCATAAAATCTATGCGGCCAGCGACGCCTTCCTGATGCCGTCCCTGTTCGAGCCCTGCGGACTCAGTCAGCTGATGGCGCTTCGCTACGGAACTCTTCCGATTGTTCGCGAAACAGGCGGTCTGAAGGATACGGTGGAGCCGTACAATGAGTTCGAACAGACAGGAACCGGATTTACCTTTACCAATTACAATGCGCATGAGATGATGCATTCGATTCGTTATGCGGAAAAGGTCTTCTATGACAAGAAGCGTGACTGGAATCACATCGTGGACCGTGCGATGGCGGCGGATTTTTCCTGGAAGGTTTCCGCCGGGCAGTATCAGGAAATGTATGATTGGCTGATCGGCTGAGATGTTTAACAGCTTCTCGGCAGTGCGAGCCGTTAAAAGATAACTGCAATAGCAACAGAAATACAGGTGCGGGGGACCTGAGAAAAGCCGGAGTAGAAAGGAAACAATGGCAGAACAGAAAAACAGCTCCAATGTAATGCTGCAGGCAGGAATTCTTGCTGCAGCCAGTATGATCGTCCGCATCATAGGGTTATTGTATCGGGCGCCATTGACCGCCATCATCGGCGATGAGGGCAATGGATATTACGGAACAGCCTACAATATTTATACCATCATTCTGATGGTGTCCTCCTACAGCATGCCGTCGGCCATTTCCAAGCTGATGGCACAGAAGATGGCAGTGGGAGAGTACAGAAATGCACGGCGAATCTTTCGCTGTGCACTTTTGTATGGCATTTTGGTGGGATTGGCCGGAAGCGCGCTTCTTTATTTTGGCGCGTCAGTGCTGGTGCCGCAGGTGACGGTCTGCGTGCTGCGGGTCTTCGCACCGACGGTTTTCTTTTTCGGCATTCTTGGATCTATGCGAGGATATTTTCAGGCCAGAGGGAGCATGCTGCCGACCAGTATTTCACAGATTCTGGAGCAGTTTGCAAATGCCTTTGTCAGTATTCTGGCAGCCTGGATTCTCATGCATACGCTCGCAGGCAGTGATCCGACCAGACAGGCGCAGCTGGGGGCGATGGGATCGGCCCTTGGCACCGGTGCGGGAGTCGTGGTGGCACTTGTATTTATGCTGTACTGCTTCCGGAGGGACCAAAAGGATGCGAAACGGCTGATTGCTGAGGATGCTACCGGCCAAAAGGGCAAGTACCGGAGCTTTTTCAAGGACACCGTTTTAGTCATTACTCCGTTTATGCTCAGCGGTGTCATTATGAATCTGACCACGGCTCTGAATCAGACAATTTATCTCCAGACGATGATTCAGTATATGCATCAGGATGGGACAGAGGTGACAACGCTGTACGGTATTTTTTCCAACAAAGCGGTTGTGATTTCCAATATTCCGATCTCGATTGCAACAGCAGTGAGCTCTGCAATCATTCCGGGGATCTCTGCGGCATTTGCAAAGGGAGATACAGACAGGACCAGGAGCAGCGTGGAAAATGCGACCCGGGCAACAGCGCTGATTGCAATTCCTTCGGCAGTCGGGCTTGCCGTGCTGGCAAAGCCCATTACCATGATTATGTTTCCGCAGATGAATTCGCTGGGGCTGGCCTCCTCGCTTTTATCACTATTGGCGGTGACGGTTATTTTTTACTCCATTTCTACCATTACCAATGCGGCCCTGCAGTCCGTCGGGAAAATGAACATTCCTCTCGTTTCAGCGGGAATTGCGCTGGTGACGCAGACGATTGTGTTGATTGTCCTGCTTGTGAAGGCGAACATGGGGGTGGAAGCGCTGGTGATCGTGAGCATCCTTTATTCTGTCATGATCTTCGTGGTGAATCAGTTCTGCCTGCGGAAATTCCTTGGGATAAGGCAGAATGTAAGACTATATTATATTCGCCCGCTGATCTGCGCTCTTGTTATGGGATTTGCGGCGAGGATTGTGTATCAGCTGCTTTATAAGGCCTTTGCTGCGATGGATGGCCTGCCGAGAGGCTATTATTTCCGCAACCTGGCTGCGACGGCAATTGCGCTGCTGGCGGCGATTATTGTATACGAATTCACGTTGATCCATTCCGGAACGATTACGAGGCAGACACTGGAGGAAATTCCGCGGGGAGACAAAATGATCCGTTTCCTGGAGAAAATTCACTGGATGCCGAAGGAGGAAGGATAGAATAGTGTTGCAAAAACCGCTGTTTTTGCGTATAATTTCAAACTGTCTGTTTATGACATAGACAAGTGAATGACCATCAGGAGGAATCAGAACAATGAGCGTTAGTGTTGAGAAGCTCGAGAATAGCATGGCCAAGCTTACCGTTGAGGTGAGCGCTGAGGATTTCGGCAAGGCAATTGAGAAGGCATATCAGAAGGAGAAGAACCGCATCTCCATTCCTGGCTTCCGCAAGGGAAAGGCACCTCGCAAGATCGTTGAGAAGATGTACGGCGCAGCCGTTTTTTATGAGGATGCAGCTAATCAGTGCATCAATGACTCCTATGAAGCTGCAGTAAAGGAGTCCGGCGAGGAAATCGTTTCCAATCCGAAGATCGATCTGACACAGATCGAGGAAGGAAAGAGCTTCATTTATACAGCTGAGGTTGCTCTGAAGCCTCCGGTTTCTCTTGGCAAGTATAAGGGCGTTTCTGTAACCAAGCAGGGCTCTGCAGAGGCTACCGATGAGGATGTAGAGAAGGAGCTCAAGCGCCAGCAGGATGCAAACGGTAAGATCGAAGAGGTAACCGATCGTCCGGTGGCAGACGGCGATATGATCAAGCTTGACTTTGCCGGCACGGTGGACGGTGTTGCCTTCGACGGAGGCACGGCCGAGAATTACGATCTGACCGTTGGATCTCATTCCTTCATTCCGGGCTTTGAGGAGCAGCTGGTAGGCCTTTCCATCGGCGAGGAGAAGGATGTAGAGGTTTCCTTCCCGGAGGATTATCATGAGAAGTCTCTTGCAGGAAAGCCCGCTGTATTCCACTGCAAGGTGAATGCAATCAAGACCAAGGTTCTTCCGGAACTGAATGATGCATTTGCAGATGAGGTTTCCGAGTTTGCAACACTGGATGAGTATAAGGCTGACATTCGCAAGAACCTGGAGGAGCGCAAGGCGAGCGAGCTGAGAAATGCCAAGCAGGGCGAGGCAGTAGCTGCAGCCGTTGAGGATGCGAAGATCGATATCCCAGAGGCAATGCTCCGCACACAGCAGGAGAACCTTGCCAATGAGTTCGCACAGAACATGCAGTATCAGGGCATGCGTCTTGAGACCTACCTGCAGTACACCGGCCAGACCAGGGAACAGTTCCTTGAGCAGATGAAGCCGCAGGCTGAGCAGAGAATCCGCAACAGCCTGGTTCTGGAGGCTATTGCCGATGCAGAGAGCATCGAGGCTTCGGACGAGGATCTTGAGCAGGAGTTCCAGAAGATGGCAGATCAGTACCATGCTCCTCTTGAGAACGTGAAGAAGCTTTTCGAGGCAGAGGAGATGAAGAATGACCTGAAGAAGGACATTCGTATCCGTAAAGCTGCTGATTTTGTCACGGACAATGCAAAAGAGACCAAGAGAGCAAAGAAGGCTTCCAAGAAGGCCGCTGCAGCCGAGGAGGCTGAGGCTCCTGCAGAGGATGCTGAGTAATCCGAGATTCAATACTGATCATAAATAAACTGTAAAGGCCTTGCACATTGCAAGGCCTTTGTTTTATGATGTTCGCTGAGTGCCCGAGGGCACCGGCTTTATTGATATGTACAACGATGAGCCCCGCCTTGATTTCCTTTCGGGAAATTTTGATGCGGCTGTATGCGCAGGCAGGGACGTTTAGGAGGATGGAACATGGCAAATCTGGTACCTTATGTCATAGAGCAGACCGGAAGCGGCGAGCGCTCCTATGATATTTTTTCGAGATTATTGAAGGAGCGCATCATTCTGCTGGGCGATCAGGTGACGGATCAGTCTGCAGAGCTGATCGTGGCGCAGCTTCTGTTTCTGGAGGGTGAGGATCCGGAGAAGGATATTCAGTTCTATATTAACAGCCCAGGAGGTTCGGTAACGGCTGGCCTCGCAATCTATGACACGATGAAGTTCATTAAATGTGATGTGTCCACGATCTGCGTCGGCATGGCAGCCAGCATGGGATCCTTCCTTCTGGCGGGCGGCACCAAGGGAAAGCGCTATTCACTTCCGAATTCGGAAATCCTGATTCATCAGCCTTCCGGTGGTACCGAGGGACAGGCAAGCGATATGCTGATCGCGGCGGAGCACATCAAGAACACCCGGGAGAAGCTGAATCACATTCTGGCAGAGAATACCGGAAGAACGTATGAGGATCTGTGCCGTGATACGGATCGTGACAACTGGATGTCTGCGCAGGAAGCACTCGAATACGGCCTGATTGACCACATTTATACGACACGTAAAGAGATTGAGGATGCGCTTCGTAACGCATAAGAATAAGAAAGAGAATCCCTATGGCAAGCAGTAACAAGAGAATGACACCCCCTCGCCGGTGCTCCTTTTGCGGAAGATCTGAGGAAGAGGTTCGCAAGCTGATTTCCGGTCCGAACGGTGTTTACATTTGCGATGAATGCATTGAGATCTGCGGTGATATCATAAACGAGGACGAAGGCCGCCGAAACGATGAGGAAACCCATGGTGACAGCGGCTTGACACAGCAGGATGTCAATCTGATGAAGCCGGCGCAGATCAAGAGCTTTCTGGATCAGTATGTTATTGGTCAGGATGAAGCCAAAAAGGTTCTGGCAGTTTCCGTTTACAATCACTACAAGCGTATTGTCGGCAGCAACGATCATCAGGATGAGCAGGATGACGAGGTAGAGCTGCAAAAGTCCAATATTCTGATGCTCGGGCCAACCGGGTCCGGCAAGACCTACCTTGCTCAGACACTGGCCAAGCTGTTAAACGTTCCTTTTGCCATTGCGGATGCTACTACGCTTACCGAGGCGGGCTACGTTGGCGAGGATGTGGAGAATATACTTCTGAAGCTGATCCAGGCTGCAGATTATAACATTGAGCGCGCACAGCTGGGCATTGTCTATATTGATGAGATCGATAAGATTTCCAAAAAGGGTGAGAATGTATCGATCACAAGGGATGTGTCCGGCGAGGGTGTGCAGCAGTCGCTTCTGAAGATTATTGAAGGTACACAGGCTTCGGTTCCGCCGCAGGGCGGGCGCAAGCATCCGCAGCAGGAGCTGATTCAGATTGATACCACGAATATCCTGTTCATCTGCGGCGGTGCCTTTGACGGCCTGGAGAAGATTATTCACGAGAGAACCGATTATCGCTCCATGGGCTTTAACGCATCGGTGGCGGAGAAGGAAGAGAAGGATGCCGGTACCATTTTGAAGGAAGTTGTTCCGCAGGATCTGGTGAAGTTCGGACTGATTCCGGAGTTTATCGGACGAGTACCGGTGGTGGTTACGCTCGAGGGACTGGACAAGAACGCGCTGGTCCGCATTCTCAGGGAACCCAAGAATGCGCTGATTAAGCAGTACCGGAAGCTGTTCCACTATGACAATGTGGAGCTTTCCTTTGAGGATGACGCACTGGATGCCATCGCTGATATGGCAGTGGAACGCAAAACCGGTGCCAGAGGCCTGCGTTCGATTATGGAGCGCGTGACAATGGATGTCATGTATACCATTCCTTCCGATGAGACAGTGCAGGAGTGCATTGTTACGAAGGACTCGGTACTTGGAACCGGAAAGCCGGTTCTGGTGCACCGGGATGGGACCAGGACAGAGGGGACCGA
>CAVFRZ010000102.1:0-8207 GCA_963624875.1 Anaerovibrio sp.
GAATTCCTGGGCTATTTTTACAAGCTCTCGGCAGCCCTTCTGGCTGTGGCGGTCCCGGTCCTTCTGGCGGCGTGGCTCCTGGGAATACCGGTATTATCCTGGCTCTATGCCACGGATCTGACAAGCTACCGGATCGACCTGCTGCTGATCCTGGTGGGCGGCGTGTTCCTGGCCTTCAACGGATTTTACTGCGCGGTGCTGACCATCACGAGACAGCAGAACACCATTCCGTTTGTATACCTTGCGGGGGCGGTCATATCCTTTGTGCTGACGCCCGTTATGGTGCAGGGGAGCGGTATCCGCGGGGCGGTGGTGTCCTTTCTCATCGTCATGGCGCTTGTTACGGCGCTTCTGTCAGGCGTTTTCATCCGCACCGTGAAGCGGAATTAGCAGTGTAGCCGCCAGCCTGTCGCCTGTCTGGCGCGAGCCTGCATTGAGAAAAGATGCAAGCTACGATAAAATACCCATGTCTGCCACTGTGAATGGGTTAACACACGAGGAAATACTGCATGGTTTTTAGTTCAATGGTGTTTCTCTGGATCTTCCTGCCGGTCGTATTCGTACTGAGCCTTCTGATCCGGAAACCGCAATATCAGAACATTCTTCTTTTAATTGCCAGTCTGCTGTTCTATGCCTGGGGCGAGCCGCGCAACATTGTGCTCCTTCTGGTATCCATTACGCTGAACTGGCTTTTCGGTCTGCTGCTGGACAGACATCGCGAGAAAGGGAAGCTCTTCCTGGTGCTGGACATCCTGCTGAATCTGGGGCTTCTTGGCTATTTTAAGTACACCGATTTCTTTATCAATACTGTCAATCACGTCATTCCGGGACTGAATATTCCGATGGCGGGCATTGTACTTCCCATCGGCATCAGCTTCTTCACCTTCCAGGCGATGAGCTATGTGATTGATTTGTACCGGGGTCAGATCAAGGTTCAGAAGAATCTTTTGTATCTGGCGCTGTATGTATCCTTCTTCCCGCAGCTGATTGCGGGCCCGATTGTCAAGTACCGCGACATTGAACTGCAGATTGAGGACCGTGAGGTGAACCTGCAGAAGGTCGCATCCGGCTTCCGCCGTTTTATCTACGGACTGGGCAAAAAGGTCCTGATTTCCAATCTGGTGGGGCAGGCTGCGGACAATCTGTACGGACTGGATCCGTCTTCGCTGACGGGCGGCATGGCCTGGCTGTGTGCGCTGACGTATACGCTGCAGATCTATTATGATTTCTCAGGATACTCGGACATGGCCATCGGACTGGGCCGGATGTTCGGGTTTGAGTTCCTGGAGAACTTTAATTATCCATATCTGAGCGCCTCCATTCGTGAATTCTGGAGAAGATGGCATATTTCCCTCAGCACGTGGTTTCAGGAATATCTGTATATCCCGCTGGGCGGAAACCGTAAGGGCAACCGGAAGACCTACCGCAACCTTTTGATCGTCTTCTTCGCAACGGGAATGTGGCACGGCGCCAGCTGGACCTTTATCGGATGGGGACTCTACCATGGGTTTTTCAGCATCATAGAACGGCTGGGACTAGGGAAAGTTCTTAAAAGATTCCGTGTGCTGCCGCATATCTATACGATGCTGGTGGTGATGATCGGCTGGGTATTCTTCCGCGCAGAATCCATGACGCAGAGCCTTGCAATTGTCGGACGCATGTTCACGCCTTGGCTGTACACGACATCGGATGTGATTCTGGGAACGCAGGTCGGTGTGGAAGCGGTGCTGGCCATGATCTGCGGCATTTTGGGGTGCGGACTGGTGCAGGCGGTGTTTTCAAAGGGGAGGATGGCAGTATTGGCGAAAAGATGGACCGGCAGCGTTCCGGAGTTTATCTGGTGCGCCCTGGTGCTGGCTGCCAGTATCCTGATGCTGGCCAACAATACGTATAATCCATTCATTTATTTCCGGTTCTGAGCAGATATGCCAAGGCAAGCGATGCATCGGCAGTTGTACAGAAAGCGGCAGGAAACGCCTAGACCGGCTGCCTGAAGGCTGCAGGAGAGAAGAACACGGATCAGGAGAGTAGGACGTTTACCGGATGATGAAGACACAGTCTATGAAGCAAAATAAGACAACGACCGACCAGGCACGGACGGAGGGAGCACAGGAGCTCCTCTTAAGAAGGCCGCTGCAGATTCTGTATGTGCTGCTCTTAGCCTTGTTGGTGCTGGCGCCGGTGGTTGTTTTCTATGCATTGAAGAGCCACATTGATACAGAGAACTATGAGCAGCGCACGCTTTCGCCGTTCCCGTTTTCGCAGGAGGCCAAGGATGCAGGCCAGACGACCACCATTGAAACCTTTCCGTCTCAGTTTGAGTCCTGGCTCAATGACCATCTCCCCTTCCGCAATCAGCTGCTGACGCTGTACGGCGCGCTGGAATACCATGTGCTGCATACAACCTCGTCCCAGAGCGTTATTGTGGGAAAGGACGGCTGGCTCTTCTACAAGGGAGCGCAGGTGGCGGATGAGGATCCCATCGGTGACTACATGGGAACAAATCTGTTCACCCAAGAGGAGCTGGAGAAGATTGCGGCGAACTTTACGGCGGCAAGGGATGAGCTGGAAGGAAGAGGCTGCAGCTTTACCATCTACATTGCACCTAATAAGGAGCGGGTCTACAGCGAGTACATGCCGGATATGTACGGCGAGCCGGTATCGGACAACCGTGCCGTGCAGCTGGTGAATTACCTTACACAGAACACAGACCTGACGGTGATCTGGGGGTATGATGAGATCATGGCCTACCGCGAGCAGAATCCGGACACCGACCTGTATTTTAAGTACGATACCCACTGGAATAATCTGGGAGCTTATATCGGTTGCGAGAAGCTGGTGAATACGCTTGGATTTGATTTTACTCCGCTGGAATATGTGACCGTGGAGGATCGGCACACGGGAAGCTATGATCTTGCGCGGCTGATTCATCTGGAGAAGCAGCTGACGGACTGCCCGTACTATCTGCTGACCGGATATACGCCGCATCCGCTGCAAACGGAGCAGGAGGACGGCGGCAAGGTGCTGCGCTTTACCACGACGGACGGCGCAGCGCCGGGCGGGAAGCTCTTTGTGATCGGGGATTCGTTCTCCACAATGATGTCACCGTATCTGGCTTGTCATTATCAGTCCGGATATACAACGTTTTACTACAATTATTCGCACGGGCAGCTCCTTCGGGAGGAGCCGACGGCAGTGGTTTATGAGACTGTAGAGCGATACGTCGGCAATATGCTGAACTTCACGCTGGTGGACGGCTATCAGGGTGATCTTACAGAGTAAGCACATCTGACCGGCTGCATCGAGGATTTGTGAATGCGAGGAAAACGCCGTATGAGCAAAAGGAAAGCCACGCAGCAGTGATTTTGCGATGGGCGTTGAACAGTTACGCAAGTATATTGGAACAACGATAAGGCACATGAGTGCAGGGAGATATTAATGGACAAGGTTGCGGTATTGATTCCGTGCTATAACGAAGAGAAAACCATCACAAAGGTGGTGAGCGATGCCAGAAGGGCTCTTCCGGAGGCTGTGATCTATGTGTACAACAACAATTCCTCGGACCGGACCGCGGAGCTGGCCGCAGCTGCCGGCGCGGTTGTTCGAAATGAGTACATGCAGGGTAAAGGCAATGTTATCCGACGCATGTTCCGCGAGATTGACGCACAGTGCTACATCATGGTGGACGGAGATGATACCTATCCGATGGAGGCGGCGCCGGAGATGGTGCAGCTGGTGCTGGAGAGAAATTCCGACATGGTGGTCGGAGACCGTCTTTCGTCCACGTATTTTACGGAAAATAAGCGCCCCTTCCATAATTTCGGAAACTCTTTGGTGCGCGGCAGCATCAACCGTCTGTTTGACTGCAGCATCAAGGACATCATGACCGGGTATCGGGCGTTCAGCTATGACTTTGTCAAGACCTTTCCGGTGCTCTCACGGGGATTTGAAATTGAGACGGAAATGACCATCCATGCAGTCTATAACAACATGCAGATCGACAATGTAATTGTGGATTACAGAGACCGCCCGGAGGGCAGCACCTCCAAGCTGGATACCTTCGGAGACGGGTTTCGCGTGCTGGGAACAATTTTCAATCTCTACAAGAACTACAAGCCGCTGGGCTTTTACGGACTTCTGGCGCTGCTTCTGGCGGTGATATCGGTGGGCTTCTTTATTCCGGTGCTGACGGATTACGTGCATACCGGGCTCGTGGCGAAGTTCCCGACGCTGATCGTCTGCGGCTTTGTGATGCTGGCGGCGATCCAGTCCCTGTTCTCCGGACTTATTCTGTCCAACCTGGAGAGAAATAACCGGCGCAGCTTTGAAATGGAGCGCAACCGGCTGCACATGCGGTGATTGCTTGCAAGCCAGCCAGGCACCAGGGGGCTGATCGATCATATCGACGGAGGAAGAAGCTGCATCAAATGCAGTGCAGGGAAAGGGCTGAAGCGGATGCACACAGCGGTAAAGTGTAAGGAGATGGTACGAAGATACTGGGCAGCCGTCTTGGCTTCCGCTCTTTTATTGCTTGCTGCTGTGGTTTATATCCTTGCAGGAGATACGGCACAGATCGCTGTCGCGGACAATCTGGACCTGTTTCAGGCGCAGTACAGGATGTTGAAGAACACCGGTACCTTCTATTCGGCCTCGGCGCAGGCACCGTTCCTGCATGGCATCTCCCGGGATGTTCTTCCCACGGAATTTTCACTGCAGTCGATTCTGTATCAGGTTCTGCCTCCCCTCACGGCGTACTATGTGATGTACTTTGTTAAGGTCCTTCTGGGGACGGTCTCCTTTGTGCTGCTGTATAAAGAGCTGGACCGGCGCGGGATTCTGACAGTGAATGGCGGCAGGGCCACGGCGTGCACCAAGGCTCTCGTGTCCGGAGAACAGAACCGGTGCGAGCTTTTGAGAGAAAGCGACAGCGCAGGAAGGGTGTCTTGGAATCTTGCCTGTCTTGTCGGCCTTGCGTACGGACTTCTGAACCTGTTCCCGTCCTTTTCCGTTGCATTTTCTTCGATACCGCTTCTGTTGTATATTACCCTGCGCCTCCTGCGGGCATCGACGCTCAGAGCGGGTGCCTGCTGGCTGGCGGCGGTGTTCTTCTATCCGTGGGTATCGTATTTTTCCTATTTTGGTTTTTTCCTTCTTGTATATCTTGCAGCAGCTTTTCTGGTGATGGGAATCTGCTGGCTGCTGCAGCCGCGTGAGGATGCGGACAGAAGAAAGAGACTGCGCAGAAGAATGCTGCGGCTCCTCTTAGAGACGGCCGTGCTCAGCGCAGGCTATGTGGTATGGGAGCATCGTCTGTTTCATCAGATGCTGTTCTCCTCCGAGGAGAGCATCCGGGATACCATGGTGCAGACGAGTCTCTCCGGACCGGAGCTGCTGACATGGACGGTGAAGGCCTTCTGCAGCGGAGTGGAGCTGCATTGTGAGAGTGTGCAGCGATTTGTGGTTCTGCCGGTCTGCATGGTCTATCTGGTGCTCCTGAATATGGGATACATTCGACGCGGGCAGTACCGGCGGATGGCCGCCGATCTGTACAACATCGGCTTTGGACTCTTGGTGCTGAATACAATTGTGTATGGCTTGTATTATTATGAGCCGTTCCGGGAATTTGTGGAGCAGGTGCTGCCGCCGCTGAAGGGATTTCAGTTCAGCAGAGCGATATTCCTCAATCCGTTTCTGTGGTACGGGCTGTTTTTGGTGGCGCTTTTGCGTCTGCTGATGTATGCGAACAAGATTAACAGGAAGAATAAGAGGATCCTTGAGAAAGCGGTCTTTGCACTGGCGGCGGCTGCGATTCTCACTATTTTCCTATACAACAATACGTACAATGATCTGCAGCACACGGCAAAGGCATTGGTGAAGGAGTCTCTTGGCAAGGAGCCGGACAATACCTTAAGCTATGGAGAATTCTATTCGGAGAAGCTCTTTAAAAAGGCAATGGAAGAGGTGGACTATCAGGGAGAATGGTCGGTAGCCTATGGCTTCCATCCTGCTGTCCTGGAGTATAACGGAATCGCCACGCTGGACGGATACCTGGGCTTTTATTCGCAGGAATATAAGGAAGCGTTCCGGGAGATTATTGCGCCGGCACTGGAACTGAACGAGGGAGCCCGCAGCTACTATGACGAGTGGGGGGCCAGGTGCTATCTGTATTCGGCAGACAATGCCACCATTGTAGAGGCCCTGCGCCGGTATCCGCACGAGGAGGATGCGCTGGAGATCAACGAAGAGGCCTTAAGGAAGCTGGGCTGCAGGTATATATTTTCCCGTATTCGCCTGACCAATGCCGATGAAAAAGGACTGTCCCTCCGGTGCATCTGCACCGACGAGAGCAGTCCGTATGTCTTGTACGTGTATACAATCTAGTACCTGCCAATTTCAATCGTGAACCCGCTGCTTACATTTCTAAGGCTGATTTTGAAATTTTATTTGGCGAGAACGCCACATGAGCAAAAGGAAAGCCGCGAAGCAGCGATTTTGCGAATGGGCTCTGAAAGTTACCTTAGTTGTAATATTCCGCCGCGGCGTCGCGGAATTCCTGGGCGTAGGGGCAGTGCCAAATGCTGTAGCCATCGACATCGGCCAGGTAGGTCAGGCCGTAATCGGTAAAGTCTCCCTGAACCTCCTTGGCTGCCTCAATCACCAGGAATTCGCAGTTATACAGATCCAGAGAATTGCAAAGCGCCCTGGCGTTTACAGGATCCGTCTGCTCCAGGGCTTCATACACTTCATTGTAGTAGGAGCCCATCTGCATTTCACGGCCGTAGGGCATCAGGATCTTCGCATTGTACTGCCGCACGAACTGCACAAGGCCGACCGGCATGGCAGCCATCGTCTGTTCACCGCCGGTTTCGTTCATAAGGTAATCGGAAATGTCCAGCACCATCTGCGGCAGGTGCAGGCGGTTTTCAGCCTTTAAGATGTTCTCATTGGTGTACACATAGTCGCCGCTTAGGACGATGATGCCGCAGATTACCACCAGTCCCATGCGCAGGTTCGAGGCAAAGAGCTTTAGGCTGCTGTAGATAATGGTCATGGAAGCGGGCAGCATCCACAGAAGGCGGTAGTAGGTCCTGGAACTGTCGATTTTGCTGTAGATCGCGAAAACCGGCGGCAGGAAAAAGGCAATCAGCAGTAGAAGCGGCAGATATACGAACAGAATCCGCCGGTCCCTGCTCTTCTCCCTGAAAAATAAATACACCAGGCAAACCAGATACAACAGGAGCAGAAGATGTCCGCCCTCATATTCATACAGGATTGTTCGAATACTGCTCACGGAAGCCGCCCTCCCTTCAGAAAAGGTACCAGCGAAGGATAGATCATCCGCAGTAATAGTACCAGGTAGAGAACACTGGGAATGCAGGTCGCTGCGCCGGCAAGAAGGACTCCCTTCTGCTTTTTCACAATACGGATCAGAAGGCAGGCCAGGAGTAAAAGCCCTGTCAGAAGCGCCGGGGCCAGTGATGTACAGAAGCCGGAGGCAATCCCGAGGATGACCAGCGTGCACCAGCAAAAGGAGGACTCCTCTTTGTCAGAACGAAGCTTCCGCATAAGCAGAACGAAAAGAGCCGGCAGGATGTAGTTGGCGAACATAGATTTACCCTGCCAGGTTCGCATGAGGAGAAAGGTCTCCGGCGTGTATATGGAGGTGTTGCCGAAAATCTGCAACACAGCCAGAATGATCATCGCTGCGGGAAGAAGATTCCGTCTGAGCTTGGCCGGCTGATTGGCGGTGAGCTCAACCGTCAGCTGATAGAACAGGGCATCGACAGCAGGCAGCAGCACCAGCGGGAGAAGACTGTGCGTAACGATGGTGGGGTGCGTGCCGCAAAGCCGCGCTACATAAGCGATCCACATGGGCATCAGCGCCAGTGCATGTCTGCCGTCAAGCGTCGTGGTAATGCCGGTATAGGGTACATAGTAGTACATGGTATCCGTCTGCCAGGTCTGCAGGGACTGTGCCGTATAATAGGCGTCGTCTCCGTCAAAGGAGGCCATGGTATAGGCCTTATACAGCTGGAAGAAAAGAAGCGCGGCAAACAGCACCCACCATACCAGCGCATCCGAATCGGGCCGGGATCCCTTTATGAAATCCGGAAGCCGAAGTCCCCCGGTCCTGCCGCAGCGAAGACACCCGGCTCCGATCCAGACAAGGTTCAGGATCAGAAAAGCGGCGACGAGCAGCCGGAAAT
>CAVFRZ010000103.1:0-8189 GCA_963624875.1 Anaerovibrio sp.
ATACCACCCGTAATATACATCCGTTTATCAACGATGTTGCGCCACAGACGACGGCACGCAGCCAGCATCTCCTCGTTGCCGGTTCTTGCTGCAATGGCGGCCATACCCGTGCACAGATAGACCACACGTACAGCGTGTCCGTCTGCCGTTGTTCGCTCAACCGGCGGAACATCGGCCTGGTAGTAGGAAGGCGGCAGCGCGTCCATTCCCACGATCACCGGTTCCTTGCCTCCTTCTGCTGCCACCTGCTTGGCAAAGAATTCCGGGTCTTTTCCGCGAATCTCAATAAAATATTCGGCAAGCTTCAGATAGCGCGGCTCTCCGGTCGCCTCATACAGACGTACCAGGCCGATTTCGACCTCCTCATGGCCATCACTTCCGTGAATCTTGCCATCCTCCGGTCCAAAGCTGCGGTCAATGCAGTCCGCCAGCTTCGCAGCCGTCTGCAGCACCTTTTCATTCCCGGTTGCGGCATGATAGGCAACCGCCGCCTCCATAAAATGCCCCGCACAGTACAGCTCATGGCTTTCCCGCAGACGTTTATAACGCCGCTCGGGCGCCTTAATGGTAAAATACGTATCCAGATATCCATCCGGCTCCTGCGCCGCTGCAATCAGATCCACCACATCATCGGCAAGGCTCCGGAGCTTCTCATCCGGTTCGTTGTTCAGCGAATACGCGACAGCCTCCAGCCATTTATACACATCGCTGTCCTGGAAGACCCATCCATAATGCTCCCCCTCTGCACGCCCTGCGGCAATCCGGAAATTCTCTACCGCATGGCTCTTGGCATTCGGAATGGAATCATCATTTCGTTCCCGCTCAATGTTGATATCAATGGCGTCACTCAAAACCGCCCACTGATAGGGAATCATTTCCCTCCTGACCAGCTTTTGATAATTTCTCCAGAACCGGTCTGTCAGCTTCACCTTGTGATTCATTTGTTACGTGACCTCATTTGGCCGGGGCAACCGTTTTTTTGACAGGGTCCTGTGCCCAGGTCCCTATGAGTTGCTTCTCAATGGCACCAATTGTCGAGGCATCCCCCTCCGCGTAGATAATCCGGCCGGATTCCATATAGATTTCTCTGCAGGTATCCTCCACAACCTCTACCTCTGCCTGATAATTGGGACCTGTATACTCGCTGCCGTCCATCTGATCAGCCACAGAGTCATAGTAACCCTGCGCCTCCTTCTGATCTGTGAACCGCACATAGCAAACGGAAACCAATCCATCCTCTGTGGTCGCGATATAGGCATCCGACAGATTCTTGTACCCCCCTGCCGTCTTCACCGTCTCTGCCGTATCCTGCACCCGGAGGCCGTTATCCTCACAGATCTTCCGGAATTCCTTGCCGGACGCCAGGAATTTCATGGAGCTGCATCCTGTCAGCGCCAGCATAAAAGTTCCCAGTAAGGCAGTCTTTATCCGGTTCATTCTTCTGTCTTTTCTTTTCACAACAAAAGGGCCTCCTTTCTCTAAAGAATGGACACCCTGTCATTATAATCAAATTATTCAGATTTGTAACCACCTGGCCGGAAGATCTTCTGTCATATTTTGAGCCGGGTCACTGCTCAAAGGCGGCAACGCGGCAGATCCCGGCGGAGAGTTCCGCCCACATCACTTCCCCGGCCGCGGCGATTTCTTCCGGCCGTACGGAACCGGCTCTCCGATTTGCCTTGCGCTGCCGCGCAGCACGCATCGTCCCTGTACCAATGTAACTCCAGGATGCCTCTCCTTGCCGCTGATCCGGCGCAGCATCTGCCTGACCGCCTGTGCGACCATCTCCTTGCGGTTAACATCGTAGGTTGTCAGGAATGGTTCTCCGCGGCCGATCTCCTCATAATTGTCGAATCCAACCAAAGAGACATCCTCCGGGACTCTTACATTCATCCGCTCCAGCTCCCGCAGCAGCAGCTGCCCGGTTCGATCACTGCTGCAGAAAAAGGCCGTCGGCATTTCCCGCTGCGGCAGCGCCAGTCCGCTCTCATACAGCTTTCCGTTCACCGGATCCCTGTCATTGACAATCCATCCGGGCTCATACGAGAGTCCGCGTTCCATCAATGCCTTCATACCGCCAAGATAACGGTCATCAATGCTGTCTGTAGTAAGAAGCGTTCCCACAAAGCCAATACGCCGATGTCCCAGATTCAGAAGGTGTTCCACCATCTGGTAGCCGCCGCGAAAATTATTGGATACTACGCAGTCATACTCATCCGACGGAGAAACCGTATCAATATAGGACACCGCCACATCTGCTGCCGCCTCCAGCTGCTGCGTATACGCACGCTCCATGGATCCGAGAATGAACAGCCCGTCCAGCTGCTTTTCCGTGAGAAGCCCGGGCAGGTCGCCCGCTTGCTCTGCCTCCTCCGAAACAATCTCCAAAAGGCAAAAACACCCTTTTCCGGCTAGCAGCACGGAAAGATCCCGATATACCGTCCAATACATGGACATGCGATCTGCAAGATAACGAGCCGCCGTCACAACGCCAATCGTATAATCCAATCCGGTGCCGTCCGCATCTTTATTGCGAAGGTACCCCATTTCCTTTGCTGTTTTGCAAATCAGATCCCTGGTGTTCTCTCCGACCCCCTTCTGACCGCTCAGTGCCTTGGACACGGTCACAATGCTGACTCCCACCTTTGCGGCAATGTCCTCCAGCGTAACATTTTTCGACATAGCTATCTCTCTATACCGCAATTTGCCTGCGGCTGCACAATACCTTCCGTTTGCCGGACGCTCTCCCGCTCCACCAAAACGCTGTCCACATAGATGGCCCTTGCCCTTTGCTGCGTGTTCCCCTGCTGAAGCATTTGTACTGCGTTTTCTGCCATGCGTTCCATATCCACATGGAAGGTGGTCAGCTTCTGACGCAGCGTATCCCCGCCCATGTAATCATCGTAGGAGGCCAGCGAAAGATCTTCCGGTACACGAATGCCCCTTTCCAGCAGGCCCTCCATCAGGATTGCCGCTCCGAAGTCACTGCTGCAGGCAAAGGCGCTCGGCAGCGTTTCCGGAAGGTTTACGCCTGTCTCGTTCTCGTTCTCCGGATTGCGGTCGGCGATGATCCATTCCGGATGAATCGGCAGAGCATTATCATCCATGCACTTCATGTAGCTATAGAAACGGTCACGAATGTTGCGGGAGGTCTGCGGTGTCCCCAAGAATCCTATGTCGCGGTGTCCATGATCAATCAGGTACTGTGTTGCGCGGTACATCCCGGTGCAGTTGTTGGACAGCACTGCACTGCAGCTGTAATCCGGATCACGGAAATCCAGCAAAACGGTCCGATCCTGGGCCTTTTGCATCAGCCGGTCCAGATACGGCTTATGCAGCTTACCAATGACAATCAGCTGATCTGCCTTCCCGGATTCCAGGCAGCGCGGCATCGCCGGCCTATCTGCATCTTCTTCCTCTTCCGACAGAATTTCAAGTGTGGAATACATGTCGTTTTGTGAGAGGCAGAAGGCCACCTTCTGATACATTTCCCAGTAGAAGGACAAACCAACCCGGATGTATCTGCTCGACACCAGTATTCCAATGGTCTCCTGCTGCTTTTTTTTGCGTTCATAGCGAGATAAGTCGTAGCCGCACTCTCTTGCCGTCTCAAAAATCCTGCTGCGCAGCTCCTCGCTGACGCCCTTTCGGCCCGCCAACGCATTCGACACAGTTACCGTGCTGACACCGGCTTGTTCCGCAATATCACTTAACCTGACAGATTTCCTGAACATACCGTACTCCCTCCGCCTCATCGCGCTGACTGATCCGGCGCATCAGAACCCGGATGGCTTCCTGTGCCATTCCCTCTTTGTCCGGAAGGACATATTCCTGCGTTCCCGCATCCTCCCGGCAGCCAATGACCCGTTTTCCCTGTTGCTCCAGAAAAGCGGCGTCCTCCTGCGAGAAGACGAAAAGCGTCCCGCATTCCGACTCCTGCGCCTCCTGTGCGGAACGGAATACGTTCCGGCGTTCGTCGACCGGCATCTCATAAAACTCCGATAAACCGCACCACAAGCCGTATTCGTAGTCGCGCAGCGCCTTCTCCGAATCATACATCACCATGCCGGGGCACGGTTCACCTTCCCGGTACAGGCGATCAACGGCATCAAAAATGCCATGGTATGCATCTGATACAATATAGTCCCCCGGAATATAAATATTCCAGCTTCCGATCGCGGCAAAGGGCAGCGTGTACTGCTCCCTTAGCCGGACAATGTCCTCGGTGCTCCACGAGCCCACCAGCAGGATTCCTTCCGTTTCACTCAGCATTCGGTCAACACTGACCGTGCTGCCGCTCTCCTTCAGGATCCGTTCCGCGGCCGCTGTATACTGCGCCCACTTGCCGCCGGTACGCGCTAAGGAGCGATTGGTCAGAATGGCAATCCTTCTGGATACCATTGGTTCTGCAGAACGCTCCTCTGTTTTATGCTGATATCCCATTTCCGCAGCCAGGTCGCAAATGGTTTTGCGGAGCTGCGGACTCACGCCGGCCCGTCCTGACAACGCGTTTGAGACGCTGACTACGCTGACGCCGGCCGCATCGGCAATTGTTTTTAAGCTAACGTTTTTCCTAGGTCTCATGGCATTTCTATCCGTTTCACTTCACATTCTCTTCATGAAACTCATCTTTGTTAAAGCCCAGAATCAACGTGAAAATGTTCGGGAGAAAGATCAGCCCCAGTGTAAAACCTACGCCATGTCCGAAGGCCCGTGAGAGTCTGTGTCTGCGCACAACCCGTACAACAAAGCCGACCACCGGTATCAGCTCCAGCAAAAAGAACCATCCGCTGCTGAAAACCATCTTACACAGCGTATAGGAGCTATACAGCGGAATAATGGACTTCCATCCCGGCTCCCCCGCCTTCTCAAAGATCCTCCAATACGCTACAACGAGCAAAATCGTGACAACCGCTGTAATCACTCCGGATGCTGTTCTCGATTCCACTTCATTGAGATAAACGCTGGCATCTGCCATTTTAAATTCCCCCTTTGTTTATGGATTGACTGCCACAAGGTCATAATACCCACTCTCCAAAGGAGTTGTAAACAGCATCTGTACGGACGCCGACCGGCGACGAAGGAAATACTGATTCTACTCCAGGCTCACACCATCCGCCAGAAGCTCCTCCTCCGTCTCGTGCTTTCTTCCCCATCCTGTCAGGATGGCTACCCAGAAGACAATAGCCAGTGCAATGGAGTGGAAATTATATGCCACAAAGGATACCGAGCTGTAGTTCTCTCCGACAACGCCCGCTGCCAGTGCAATGGCCACCAGATTCAGGCAGGCCGGGTTGGTCGGGACCAGATAGCCGACGCCGCAGCCAAGTCCGTCCAGAATGTTGGCGCACCGCGCTCTGTCAATGCGGAACGGCCGCAGGAATTTGCGGATAATCGGGCCGCAGAATGTAATCGCGGAGGTTCCGCTGCTGATGGCGATCGAGACAATGCTGACCATTGCCCCCGCTGCAATCTCTGCGCTGCGATCGGAGCCGGCATGCTTCTTCATTACATTCAGGATCATCTCCAGCACACCTGCGTGGCTGATCAGGCTGACCATGATGAAAATAAAGAACAAAAATACAATCGAACCCACCATTCCGTTAAAGGCCGACGGCAAAAGTCCATCGTCCGCATTGATCAGTCCTGCCAGATCTGTGTAGCCATAGAAGAACAGCATCACAATTCCCACCAGCTCGCTGGTAAGGAGTGCTGTGAATACACTCTCCTTCCGCAGCATCAGGATAATGGCAAGTGCAGGCACCAGCAAAAAGGCAAGGCTGGGCAGATATTCTCCGTTCACATCCGCAGCACTCGTCACTGCGCCGGAGCTCGATGCCATTCCGACGATTCCATAGCATACAACTGCGATGGCCCCGGCAATCAAAGAATACTTTAATCTGGAGCGAACCACCTTCATGGTGTCCACCTCCTGCGTCAGAGAGGACGCAATCGTTGTATCGGAAATCGGTGCCAGATTATCGCCAAAGCATCCTCCGGCCAGAATGGCACCGCAGACCAGATTCACATCGCACCCCATTCCGACTGCCAAAGGCAGCAGAATCGGACCTGTTGCGTTGATCGCCGTGGCTGCACTTCCCGTAGAGGTTGAAAGCACTGTTGCAATCAGAAAGCATACCGCCGGCACCAGTCCGATCGGCAAGCTTGCCCGGGAGAGCAGATACAGCAGCGCATCCACAAGATGGGAGGCTGCGAGTATTTTGGACATTACACCGGCCATCAGGAAGCAGGCCACCATAAAGGCCATAATGTGATCCTGCAGGCCTGCCGTCACCGCATTGGTGAATTCCTTCTTGTCCTTATATACAAGAAAGCCGGACACCAGGGCAAAAAATCCTGCAGCCCAGAAATTCCTGGTGGATCGGTAGCCAAATCCTACCATTACTACCATGCTACCGATCATTACCAGCAGCGGCAAAACGGCTCCGAGCTTCCCAAGATAGGTCTGTGCATACTGCTCCTGCTGCCCGACGCCTGCTGCCGTCTGCGCATTTGTTAGTGTCTGTTTGTTTGTCATAATCCCTTCCTCCGGATTGCAAATATCGTTGCGATGGCTTACTATAGCACCTAATCCATACTAAATCAATATGTTATAGTGGATTTATCAGTGGGATACTGGTATGATGCTGCTGTACACGGGAGCGCGCTATAATGCAAAGCTGCCAGGGTCAAAAGGTGCAGCACTCCGATGAGCGCTTGCTCTCGTGGGGAGTGTTGACCTTGGGACAGGCACCTGCCAAAGAGATTGCTGCAATTGTTCAAAACAGGATAAAAGGATATTAAAAGGATAAAAAAGGAGAATATGCGATATGACAAAAATGAGAGAATCTATCTTCCGCGACGTGTTCCGTACCCCCACCGCCGAGGACTACATCGACGAAGCTGAAAAGGCCGTAGTCTACATCAACACGCGCCGCCGCGAAACGGAGCACGGACTGGTATGGTCTTTGGAGGATGCAAAGACGTATCTAACCAACTACTATGATGAAATCTGCATGTACGCCGGCAGTGCCGGCATCGCGCACTACCTTCTGGAGCTGTATAAAGCTGTCGGAAAGGAAGCCTATCTTGCGGACGCAAAGGAAGCGGCGCGCTACATCATCTGGCGATGGGACAACCGGCGGGATCTGGCAAAGTGCTTCTCCAAATACGCATTTACCACCGGCTACGGCGGAGTTGCTGTTTTCCTGGATGAGCTGTACGAACTGACGGGCCATGAGGAGTACAAGCGTGTGATTTGCGAAATCGCGGAGGCCGCCATCGCGGAGGCCGTTCCGTCTCCGGACGGCGAGGGCTTTTTCTGGAGCTCCTATCCGGGCGTTGTCGGCGACGGAAGCGTACTGCTCCTGCTGCTGCGGCTCGGAAAGGAATTTCAGCGCCCGGATTGGATCGATTTCGCCCTCCGGGCCGGACGCCGCTATCTAAGCAAGGCACGCGCCTATGCCGGCGGCGGACGATATTATCTCGGCGTCGATCCGACCTATTTTGGTGCCGGTGAGGAGTACATTGATCCCAACTTCCCCATGGGCGCCTGCGGCATCGGGTTTCTATTGCTGCGCCTGTACGAAGAGAGCGGCGATAATGTCTTTCTCGATGCCGTTGACGGCATTCACGACTTTGTAAAGGCGGTCGCCCTTGAAAACGACGAGCACACGGCAGCACTCCTTCCGCACGGACTCCCCACAAAGCCGGATGTCTATTATCTTAGCTATTGCCACGGGCCGGTCGGAACCGCGCGCTTTTACCATGAGCTCTACGCCGTTACCCGGGATCCCGAGGCAAAGCTCTGGGAGGAAAAGCTCTTAAACGGCATCATTCAGACCGGTGCACCGGAGCTCCATTCCAACGGCTACTGGTATATCCTGTGCCTGTGCTGCGGAACCGCCGGCATGGTCAACACCTTCCTTGGAAAATGGGCTGCCGAAGGCGATGAACAATATTATGACTGGGCTCGCCGTGCTGCGCGCGTTCTCCTCGGACAGGGCCAGCGCTTCCAGGCAGAAGACGGCCAGGTAGGCACCCGCTGGAATCAGGCCTTTGCCTATGTCGCACAGAATCAGGTGACCGCCAACATCGGTATGTATGACGGCGCTGTCGGTATCGGCTGGGCGCTGCTGCAGTTCGGTCTGGCAGCAAGAGGAGAGTTTCACGCCGCCAGAGCCCTGGAT
>CAVFRZ010000104.1:0-8169 GCA_963624875.1 Anaerovibrio sp.
AGTGATCCAGCACGTTCACGCCGCCCTCGCCAGAAAGTGACTCTGCGAAGGAGGAAATTCTCTCCGCAATGGCCGGAATCCGTTCCTTTTCCGCCGTGACATCTGCAAAAAATCGTTTCTTGGCAGCAAGAAGCGTGCAGAGCCGTTGAAGCCGTTCCACCAGGTCGTCCTTTTTTTCTTCAAAATGAGAGCAAAGCTCATCCAGCAACTGATACATGCCGATCCCGGACAAATCATCGGAAATTGCTGCGGAAGCAAAAAGTGCCGCCGTCGCACGGGAAACCGCCGTAGAATGTCCCGCAGAAGACAGCCCTGCCTTCATGGAGGCCCGCTCCTCCTCGAGCACCTCGCGGATACGGTCTGTATCCTCCCATTTGGTAGCAAGAAGCATCTCACCGGCCAAAGCCAAAGCCTCCGGGAAGGATGCATCCATCGTCTTCAGGCAGATCCTGTACAGTACGCGGAAATGATCCGAATCCATCGCGCTTACAACAACGGTCGCGCCCGGTGCAATGCCGCCGGAAACAATATTGATCTCATTGTCCAGCGCCTGGTAGGAGTAATGCTCGGTGTCCAGTGCTCCCATCAGTGTCCGCAGAACACCCAGATACCGTAGATCCTCCCATGGAATGTCCGTTACATCAAACCCAAGATCTACATAATCGATGCCGCTGGTAAAGACCGGATGTGTCAGAATCGGGAATCCGTTTGCGGCATCCTTTATGACCTTAGTTACCGGCAGAACAGGATCTCTTGTAAGGTCACTGCGCTCCAGCACCGGAATGCTCGCCAGCGCCTCCTCGGTTTCCGGCGTGTTCTGCCAATCGCGAAGCGCCGCCTCCTTGTCGCGAAGCGCCTGGAGCTCTTCTGCAGAAAGCGATGCTGCAAAGTCCGCCAGTTTTGCCTTCTGCTCGGCCAGCGCCTCCTCGGTCAATCCCTTCCGGGGCAGCAGCACAACGGTGCTCCGGTGCTGGTTGGCCAGAAGATATTTGGCAATCAGTCCTTCAAAATATCCGCTGCCGACCTCTGTTTTTAACTCATCGTAGAAGTGCCCGATATCCAGATTGTCCCACACCTGCTGTTCCTCATACAGCCAGGTATCCATGATATCCAATCCGTAGACAAGACCCTTGGGGTAAGAACCAAAGTCCGCTTCTCTGTAGTGAAATTCATGGTAGTTGATGCCGGCCTGCAGTGCCTTTGTATCAATGCCGCTTTCTACAATGCCCTTTAAGGTTTCCAGTATGGTCGCTTCGAATTCGTCTTTATGCTCCGGATCGGTGAGCTTGGCCGCTACAGAAAAATACGGCTCATACAGCCCCGGCTCATACAAAGACTCCACGCTTTGACCGATGCCCTTTTTGCGGAGTGCCTCCTTCACCGGTGCTCCCTCTGCGTCGCACAGCACATAATCGAGAATCCGGAAGGCCAGAACTTCTTTGGCATTTCCGTGAATCGGCAGCGCCACATTCCAGGACAGATACGCCTTTCCCTTCTCATCCTCTTCCGGCAGGATGCTGTAATATTTTTCCTTCTGAACAGGTGCCGTAAATGGCTCCTGCGGCCGGATTTCAGAATCCACCTCCAAAAGATCGTAGTCCGAAAGGTACTTCTCATCGATAAAACACAGGCGCTCTAAAACGTCCATATCACCATAGAGATACAGGTACGCATTGGACGGATGGTAAAAGCGCTTGTGAAACGCCAGATACTGCTCATAGGAAAGCTCCGGGATCACCTCGGGATCGCCGCCGGAGACAATGGAGTAGGTAGTGTCCGGATAAAGCGATGCAAGGACCGCGTCGTTTAAGACATCATCCGGCGAGGACATTACGCCCTTCATCTCGTTGTAGACAACGCCGTTAATGACAACCTCCGGCGTCTTTCCCTCCTCATCCTTCACTTCATAGTGCCAGCCCTCCTGGCGGAAAATGCTCTCATTCGTATAGATGTTCGGATGGAAAACCGCATCCAGATACACGTGCATCAGGTTGGCAAAATCCTTCTCGTTGGTGGAGGCGACCGGGTAGACGGTCTTATCCGGATAGGTCATGGCATTGAGGAAGGTGTTAAGGGACCCTTTTACCACCTCGATGAACGGATCCTTGACCGGAAAATCGCGGGAGCCGCAAAGGACGGTGTGCTCGATGATATGCGCAACACCGGTGGAATCCTCCGGCGGTGTGCGGAAACCGATGTAGAACACCTTGTTGTTGTCGTTGTTCGGCAAAAGAGCAATGCGTGCGCCGCTTTTGTTGTGCCGCAGCACGTATCCGCGGCAGCCAAGGTCCGGAAGGAAGCGGTCGTCCTCTACGGTGTAGGCTGTCAGTGCCTTCAGCTGCTGCAGAAGGTCGTCGTTTGCATCCGGCCGGTTCTCTTGTGTCTGCATGGGTATCTTGTCGTTATCTTCCATATTGCTTTGCTCTCTCCTCTTTGCGAAGTATTGTGTTATGTCTGTGATGCCTGCCCGAATAATTACTGCCATACATTTACAAAGCAGCCACTGCAAGTCCCGCCTTGTGCAAATGCCGTTTCCTGCCCGCATGCACCACTGCCGGGCACACGGCTGATTATAGCAGAAAGACCGTTGTTCGGCATACACCTATACTGCATGAAAATGACCGTCTCAAAAGCCGCCTTTCGAAGGGCTTCGGAATGAGGCTGTATCCGACAAGACACCTGCGAAAGGCAGAAATTGGCCGGAATAAAAACAGCGGGATAGACTGCATGTCTATCCCGCTGCCCTTATTCCGACCAGTCTTTTGAACAATCAGAGCTACTCCGCACTATGCTCGCCCGTGGCCGTATGTCGTGGATTAGAGGGGAATCGAACCCCTGTCCAAAAACCCATCCCGTGTGCTTCTACTATCATAGCCGGTTCATTCTGTCCGAAGACGTTTCCCTCGTGAAGGCGGAGAACAGGCACCCCGTCATCGTCGGTATCCGCTGATACGCCCACAGGCCCCGCGGCATGGCCTATGTCGTTTCCTGTTATGATGACGCCGTATCTGACGAGAACAGGTGCAAGTCAGGCGACGCTGGTGCGATTAGGCAGCCAGAGCGTAAGAATTATTCTTAGCGTTTATATTTAGGTTTGCCGTTTGACGATCGGCGTCGGATAGCTTCCCCACCTTCAAGATCCCTGTCGAAACCTTTACTAACCCTTGTGAGTTAGATTATTGTAGTGTGAAATTTTATATTTTGCAACAGGTAGTGTAGAGATTCCCACCGCATCCCCAGGTGTGTTCCCATACAAGCGCAGCAACTGTCACCAGCATAATGACAAACTGAAAAAAGATCTTCGTATGATTTCTCTACTCATAACGAAGTGCCTCGATGGGATCCATCTTGGCCGCCTTGTTAGCCGGATAATACCCAAAGAAGACGCCAATGGCCACCGACACGCCGAACGAAACCGCAACACTCGACCAGTCCAGTACCGGCGGGATGTGCTGCACGCCCCGGCAGACGCCGATGCCGATTCCCACACCCACAACAATCCCGATAATACCGCCGATGAAGCACAGAATCACTGCCTCGGTAATGAACTGCATACGGATGTCCCGATTGGGTGCTCCCAGCGCTTTTCTCGTGCCGATTTCTCTTGTACGCTCCGTGATCGTAACCGTCATGATATTCATAACGCCGATGCCGCCGACCAAAAGCGCAATGGCACCGACCAGGGTGACAGACAGGACCTGCTGCCGCATGCTCTGCTCTGCCTGCTCGATCCACTCCTTGTTATTGCTCACATAAACCGTAAAATTCGACTTCTCGCCCAGAAGTCCCGTCAGATAGGCCTGCAGCTCATTCGAGAACGCAATGACATCCTCTCCTGTCTTAACCAGCAGCGTAAAATCATTCATTGCCTTGGCGCTGGCACCGGAGACATACGAGACAGCATTCAGATACGGAATGTAAACCGTGGAATACAGGTCTTTCTCCGAAGTGGATGACATCTCCCCGTAATCCGACATGTTCATTGTATAGACACCGATGATGGAATAATCTGCGGTAACCTCATTCCCCGCACTGTCCGTCGACATAGGGATGGTAATGCTCTGTCCCAGTGCCTTCTGCGGATCACCGTCAAAGAGATTGTTCACCAGCTTGTCGGATACGATACAAACCATGGAATCCTCGGATAGCTCCCGGGAGCTGAACACACGTCCCGCCGATATAGGAGAGCTGGAATTCACCGTAAAATATCCGGGATTGACGCCCACAATGCTCACATTCGCATAAACCGAGTCCGCCACCGCTTTCCCTGCCGGCTTCGCCTTTCCGCCGCCGCCAATGTACTTGGTCACAGCCAGAGCCTCAATCTGATCGCCGTAAGCATTCAGCATTTTGGTCATCATCTCTTCCGTAAAGTTCGGAATAAACTGCGAATTGTCCGTGCTCTCGCCATCCACGCTGACCTCGTTAGCCAGCCACATATATACACTGACATTGTTGGTTCCAAAGGAGGCATACTGCTCCCGCACCTGCTCCGTAGATGAATTTCCCACCGTCATGATCGCAATGACGGCGGCAATACCGATGATGATGCCGAGCATTGTCAGAAAGGAGCGCAGCTTATTGGCTGCGATCGAGGCAAATGCCAGCTTGATATTCTCTTTCAGCATTTGTTATGTGCCGCCTTCTCTTGAAAAGATGTTTCCGCTTACCCGTGCGCCAGTGAGCCTCTTCGCTCATCGATGATATTGCCGTCCCTGATCGTCACAATGCGCCCACACTCTTCGGCAAGTGCTCCGGAATGTGTAATGAGCACAATGGTCTTGCCCTCCTCGTCGTGCAGACGATGGAACAAATCCATCACCTGCCGGCCGGTTTCGGAATCCAGAGCACCCGTCGGCTCATCCGCAAGAATCATCGCCGGATGATTGGCCATAGCCCTGGCAATTGCCACGCGCTGCTTCTGCCCGCCGGAAAGCGCATCCGGACGGTGGAGCATGCGATCCTGCATGCCGACCTTTTCCAGCAGTGCCTTCGCGCGCTCGGTCCTTTCCGCCTGCGGCACCCGGGCGTACATCATCGGCATTTCCACGTTCTTGAGCGCCGTCGTGCGCGGAATCAGATTGTAGGTCTGAAAGACAAACCCGATCTGCCGGTTTCGAATGGCGGATAATGCATCGTCTTTGAGCTTGGACACATCCCTCCCCAGGATTTCATAAGTACCATCCGTAGAGCGGTCCAATAGCCCTATGATGTTCATCAATGTGCTCTTTCCGGAGCCGGATTCTCCGACAATTGCAGTGAACTCGCCCTCGCGAATGTCCAGATTAATCCCGTGGAGAACCTCCAGCTCGTTATCCGACCCCACATTGAACCTCTTGACGATGTTCTCCATGTGGATGATGCAGCTTCCCTCTGCGCTTTCTCCGCAGCCGACCTCTTCATCTGCGCGCATCTGCTCCGTGTCCGTCAGCACGTCAAGATAATCGGGTCTTGTCGTTTTTTGACTTCGTTTTCTGAAAAGCATACTCACCTTCCGGCTCCGTATACACCGTCCAGCATGCTGGAGTAATCTTCTGTGCCGCCGCTGGTCTGAAGCTGTTCTCCCTCGCGGATGTTGCCGGAGGTAATCTCTGTATAGTAGTCACCGGCAACGCCGGTGGTGACCATCACCTGCATGACGCCCCCGCCTTCGCCCAGATCGCCGCCTGCTGTATCCACGCCATCTGCCGTCTGCGTGGCTGACATTTCCGAGGATCCTGTGCTGTCCTCCCAGATGCTGCCTCCGGTGCTCTCATCACCTGTACTACCTGCATCTGCCGCAGAGGAAATCACGTTCACAAAATAGTTCCCTGCCCCATCATCGATCAGGCACGAGCTCGGAACCGCAATCACATTCTGCGCACTGGCCACAATAAAGTCGATGGTCGCTGTCATACCGATTCGCAGGCGATCATTGGGCTCATCCAGTGTCACCTCCACCTTATAGGTAGCCCGCGTCTTGGTATTCTGGTTGTTGCTGGAGGTGGAGGATGTAGAACCATTGGAGGAGTTTGTATTGTTGGAGGTCTCCTTGGTGGGTGTCGGGGATGTAAAGGTTACCGTGCCGGTCAGCTCCGTCGTTCCGGTGGAATCCGTCTTCACGCGAACCCTGGTGCCAACCTGAAGGTCTGCGATGTGTGCCTCGTCAATGTCCGCACTGACTTTCATCTTCGAGAGGTTATCCAGCACCACACCATCCGACCCGCTGTAGGCCTGTCCTGCTGTGACATTGACCGCCGTCACGGTGCCGTCCATCGTCGCAATAACCTGGCCGTTCTCAAGCTTCTCCTTGAGCTTGGCAATCTCTGCCTCATTGGTAATGGTGTCAGACTTGTGCGTAAGATCCTGGGAGGCAATGGCGTTCCTGGCCGTTTCCTCGGCAGTAAGCTTCGTGCGGTTGTCCTTGTTGACGGTGTCTCCCTGATCCTCGAGCTTGCGGACATTGTCGGTGGTCGACTGCTGGTCGGTGGTTACGGTCTTTTCAAAGGTTTCCCGCTGGGTCTTGGCCGTCTCATAGGCCGTCTTGGCATCGGCAAGGGAGGTCTTCGCCCGGTCCAGAGCTGTCTTGGCATCGTCTGCGGACCACTGTGCCTTCTGGGCTTCCTTGGACAGATCCAGATACTCCTGCGAGGTTGTTGACTGCGTGCTGCTCCCGGTTGTTGCCGTCGTCGATGCTGCCGCTGCACTGTCGAGCTTTTTCAGCTCCAGCTGGCGGCTCAAATCCTGCGCGTGGGAAAGCTTTCCGTCATAATCTGACTGCAGCGAATCCACCTGGGACTGCCAGGCATCGTAGGTAGCCTTTGTTCTCGTCTCCTCATCCTTATAAGTCTGGAGCTTCTCCTGATCCTCGAGCTGCTGCACAATGGCCTGATTGGTATCATCGGCATTGCGCACAAGATTCCTTGTTCCGGTAACGTACTGATCGCCGGAATCGGCCTGCGCATCCGAAAGTGCGCGCTCGTTGTCCTCCTGCTTGATGGCATTCTGCTGATCCGAGATGGCCTGCTGCTGCTCCTTGAGTGCGAGGTCGCGTGCTGCCTGGGTGGTATCTATGGTATACAGAACGTCACCGGCCTTAACTTCATCCCCGACGCTGACGTACACCTGGTCGATGATGATGGCATCCTGGCTGGCCGTCGCCTTCACGTTCATCGAGCTCTCCTGACCGCTGATAATCTTGCCCTTGGCGGTATAGACATTCTCGATGTCCGTGCGGACTGCGGATTCCACAGAGACGCCGGTATCGTAGATTTCCTCTTCCTTCTTGCATCCGGTGACGCCCAGGGACAGTCCCAGAGCCAGAACCAGCGGATAGACCATTCGTTTTCTGCTGCTTGGATGATTCATTGTTTGCTTCCCCAATGCGGGAGTGATGTCCCGGCATTGTCCCGTTCTCACTGTATTAGTGTTGATAGTACAGTACTATATCATTCTTCCTTCCACCTGTAAAGAGGCACCCTGCCACCGTTCCAGTTAAAGACGCCACAGAAGGACTGTGTCATGATATGAGTGGTGTTCATCACAAAATCGCACCACTTCATATCACGCACGCAGTCCTTCTGCTGCTCAATCATTACTGTATGCTCACACTCCACGCAAAGTCCTTGCTCTGTCCGGGTGCCAGAACCTCGTGATTTCCCTCTTCATTGACAGAGTTTGCCCATCCGTTCCAGGGCTCCATGCAGACGAAGCTCTCCGCATCCTGCTGCCACAGCACACCCTTGGAGAAGCATGCCTCATCGAAGGAAACCGTAACCGTATGCCCATTTCCATGATCGGTAAGGACCATCGGGCTCTTCACGCCCCTCAGCAGGCGGATAGAATCGGCACTTCCCTCCTTGCGGGTCAGCGTGATGGTCTCCGGGGCTGCCGGCTGCTCACCCTTGGCATTCTCGCTGCAGGTCTGTGCATTGATATCAAAGTGCACGTTCTCGAGGCTGCTGGCTGCAAAATACGGGTGGAAGCCAACACTGAAGGGCAGGTTCTTTTTGCCGGTATTCTGAACAATGAGCGTAAGGAAGGCTGTATTTCCTTCCAGCTTATACTTCATCGTAAGATGGAAGTCGAAGGGATACACGAATTTGGTCAGGCCGTTGGGAGAAAGCGTCAGTACAATGCCATCGCCGTCTGCACTCTCCACCTCCCAGGGCAGAAGGTCCGCAAAGCCGT
>CAVFRZ010000105.1:0-8145 GCA_963624875.1 Anaerovibrio sp.
GTCGCTTTCTCCCTGCATCGGATGTCTTCTGGGATGTGTTCCGAACATGTTCGTCGGGAAGGCCATCACCTGCGCAGTGAATCCCTGCGTTGGAAAGGAGAAGGCTCTTACGCCTGTAGAATCGCCGAAAAAGGTCGTTGTCATTGGCGGCGGCCCCGGCGGCCTGTACGCAGCCTTTGCATGTGCGAAGAGAGGTCACCACGTGACGCTTCTGGAGAAGGAGCCGGAGCTGGGCGGCAACTTCCGTATCGCGTCGTATCCGACCGGGAAGGGACAGCTTTCTGAGGCAATTCGTTCCATGATCGTTCACTGCGAGGAGGAGCATGTGGAGCTTCGCGTGAATACCGAGGCAACCGAGGAGCTTCTGAAGGAGCTTGCTCCGGATGCCATCATTCTGGCAACCGGCTCCAACCCGCTGGTACTCCCGATCCCGGGACTCAAGGAGTGCGGATATGTTACGGCACAGGATCTTCTGGAAGGCAAGGGAACGGTTGGCAAGAAGGTTCTGGTCGTCGGCGGCGGCATGGTGGGCTGCGAGGCAGCAGAGTATCTTGCAGAACGCGGCCATGAGGTGGGCATCATCGAGATGAAGCCGGTGATCGCGCAGGATGTGACCAAGGAGAATCGCCGCTACATGTTCGAGAACTTCGAGGAGCACAAGGTTCTGCTGTGCCCTGGTGCAAAGGTCGGACAGTTCTACACAGACGGTGTGGATTACACGCTTGCTGACGGCACAGAAGGGTCGCTTCGCGGCTATGACAGCGTTGTCCTGGCCATGGGCTCCCGTGCGAATGCGGCGCTGAAAGAGGTTTGTGAGAAGAGCGCAGAGACCGTTATCGTGATCGGAGAGGCTGCAAAGGCTCCGGGAAATGCGGTGATTGCAACAGCGGATGCACTGGCTGCAGCACTGGCGCTGAACTGAGGCAGAGCCTACGAATTCTGCTCTTGCCGATTTGCAAGTCGACTGGCGGCAGCGAAGGGACTTGATACAGCAGAAAGGTTCATACGACTTAATGGATAAAAGGACGTAGCTTCGGCTATGTCCTTTTATTATGACCCTTTGCCTGTTCACACCTGGGTTCCTAAAGGAAATTTTAAAGGAAAATCGAGATGGCTGATAAACAATTGAGAATGTGTTGAATCGGTGGCTTCTGTGTGTGATAGAATGGGCGACGAAAGATAAACACGAAAGAAGGAAATCGCTATGTGGATTCTGTTTGCGTTTGGTTCTGCGTTATTTGCCGGTCTGACGGCGGTGCTTGCTAAATGCGGTATTAAGAAAACCGATTCGGACGCGGCGACGGCGATCCGTACCATCGTTGTTCTGATCTTTTCCTGGCTGATGGTCGCCATCGTCGGCAGTGCTTCAACGATAGGAAGTCTTAGTGCGAAGACCTGGATCTTCCTGGTGCTGTCCGGCATTGCGACCGGTGCGTCGTGGCTGTGCTACTTCCGCGCTCTTCAGGTGGGCGATGTCAACAAGGTGGTGCCGATTGACAAATCCAGCACCATTCTGACGATTCTTCTGGCACTGATTTTCCTGGGAGAGCCGGTCTCCTGGCTAAAGGGGCTGGCTGTCATTCTGATCGGAGCCGGAACCTTCCTGATGATCGAGAAAAAGGCCGCGGACACGGACAAGCAGGAAAAGAAAAGCTGGCTGTTGTATGCGGTGCTCTCGGCTGTTTTTGCTTCGCTGACGTCGATTCTGGGCAAAATCGGCATAGACGGTGTAGAGTCCAATCTCGGAACGGCAATTCGCACCGGTGTCGTGCTGGTTATGGCCTGGCTGATCGTATTCATCAAGGGCAAGCAGCACACATTGAGGGAAATCCCGGGAAAGGAGCTGGGCTTTATCTGCCTATCCGGTCTGGCAACCGGTGCGTCGTGGCTGTGCTACTACAGGGCGCTGCAGGACGGCCTTGCCAGTGTGGTGGTTCCCATTGATAAGCTGAGCATTCTGGTGTCAATCGGCTTCTCGGCGGTTGTCTTCGGCGAACGACTTTCCAAAAAGGCACTGCTGGGCTTAGTGCTGATCGTGGGCGGAACGCTGCTGATGCTGCTGTGATACGCCCTGCTGCGGCAGGTATGGCGTTACATCATAGTGCTGCATAAATTCGACAAATTTAGTCAGCTGGTCGGGAACAAAAATCCCTTTTTTCCAGATAATGCCGAACCGCGTGGTGATCTCCGGGTCAAGAGGGATTTCTACAAAATCACGGGGGTTGACACCGATGCTGGAATAGAGAAATGCGCCGCAGTCTCCTCCGCGGACGCAGTTGAGTACTGTTACCAGCTGACTGCAGTACATACGAATACGCGGAGTGATTCCGGAAGAACGAAGCCGGGTGGTCACGGTCTGCGTGTGTACGGAATCCGCATTGAACAATATGATGGGTTCGTCTTTTAACATATCTGTAGTAATAACCGACTCTTTCGCATATCGGTGCGTTTTGGCAACACAATACACCGAGCGATCCTCCATCATGACAAAGCTGTTGTACTTTTCAAGGTTATAGAAATCCAGATTCGCCATGGCAACGTCCAGCTGCTCGGCGTCCAGAAGCGTACGGGCCCGCAGCGATCCGTATTCTAGGAGCTGGACGGGGACATTGTATTTTTCCTGGAAGAGGTTTGTGACGCGCGGAAAGAAAACGGTGCTGATCATCGGCGGGATGCCGATGCGAAGCGGCGGCCGATTGTCCTCGATGCACGAAAAATCAGCATACAGCTCCTGAGCCTGTCGGAGAATGGCCTCTGCCTTCTGGTAGAAGGCCTCTCCATCCTTGGTCAGGAGAATTCGGTTCCGTCCATGGTTGAACAGGCGCAGGTGGAACTCCTTCTCAAGATCCCGAATGGAGGCTGAGATGGTGGGCTGTGATACGAACAAGGACTCGGCTGCCCTGGTGATGCTGTGATAGCGGCAGACCGCACAAAAATACTCCAGCTGTGTTAAAGTCATAGTCTTTCCCCTTCTGATTACGAAGATCCGCAGCTGCTGCTTATGGAGCTGGTTGCAATTGACTGCTCCGCCTTTTCTGTTTCCCTTCGCATTACTGGAAGTGCATATCATGCAGCATAGGAAAAACCTATACTGACGTCAAGTATATCAAATGTACATTATACCTCCCCTCGCCTATGATATAGCTATCAACAGCAAACGATATGGCCATATCACAATTGCTACAACCGAGTTACAAGGATAGAAGGAGGGGAGTTATGAGCCCGGCTGTTATCACACTGATATTCCTGGCTTTTGCCATTGTTATGTTCGTTACGGAGAAAATACCGCTCGGACTGACATCGATGATCGTTTGCGTTGGACTGGTACTGACAAAGGTGCTGAGCGTCAGCGAAGCCTTTGCAGGCTTTATTAACAGTAACGTGATTTTGTTCGTAGCGATGTTCATTGTCGGCGGTGCTTTGTTTGAAACCGGAATGGCCAATGAGATCGGCGGACTGGTTACGAAATTTGCCAAGACAGAGCGCGGCCTTATCGTTGCCATTATGCTGATTGTCGGAGTTATGAGCGGATTCCTGTCGAATACAGGAACGGCAGCTGTACTGATTCCTGTTGTCATCGGAATTGCAGCCAAATCCGGCTTTCGCAGATCCAGATTGCTGATGCCGCTGGTTTTCGCCGCTGCGATGGGAGGAAATCTTTCACTCATCGGAGCGCCCGGCAACATGATCGCACAATCCACGCTGGAGCCGTTGGGCCTGAAGTTCGGATTTTTTGAATACGCAATCGTCGGATTTCCCATTCTGATTGCCGGCATTCTTTTCTACGCGACCATCGGCTTTAAGCTGCTGCCGAACCATGAAAACCCGGCCGATGATGGCTCGGTCTTCGATGAAACGCAGGATTTCAGTAAGGTTCCCAGGTGGAAAAAGGTACTGTCACTGGTCATTTTGATTGTAACCCTGCTGGGAATGATTTTCGAGGATCAGATCGGCATCAAGCTGTGCGTTACCGGATGTCTCGGTGCGATTCTTCTGATTCTGACAGGCGTGATTTCGGAGAAAAACGCGCTGAAATCCATCGACTTGAAAACGATCTTCCTGTTCGGCGGCACGCTTTCTCTTGCTACAGCACTGGAGAACACGGGGGCGGGGGAAATGATCGCAGACACCGTAATCGGTGTCCTTGGTAGCAATCCTTCACCGGTTTTATTCACCTTTGTTGTTTTCGTTCTCTGCTGCATCATGACCAACTTCATGTCTAACACGGCAACAACGGCGCTGATGGCTCCGATTTGCCTTTCAATTGCACAGGGGATGGGCGCAGATCCGCGTGCGGTTCTGATGGCCTGCGTGATCGGCGGGTCCTGCGCATATGCTACGCCCATTGGCATGCCGGCCAACACCATGGTGGTCGGTGCAGGCGGATATAAGTTTAACGATTATGTGAAATCGGGATTGCCGTTGATCGCAATTGCAACGGTTATCAGCATGATCATTCTGCCCATTGCCTTTCCGTTCTATCCGTGAGGAATAAATTGGGGCAGGCTGAAATGCAGCAGGTGCTAAAGCGATCATGCCTGTTTGCACAGAGAATATAAAACCGGCAGCTGCGTACCGCTGCCTGGGATTTATACAGCAACAACTACAACAAAAGTAGATCAAAGATGGAGGTAGTTATTATGTCAAATGAAGTACAGGTTAAAAAGCTGACGGATATCATGGCACAGTTTGTGGGTTACACAGCCAAGAAGCTCCCGGACGATGTCATTCAGAAGCTCCAGGAGCTGCGGGACAAGGAAACATCCCCGATGACCAAGGTAATCTATGACACCATGTTCCGAAATCAGGAGCTGGCGATGAAGCTGAACCGCCCGTCATGTCAGGACACCGGTGTTCTGCAGTTCTGGGTAAAGTGCGGAACAAGATTTCCTCTGATCGACGATCTGGAGGTGCTGCTGAAGGAAGCTGTCGTACAGGCGACCTTTGCCACTCCGCTTCGCCATAATTCCGTGGAAACCTTCGATGAATACAATACAGGGAAGAACGTCGGAAAGGGAACGCCGACGGTATGGTGGGACATCGTGCCGAATTCCGACCGGTGCGAAATCTATACCTACATGGCGGGCGGCGGCTGCACACTTCCAGGCAATGCAACCGTTCTGATGCCCGGCGAAGGCTACGAGGGCGTGACGAAATTCGTCCTGGACCGCATGACAAGCTATGGACTCAATGCCTGCCCGCCCTTGCTGGTAGGTGTCGGTGTAGGCACCTCCGTGGAGACGGCGGCCATGAATTCCAAGAAGGCACTGATGCGTCCCATCGGTTCGCACAATGACAATGCGAACGCTGCCAAGATGGAACGTCTTCTGGAGGACGGTATCAATGCCATTGGACTGGGACCGCAGGGAATGGGCGGTAATTACTCCGTTATGGGTGTGAATATTGAGAATACAGCCCGCCATCCGTCTGCCATCGGCGTAGCGGTGAATGTGGGCTGCTGGAGCCACAGAAGAGGTCACATTGTGTTTGATAAGGATCTGAACTTTACCATCGACACACATACCGGCTTTGAGTACAAGGAAGAAAAATAAGGGGAAGCGGTAAGGAAATCTGACGTGGAATGCGAGATCTGCTTTGCTTCGGCTTAAGCAGATGTGAGAAAGGAGTAAGAGCAATGGCAGTTGAAATGAGAGACGGCAAAAAGGTTTTGGTGACTCCGGTATCAGCGGAGGATCTGAAGGATATTCATATCGGTGACATTGTGTATCTGGACGGCGATGTTACAACCTGTCGCGACGTTGCACATCGCCGCGTGGTAGAGGAGGGCAGGGAGATTCCAGTGGACGTACGGAATGCGGCAATTCTTCATGCGGGTCCCATTATCCGTCCGCTGGGCGAGGACAAGTACGAGATGGTATCTGTAGGACCCACAACCTCCATGCGCATGGAGAAGTTTGAGTACGAATTCGTGCAGACCACCGGTGTTCGCGTGATTGTCGGCAAGGGCGGCATGAAGGAAAATACGGAAAGGGCCTGCAAGGATTTCGGTGCCATTCACTGTGTATTTCCTGCCGGAAATGCCGTAGTGGCTGCCGTCGAGGTACAGGAAATTGTCGAGGCACAGTGGAAGGATCTGGGTATGCCGGAGACGCTGTGGCACTGCCACGTAAAGGAGTTCGGACCGCTGATCGTTTCCATCGATTCGTACGGGAAGAATTACTTCGAAGAGAAAAAGGTGGAGTACAACAAGAAGAAGGATGAGCAGGTTGCCTTGATCAGCAGCCAGGTTGGGTTTATCAAGTAATCATTTACTGCCGGCCGGCAGTATCCGAATGGGCTCTGAAAGAGTATCTGAATATCAGCAAAATCCCCCGCATGTGTTATACATGCGGGGGATTTTTACAATGAAACTAATGATTGTTAAAAAATCTTCCGGCCTTGTCCTTTGTCATTCTCTTGCAATAGTTTTCTGTTCCAGAGGCCATTTCATGATTTTGAAATGGCTGCTCTTCTTGTAAAACGGAAGTTGTTTTTCAACTCGCCTTATTCATTGGCGTACTGCCGTATGGCGGCTTCAATCATTTGCTGTGCACAAACAACGGTCTCTATGTCAGACGATGATAGATTCGGCAAAGGTTCACGTACACCGCCAATATCCAGTCCCTGTCGTCGGAGAATTTCCTTCATAACGGCATAAAGATTGCCGTGACAACTGCACATTTTATAGATGATGCGACAGCATTCGTTCTGAATTTCTCGGGCAGAGGACATGTTTCCAGATTGATAACACTTGTAAATTTTCAGGTAGAGCTCTGGCATGACAGCATAGGTGCCGCCGATACCGCCGGTTGCGCCGATGGCAAGACCGGAGATCAGCTGTTCATCCGGACCATTGAAAACTATAAGTTCGCGATCGGTAGCATCGAGCCACATCTGGATGTCCTGTGTCGGCATAGATGAGTTTTTTACGCCGATGACGCGGGGATTTTGTGCCATTGTCTTTAGAAGATCTGTGCTAAGTGCAACGCCGGCGAGCTGTGGAATGTTGTAAATAATAAAATCTGTATTTGGTGCAGCTGCGGATATTGCATTCCAATAGTCAGCGATGGCGTATGGCGGAAGATGGAAATAGATCGGCGGAATAGCTGCGATGGCGTCGACACCGAGCTGTTCGGCATGTCGTGCAAGCTCACAACTGTCTGTTGTATTGTTGCATGCAACGTGAGCGATGACAGTCAGCTTGCCACCAACGGCTTCCATGACGGCTTCCAGAATGGTCTTTCGTTCAGATACGCTCTGATAGATACACTCGCCGGATGAGCCACCGACGTAAAGACCGGTGACTCCCTTATGAAGCAGGTGTTCTGCCAACTTTTTCGTTCGATCGGGACTGACATTGCCGTCATCATCATAGCAGGCATAAAATGCCGGAAATATACCCTGATATTTACTTAAATGTACATTCATAGAAATCTCCTTTCCGTCTTTGGAAATACAGCGGTTATTCTTTTATTTTGACTTTGAATACGCTCTTGGTTACATTGGCGGTCTCTTCAATTTGCATTTTGAGTTTGTGTGCATCGCCGGGGAAAACTACGAGAAATGACCCGGGCGACAAATTAATGGAAAGCTCTTCTGGTCCATGCATCGCCCAGAAATCGTCTTTTGGTCGTGATTCGTCAGTTTGCAGAACAGAAATATCAGAGACAGCAACACGTTCGGAGCCCATCCTCATAATATGAATATCTGCATACGCTTCATGAGCTTCAAAAAAGGATTCACTGTCGGGAACGGTACAGTATGTAAAAATATTGCCGTAGACATCATTACCTTTTATGTCAGCATGCTGCGGCATTGTTTGTAGATTTTCACAAATGTAATCAATTGCAATATCCAGATTGGGATGCAGACCATGGTAGCGCTGGATATTGTTTAGTTTGTCATAAATCATTCAGTTCCCCTCCTTACAATAGACAGCTATGACAAATTATTGTCTGGAACGCCCTTAGTGTAGCAAATCTGTCTGTTGACACATACTTCATAAACATTCAAAGATATAACAAATCGATTACAAATAGATTGAACAGAGATATCCGTATAATAAAAAAGCTCACAAAGAGGTAGAATGCTTAATAACTTAAACTTCCCACACGGAAAATGCCGTTGTTCCTTGAAAACTCAATA
>CAVFRZ010000106.1:0-8081 GCA_963624875.1 Anaerovibrio sp.
CTGTATGGTAACGTTCCTTTCGGGACTGAGCAATATCAGTGAGAGCTATTATGAGGCGGCGAAGGTGGACGGAGCAACCGGCTGGCGTCAGTTTGTATCGATTACGCTGCCGCTTTTGAAGCCAACGACGTTCCTGGTGATGATTCTGGGCTTCATTGATCTGTTCAAGCAGTACGGACTGGTTCTGACATTGACGGACGGAGGTCCTGCCGGAGCGACCAAATTTGCAGTGCAGTATATCTATGAGCAGGCCTTTGACCGCTTTGAGCTCGGCTATGCCAGCGCCCTGTCGATGATTCTCCTTCTCATTCTGGCAGTGCTGACACTGGTTCAGTTCAAGATCAATAAGGGAGGTGCCATCGATGCGTAGACATAAAGGAAGTCTTGCAACCTATATCATCCTGATCTTTTTCGCACTGATCTATCTGGTGCCGATTATCTGGATGACCCTGTCCTCCTTTAAGGCAGGAACGGAGCTGTTCAGCTACCCGCCGAAGCTCCTTCCGTCGAAATTTACATTGACGAATTACATTGATGCATGGAATCGCGGCGATTTTGGACTTTATTTCCGCAATACTGCGATTGTTGCAGTTGCAGCGACAGCGCTGACCATTGTCATCAATACCATGGCAGGCTATGCATTTGCCAAGTACAAGTTTAAAGGAAGCACATTTATCTTTATGTTCTTTATTTCGGCGCTGATGCTTCCGCTGGAGGTTTTGATGATCCCGATCTTCCAGGTGATCCGGACCTTTGGCATGTACAATAATTTCCTCGGACTGATCATTCCGTGCGCAGCAACACCGACGGGCGTATTCCTGGTAAGACAGTACTTTATGACCATACCGGATGAGCTGATGGAAGCGGCCAGAGTGGACGGTGCCAGCGAGACCAGCATTTTTGTCCGATTGATGCTCCCTATGGCCAAGCCGATTATGAGTGTCCTTGGAATTTTCTCCTTCCTGTGGCGCTGGAATGACTACATGTGGCCGCTGGTCGTCATCCGCGACACAAAGAAATATACCGTGCAGTTGGCACTTGCTAATTTCGCCGGGCAGTATTCGGTGGACTGGGGAAGCCTTCTGGCAATGTCTGTGCTGACAATGATACCGGTACTCGTTATTTTCCTGGTATTCCAGGAGCAGTTTATGAAGGGAATGACGGCAGGAGCTGTCAAAGGCTGACAAAGATCGAGTTCGCGGCGGCTCCGGTGGATTATACAGACCCGGAGTCGCCGCAGAATATTATGAGGTGACATCATGCTGGTACATCGGCTGGAGACCATTGAAAAAACAGACAACGGATACCTTCTGCATGCAGACACGGCAGATGTTCTGCTGGTCTTTATGACGGAGGATATTGTTCGAATTCGGGTTCATTATGATAAAAACACGCCCATGCGGGAAAGCTCCTATACGCTGGTAATGACAGCCTGGGAAGATCGGATGGACGAACTTCTGAAAGAGGAACGAACCAGAATCAAGGCATTGGATGTTCCTTATACGGAAGAGGATGGCAAGCTGATTTTTGACACCGGGAAGGTACGGCTTGTTCTGCAGCGGGAGCCGTTTTATTTCACACTGCTGGATGAGGACGGAAATATTCTTCATCAGGATCTTAAATCCAGAGCCTACGAACAGGATCAGCTGGGGCGGATCGGACACTACAGCGTATTGGATCGCGAGAAGGATCATTTTTACGGATTTGGTGAGAAGACCGGACACCTGGACAAGAAGCTCCGCCGCATACGGATGTCTCCGAAGGATGCGATCGGACAGGATCCGGAGTTTGGGGATCCGTTGTACAAGCACATTCCGTTTTATATCCATGTGAATGAAGACGGATATCGGGCAGTTGGTTTGTATTATCACAATTCCTATGACTGCACCTTTGACATGGGGCAGGAGATTTCTGCCTACTGGGGCAGCTATTCCTATTATCAGGCAGATGGCGGCGACCTGGATTTGTTTTTACTGGCAGGACCGTCAACAGCACATGTACTGGACAGCTATACGAAGCTGACAGGCAGAAGCGCACTTCCGACCAAGCAGTCGTTGGGCTATTGTGCATCGACCATGTATTACGCAGAGCTGGAGAAGGACTGTGATCAGGAAATCTACAAGGTCATAGACAAGCACGAAAAGGAAGAAATTCCGATTGATAATTTCTGGCTGGCGTCCGGCTACACCAGCGGGGAAGAGGATAATCGCCGGTATGTGTTTAACTGGAATTACAGAAGATTTCCGGATCCGAAGGGATTTTTTGATGAGATGAATCGGAGAGGAATCAACGTGATTCCTAACCTGAAGCCGGGAATTCTGAGAAATCACCCGTATCGAAGCTATTTTGAAGAGAACGATGTCTTTATCAAGACTCCGGATGGCAGCAGTGATTACGAAGGAAGCTGGTGGGGAGGACCTGGGAGATTTGTGGATTTTACAAATCCAAGAGCCAGGGAAGCCTGGAAAACACTCCTGAAAAAACAGGTTCTGGAGATGGGCACCAAGACCGTCTGGAACGATAACTGTGAAATGGATGGCGTAGAAGACCGGAATGCACAGTGTGATTATGAAGGCCAGAAGGGGACCATGGCAGAGCTGAAAATTCTGCACTCCAATCTTATGGCGTTTCTGGGCAAGCAGGCGCTGAAGGAAGTGTATCCCGGCGAGCGTCCGTACATCATCAATCGTGCAGGCTATGCAGGAATTCAAAGGTATGCGCAGGTCTGGGCCGGAGATAATCTTACCAGCTGGAATACACTAAAATTCAACATTGCTACGATTGTCGGCATGGGGCTGTCCGGCTGCTCCAACATGGGGTGTGATATCGGCGGCTTTGCCGGACCGGCACCGGAATCAGAGCTGTTGCTTCGCTGGGTGCAGAACGGAGTTTTCCAGCCGCGGTTCTGCATGAACTCCGCCAACAATGACAATACGGTGACACAGCCGTGGATGTATGAGGAGCTTACACCGCTTGTGCGAGAGGCGTATACATTGCGGTATCGTCTGCTGCCGTATCTGTATTCACTGATGTACGAGAGCAGTCGGAACGGTATGCCGGCGTGGCGTCCGCTGTTTCTGGAGTTTCCGGAGGATCCGGCGTGCTACACGGATGAGAATCTGACCTTTATGTTCGGCCCGGGACTGCTGGTTGCCAATGTGGTGGAAAAGGGAGCTAAAACGCGCACGGTATACCTGCCAAAGGGATGCACCTGGTATGACCTGTCGGATCATTTAAGAGCCTATGAGGGCGGACAGACCATTGAGATTCCGGTGGAGCTGGATTCCATTCCCATGTTTTTGCGCGGTTCTTCTATTATCGTAACAACAGAGGATGTGCGGCACATTCTGCGGGACACGATGAAGAGCATTGACCTTCTGGTGTCAGCGGAGCAGGATGTTTCATTTGATCTGTACGATGATGACGGACACACAGAGGACTATCAGAACGGAGTCTATGCCAGGACCCACATTGACGTGAAGTCCGGCGAGCGGACCGAGATCATATTTGATACGGAAGGCACATATCCTTCTCCGGTGGAGAAAATTAAACTTCGACTTGTCAGCAAGAAAAAAGGTGCATACTGGGCCGCTGTCAACGGTGAACTGCTGCAGCGCCACATTATCAAGGATGAATTCGAAGCGGCAGAAAGCGGCTGGTATTATGAATTAAGTGATCGGACCATTCTGGTGAAGTTCCCGGTAAAGCTTCAGGGGCATCTGGAGCTGACCGTTTCTGCAGAACCGTTTGATCTGATCGGGATGTGATGCAACGTTTCTGTGACACAACTTTATTCCGACATTGGGTGCATCTGCACCTGATATCGGAATAGAATGATATTCAGATACCGTCTGTAGCATCATCGGTCCAGCATCTTGCGGTATTCTCTGGGACTGACCCCGACATAGCGCCGGAAGAGTTTAGTAAAATAACTGAAATCCTGAATGCCGACGGCAATTGCCACCTCGGCAACACTGAGATTTGTTGTATTAAAATAACGCAGGGACGCCTGAACCCGCTGCTTACTGATGTAGCCGGTGATGGTGTCCCCTGTTTCTTTTTTGAAGGCACCGGAGAGGTACGAGGGATTCTTGCCGAATTCCTCAGCGAGGATGGCAAGCGTCAGTTCACCGGACAGGTGCTGGTCAATGTAGTTGATCACATTTCGAATCAGGTAGGAATATCGCTCATATCCGTAGTTGCGGACCAAAAGAGCATACTTGCGCGCCATATCGATGGGTAAGTGTAGGAGCTCTTTTTCGGAGACAGCATTTCTTATTTTCATTTCATACGTTTTCCCCTGCTGCAGCACATGCAGCGGATGTACGGATGTATCCAGCATTTTGGCAATTAAAAAGGCATTGATGCCGGAGACCTGGTTCTGCAGCTCAGAGACAGGCATGTTCGAGGAAATCATGGAGTAGGCGGTAAGCGACTTCATCTGATCCACAGCCTTGCCGGGATCACCGGCCACGACAGCTTCCAGGAAGGCCTGCAGCCGCTTCTTGAATTCCTCCGCATAATCGGCACTGAAGGATTGAAATCGCTCGTTGTCGTACTGCACGTCATGATGCTCCGATCGGTAGTCGACATATTCGATGTGACTCTCGGAAAAAGCAGGAAGAAACGCCGTGATGAGATGCTGCAGGAGACGCACCACCATCTGGAGATCTACGATCGGGAGTGAGGAATAAAACTGCTGCAGGGCCAGTGTGCGGCTTGGCGGGATGTTATTTTTGCGTACAATCCGAAGAAAATCCGATTGCGAAAGCGTCTCCGTTCGAAAGGGCATAATGCATCCGAGCGCCGGCGTGTCGGCCTCATCCAGTGTGATGGCAATGTTGTAAAAGTCCAGCGTGCTCTCCAGAACAATGATTTCATATCGACTGGATCCGGAAAGTGAGAAGACCGGCCCGCTGGTGGAATACGTCCCCCAGATCATCTTTCGAAGCCCCCTGTCAAAACGGTCAAAATCTGAGTAAGGGGGCTTCATCAGGAAGGACTCCAGCCCAAAGGCGTCCTGGAGTGTCTGCTGAACAATCGGGAAAAACTCCTCCGGCGTTATATCACGCGTCAATGGAAGCATAGAACAATCCTCCTTACTTCGGATGCGCAAAGGGTTTATGGACACGGAGAAGCCATTGATAATGGCTGCTGCATTGAAGGCTGCTGCGCGCAACGAGTAGCTGCACTTCATGTTTGCTGCGAAAATGGTTTCCAATTCACCTAATCGCAATATTAACACAAAAATAATACCAAACAATACAAATATTGCGCGAGTGTATGTTACGGAAGCCTGTTATAGTGGCATACCAGAAACCGATATGCATACGTATCCACGATCCGGTAAAGGATTTGTGAGACGGAAAGCACAGATATAAAGAAGGGAGTTACCGATGAAGAAGAACATCAACACCGGCTGGCAGTTCACAAAGGACGTCATTCCGGTACAGGAGGGTACATCTGTACTGAGCCAGGGCAGCTGGGAGAACGTAGATCTTCCCCACACCTGGAACGGAGAAGACGGACAGGACGGCGGCAATGACTACCACAGAGGCACCTGCCTGTATGCGAAGAAAATAACCCGCGCAGAGCTTGGGGATGCACCGGTTATTTACCTGGAGTTTGAAGGTGCCAATTCCAGCGCGACATTGTATGTAAACGGAAAAGAGGCCTGCCATCATGACGGTGGCTACTCCACCTGGAGAGTCAATGTGACCGATCTTCTCTCAGAAGAGAATGAGGTGGTGGTTGCCGTCGACAATGCTGCGAACGAGCACGTTTATCCGCAGATGGCGGATTTCACCTTTTACGGTGGTCTGTACCGCAGCGTGAATGTCATCGGTGTTTCCGAAACCCGCTTTGATCTGGATTATTACGGCGGACCGGCCATCATGGTAACACCGAAGGTGGAAGGCAAGAATGCAAGCGTTGAGGTTCAGGTTTTTGTTACAGAAGCCAAGGACGATGATGAGCTGACCTATGTCATCTGGGACGGCACAAAGATGGTGGCCTCCAAGACTGTATCCGCAGAGGAGACGACGGCAAAGTTTGTCATCGAGAATGTACACCTCTGGAACGGCAAAAAGGATCCGCACCTGTATACAGCAGAGGTGCTGCTGACAAGAGGCAAGGAGACACTGGATGCCAGAAGCACACGCTTTGGCTGCCGCAGCTACAGCATCGATCCGGAGAAGGGCTTCATCTTAAACGGTGAGCGCTATCCTCTGCACGGCGTTTCCCGTCATCAGGATCGTCCGAAGAAGGGAAATGCTCTTGACCGCAAGGATCACGAGGAGGATATCGACCTGATCCTGGAGATGGGGGCCAATACCATTCGTCTGGCGCATTATCAGCACGACCAGTATTTTTACGATCTGTGCGACGAGAAGGGTCTCGTAATCTGGGCAGAGATTCCCTACATCTCCAAGCATCTTCCGAAGGGACGGGAGAACACCATCTCCCAGATGACCGAGCTCATCACCCAGAACTACAACCACCCGTGCATCGTCGTATGGGGCCTCTCCAACGAGATCACCATGGGCGGCGCGGAGGATCCGGACCTTCTGGAGAATCACCGCATTCTGAACGAGCTGTGCCACAGGATGGACCCCACCAGACTGACCACCATAGCTGTAGTATCCATGTGCAGCATGGATGCGCAGTATATCCAGATTCCGGATGTGGTTTCCTACAACCATTACTATGGCTGGTACGGCGGAACCACAGACATGAACGGCGAGTTCTTCGATGCCTTCCATGCTAAATATCCGTCTATCCCCATCGGTATGAGTGAGTACGGCTGTGAAGCCCTGAACTGGCACACATCCAACCCGATGCAGGGTGATTACACGGAGGAGTACCAGGCGTACTACCATGAGGAGCTGATCAAGCAGCTCTTCACCAGAGACTTCATCTGGGCAACGCATGTGTGGAACATGTTTGATTTCGCAGCAGACTCCCGTGCAGAGGGCGGCGAGAACGGCATGAATCACAAGGGACTGGTTACCTTCGACCGCAAGTACAAGAAGGATTCCTTCTATGCCTACAAGGCATGGCTTTCCGAGGATCCGTTCGTTCACATCTGCGGAAAGCGCTATGTAGACCGTGTGGAGGATGTGACCAAGGTGACGGTCTACTCCAATCAGCCGGAGGTGGAGCTCTTCGTAAACGGCGAGAGCCTTGGCAAACAGACCAGCAAGGAGCATTTCTTCTATTTCCAGGTGCCGAACAAGGGTGAGAGCATCCTGACGGCAAAGGCCGGCACATGCACCGACGCCAGCACCATCCGCAAGGTGGAGGTCTTCAATGAGGCATATCGGCTCAAGGAAGAGGGCGAGGTCCTGAACTGGTTCGACATTGAGATGCCGGAGGGTTACTACAACATCAACGATGCCATCAGCGACATCATGAAGGCTCCGGAAGGACAGGCCTTCATCGGACAGCTCCTGAAGGGCATGATGCAGGCAGGCGGTGAGAAGGCAGCAGAATCCGCCGGCGTTGACGGCGAGGGCCTTATGAAGATGCTGGGCGCGTTCTCCGTGAAGCGCATGCTGAATCTGATGGGAACTGCCGGCGGCGGAAAGAAGTTCACCAAGGAAGAGCTTCTGAATTTGAATGCAAAGCTGAATCAGATCAAGAAGGTCTGAGCGGCAGCAGATAAATAGGCGGTAACTGTTCAGCATCCATCGAGATTTTCCTCGGGAGAATCTCGATGGGGCTGAACAGATACACAGACAACGAAAGAGGGGACAGACATGAGCAACAGCACAAAAGAAGTCAGACCGTTTGGTATCCGCGACAAGATGGGATACATGTTCGGTGATCTGGCAAACGATTTTTCATTCATTTTCGCCAGCACCTACGTTATGGTGTTCTACACCAAGGTAATGGGCATTTCCACCGCTATGGTAGGAACGATGTTCCTGATCGCCAGATGCGTGGATGCCTTTACCGATATCGGCATGGGACGCATTGTTGATATGTCCAAGCCGACGAAAAACGGGCGCATCCGTCCATGGATCCTGCGGATGTGTGGATTCGTGGCACTTGCATCATTTATGATGTACCAGTCGTTTCTG
>CAVFRZ010000107.1:0-8046 GCA_963624875.1 Anaerovibrio sp.
GCAGTGTATGGCAAGGGAAGGAAGCGGCGAAGAGGCGCATGCAAATGCTCGGGGGATACAGAAAAGTCTGACGCTTGCTTCGGGGCGCTCACAGGCTTGGAGCAGGCTCTTTACATTGCTTCAAAAAACCTTTAATATTACTCTCGAGTTCGACTCTGCAGAGGTACAAGATCCGGTGGGGAAGACAATTTCCGCAGAGGAAGAACGGTCAATGGTATTCCGCGGCAGAGCCGCACAGGAGCTGCGGTCTGCGATGCAGCCTGCAGAACATTTCGAACGGGATGAACGGTGTGCGCGCAGCTATCTTGCCGGTGAGTTTTTGTGCGCCGGTTTTGTCCGGCAGCCGGAAAAGGAATACTACCTCTCTATTGATATTCGTGACGAACAGCAGATTGTCAGAACAGCCGAGCTTCTTAAGCGGATGGGAGTGCCGCTAAGGAGGCAAGACAGCGGCAGAGGGCACGGCCTGGTAACACGGGATTCTGCAGTAATTGTGGATATTTTGAGTCTTCTCGGTGCGCATGTGAGCCGAATGGAGATGGAAAATGCCAGGATTGTCCGGCAGGTCCGCGGCAGTATCAATCGGAAGGTTAATTGTGAGACAGCAAACATCATGAAGACAGTGGCTGCTTCACGGAAACAGATGGAGGAGATACATCTGCTTCGGAATAGCAGCGCGTGGGAGAGCTTGCCGGAGTCCTTACAGCAGATGGCCATCTTGCGGGAACAGTATCCGGATTGTTCACTGCAGGAATTAGGACAAAGGATGAACCCGCCGGTGGGTAAATCGGGCGTGAATCACCGCCTGCGCCGGCTGTCCGCGTTAGCAAGGCAGCTCCAGGAGAGCAGCGGAGTGTAACCGGAAGTGATAGGGAATTGTGGTTCAGGAGGAGCTTATTATGATGAAGAAGTCGATGACAATTACCTTAAAGGATGGCCTGGAGGCCAGACCTATTGCAGAGCTTGTGCAGGTTGCGAGCAAGTATGACAGCAAGATTTACATTGAGCTGGGAACCAAACGGGTGAATGCAAAGAGCATCATGGGAATGATGTCTCTGGAGCTGGACAATGGGGATGAAATGACGGTTTCGGCGGACGGAGATGACGAAGAGGCTGCGATCCGTGATATTGAGGCCTTTATTACAGCGGCTAAATGAAGCGGCCTGTATGGAAATGAATGACAATGACGTCTTTGGAGTGGTTCCGAGGGCGTCTTTTGTTATAAGGAGGATATTATGAAAAACAGACTGTTGGCGATGGCAATGACAACCGGTATGGCGGCGATGCTGCTGGCCGGATGCGGTGCTTCGGATTCTTCGACGGATGCTGCACAGTCCGCACAGACAGCGGAAGCGGCAGAGACAGCAGAGACTTCGGAAGGCACAGGCAGCGAGACGACCTACAAGGTTGGAATTGTTCAGTACATGGATCACGCATCCCTGAATCAGATTACGGAGTATGTGGAAAAGGAACTGGATGCGAAGGCTGCGGAGTGCGGAGTTGCTTTTGACTATGAGGATTATTTTATCAACGGACAGGGCGATGCCACGATTATCAGCCAGGGTCTGGCGCAGCTGAAGGATGACGGCGTTGATACGGTCATTTGCGTGGCTACGCCCACTGCATTGACGGCACAGTCGACCTTCGAAGGAACCGATACGCCGATCGTTTTCTCAGCAGTGACGGATCCGGTTGGTGCGGGTCTTGTGGCCTCGATGGATGCTCCCGGCGGGAACATCACCGGAACGAGCGATGCTCTGAATACAGAGGCAATTATGGAGCTCATTTTTGCGCAGAATCCGGATGCGGATAAGATCGGACTTTTGTATTCCACCAGTGAGGATTCTTCCACGCAGGCGATCGCGGATGCGAAGGCATTTCTGGATGAGAAGGGCGTTGCTTACGTAGAGAAAACCGGAACCAATACCACAGAAGTCAGCCAGGCAGCGGATGCTCTGATTGCAGACGGCGTGGATGCTATTTTTACTCCTACAGACAATACGGTTATGAGTGCAGAGCTTTCCATCTATGAGAAACTGGAGAATGCCGGAATTCCTCATTATACCGGAGCGGATTCCTTTGCATTAAACGGTGCATTCCTTGGCTTTGGCATTAACTACGCGGATCTTGGAACGGAAACGGCAGATATGGTGGTGAATATTCTGGTTAACGGACAAAAGCCGGCGGAATATTCGGTAGTGACACTTGACAGCGGTATTGCAACCATCAACACGGAGACAGCGGAAAAGCTTGGATATGACCTTACGGCCGTTGAGGAAGCCTTCCAGCCGTTCTGCTCCGAAATCGTTGAGACCAAGACGGCAGAGAACTTCGAGTAGTAAGCTGCTTTTGCACAATCCGTTCTGACACCGGAATGGAAATAGTATAGAATGGGATGCAGGTCCTTCGGCGGGACCTGCATCTTTCGCATTTTAGGGGGATATCAACGTGTCATTTGCAATCATTCAGACGGCTCTGGACAATGGCCTGATTTTCGGCCTGGTGGCATTGTCCTTATTCATCAGCTTCAGCATATTGGACATCTGTGATCTTTCAACGGATGGATGCTATATGCTGGGGGCGGCGGTTGGCGTTGCTGTTACAATTTCCGGGCATCCGATCCTTGCCATTCCGGCATCGATGCTGGCCGGCATCTGCTCCGGCTATGTTACGGCACTTCTGCAGACGAAGTTCGGCGTGCCGAGCATTCTGGCGGGAATCATTGTTAATACCGGTCTTTATACAATTAACCTGTTGGCGATGGGGATGAAGACCAACCTGAATATTGTGGGCAGTCCTACCATCTATGATCTGTTTAAATCGCTGAACGGAAGTGCATTCTGGACCACCTGGAACCGTTCGGTTTTGCTGTTGATTCTGGTAGGTGTACTTTGCATCCTGGTTTACCGCTTCCTGGGGACAAGACTTGGTTTGTCGGTGCGGGCAACCGGAGACAGCATTGCCATGGTGCGGGCGAGCTCCATCAATCCATCGGTGACGATTACGGTGGGCCTGTGCATGTCCAATGCGCTGACAGGACTTGCCGGTTGCCTGATTGGTCAGTACAACAAGAATGCGGAGATTAACATGGGGACCGGTATGGTCACCATTGCGCTGGCGTCACTGATCATCGGTCAGACATTGTTTGGCCGGGGGAAGATGCTGACCAGAATTCTGGGTGTTGTGGCCGGATCGATTATTTACCGGTTTATTATTGCGTTGGCGCTTCGACTGAACGTCCCGACGCAGGCCTTTAAGCTGGTATCGGCGTTAATCGTTGCGGTTGCCATTGCGGCACCGGCTGCGCAGCAGATGCTTCGCAACAGGGAGAAAAAGAAGGCTGCCATTCGGGAACGGAAGGCGGAGATTGCGAAAAGAAAAGAGGGACAGCATGCTTAAAGTTGAGCAGATTTCCAAAACCTTTTATCCCGGAACAATCAATGAAAAAAAGGCGCTGGATTGTGTAAGTCTTGAACTGCGGGACGGAGATTTTGCAACGATTGTCGGCTCCAACGGAGCCGGAAAATCCACGTTCTTCAATGCAGTGGCAGGTACCTTTATTACAGACAGCGGATATATCGAGCTGGACGGAACAGACATAACCTTTATGCAGGAGCATAAACGAAGCCAGTTTATCGGGCGGCTTTTTCAGGATACACAGATGGGAACGGCACCGCATATGACCATCGAGGAGAATCTTTCTGTTGCATATTTGAGGGCATCCGCGTCAAGAAATACGTTTATGGGGCGTCTGGCACAGGACTTTTCGCGCATAAGCCGGAAGGAAAAGCAGCTTTTCCGTGAGAGACTTTCGCTCCTTGGAATGGGTCTGGAGGATCGCATGGAAACACAGGTTGGTCTTTTGTCCGGAGGGCAGCGACAGGCACTTACGCTCTTGATGGCCACGATTGTGACGCCGCAGCTTCTTCTTCTGGATGAGCATACAGCCGCGCTGGATCCTGCCACGGCAGAGATTGTGCTGCGCCTGACAAAGGAAATTGTGGAAGAACGGAAGATAACCTGCCTTATGGTGACGCACAATATGCATCAGGCACTGGAGATGGGTAACCGTACTCTGATGATGGACAATGGACATATTGTATTGGATATTCAGGGAGAGGAACGCGAGCATATGACCGTGGATTCTCTTTTGAAACGGTTTGCGGAAAGCGCAGGGCAGGGACTTGATAACGACCGGATACTGCTGTCGCAATAGATGAAAGATCCCTGTAAAAGGGAGGATGCCGGAAACCTTGCGGCTCCCGGCATATTATGAAAAAGTTATTAATGATATTGGCTTGCTTCTATGGTTTTACTATATGGGAGAATCGTGTCCGAAAAATGGTAGCAGCGTGAAGTTACCTTGAATAAAATATGAACAAATCATGAATGCATGGCGATGAAGGAAAATGAAATCACAATGGAGCTGCTTTTTTGCCTGGACGAGAGATATGCCTGTCGGGAGCGGGAACAGGAGGTACAGCGGTGCTGCCGGGAGCTGCCGCTGCAGGGAATTGCTGTTCGTATCGCCCGGGATCCGGAGGGAGGTGCGACAGCGGAGATGGCCTGCAAACGGGCAGAACAGACATTGCAGGAACAGCAAATGCGGGGAAATGCCGGTAGCTTGTACCTTGCCGATTCAGCAGATATGTTCCAAAGGTGCCGGAAAAGCGGATTCCATGCCGTAGGATATCTTCACGCCGGAAACCGGCGGGAGCAGTTCCCAGGGGCGGAATACATTCTCATGCAGCCGGATGAGGTTTCTGAGGATTCCTATTGCAAAATATGGCAGAGACTTGCGGGGGTTCCGTGGACAATAGCGCAAACAAGGCGCTTGGTGCTCCGAGAGGTCTCTCCGGACGATTACAGAGCATTGTATTCGTTGTATGATGCAGAAGCCAATCGTTTTCTGACACCGCTTTCCGATGATCGCGGGAAGGAACAGGAAATCCTGCGGGCCTATGCGGAGAATATTTATCACTTTTATGGCTATGGCATGTGGGGAATCTGGGAGAAGTCCGGTGCAGAGCTGATTGGAAGGATTGGCTTTGCCCCGCCGGCAAATGCAGAGGGAGCGCCGGAGCTTGGCTATCTTGTGCGACGGGACTGCCGAAGGAAGGGATATGCCAGGGAGGCAGCGGAGGCGGCACTGGCTTTTGCAAGAGATGAGCTGGGGATGGAGGAAGTGGCCCTGCAGACGAATGCGGCAAACGAGGCCTCCCTCGCACTGGCAAGAGCTCTTGGATTTCAAATAACGGAAAAAACGGCGGGCAGCGCGGGGAGTGAGGTGCTGCGCCTGATAAAGAAGCTTCTGGGCAAGCAGAAAGGGTACCATGATTAACGAACATTATCTGGAAATGCTGGGACATAAATCGGTTATTCGCGAGCTGGCGGAATATGCTACGGCACGCGGAAAGGAAATCGGATATGAAAACGTATTTGATTTCAGCCTGGGGAATCCGTCGGTTCCTGCGCCGAAAAGCTTTACGGATGCAGCAATCCGATGCCTGGAAACCATGGAGCCGATACAGCTGCACGGGTACAGCCCAAGTCTTGGAATTCCGGAGGTGAAATCGAAAATAGCGGCATCGTTAAACCGCCGGTTTGGAATGCAGTACGGACCGGAGCATATTTTCCCGACCTCCGGCTGTGCCGGCGCAATCGCACATGCACTTCGCGTGGTAACAAAGCCGGGAGATAAGGTTCTGGTGCAGGCACCGTTTTTCCCGGAATATGTGCCGTACATCAATGACACAGGAGCAGAGATTGCAATCATTCCGGCACGCTTTGAAGATTTTCAGGTTAATTTTCAGGCACTGGAGGAGCTTTTGGTGCCGGGCGTGGCGGCTGTTCTGATCAACTCGCCGAACAATCCCTCCGGTGTGGCGTATTCCGGGGAGACGCTGGAAAAGCTCGCCGCACTTCTTGCGAAAAAGTCAAAGGAGCTGGGCTATCCGCTGTTTTTGATTTCGGATGAGCCCTATCGGGAAATTGCCTTTGATGGACAGGATGTGCCGTATCCGGCACGCTATTATGACAATACATTGACGTGCTATTCCTTCTCAAAGTCGCTCTCTGTTCCCGGAGAACGGATCGGATATGTTGCGGTGAACCCTGCGTGCGATCATGCAAACGACATTGTACCGATGTGCGGACAGGTATCCAGAGGTATTGGACACAACTGCCCGTCCTCATTGATTCAGCTGGCAGCGGCGGAGGCTGTGGATGATACAGCGGATCTTTCGGTGTATGAAACCAACCGGAACCTTCTGTATGATTGCTTTGTTGAATTGGGATTTGAGGTGCAAAAGCCCAACGGAACCTTTTACATCATGCCGAAGGCGCTGGAAGAGGATGCGGTAGCATTTTGCAGAAAGGCACTGCAGTATGATCTTGTTTTTGTTCCGTGCGAAGGCTTTCATGCACCGGGGTATTTCCGCGTGGCATACTGCATTGATACAGAAAAGGTGGAACGTTCCCTCGCGGCCATTCGGCGCTTTGTGAAAGAAATCTATTGCTAAAAAGAAGAAAGGAAACCGGCAATGATAGAAATTTTAAAGGCAGCACTGTTCGGCCTGGTGGAAGGAATCACGGAGTGGCTTCCGATCAGCAGCACCGGCCATATGATTCTTCTGAATGAGTTTGTGAAGCTGGATGTCTCTACGGACTTCTGGGACATGTTCCTTGTGGTTATTCAGTTCGGCGCAATTCTGGCGGTGATTCTGCTTTACTGGAAGACCATCTGGCCGTTGGGGGTGTACCGCCACAGAAAGCGTACAAGAATTGTATGGAAGAAGGAGACGATTCAACTGTGGATCAAGACGATTGTTGCGTGCATCCCGGCGGCAGTCGTGGGACTGGCTTTGGATGATTGGCTGGATGAGCATTTGTACAACTGGCTGGTTGTGTCGATCATGCTGATTCTGGTTGGCGTCGTTTTCCTTGTAGTAGAAAATGTGCAAAAGGACCGCGAGCCGGTGGTAACCAGTCTGAATGATCTTACGATGAAGGATGCTTTTATGATTGGACTTTTCCAGCTTATCGCAGCAGTTTTTCCGGGAACTTCCCGCTCGGGGGCAACTATAATCGGCGGACTTATCATCGGAGTTTCGCGTACTGTGGCGGCTGAGTTTACGTTTATTCTTGCCATTCCGGTGATGGCAGGCGCAAGCCTTCTGAAAATATTGAAATTCGGTTTTCATTTCAGCGGGATGGAGGCGGCAATCCTTGGCGTTGGAATGGGCGTTGCCTTTGTTGTATCGCTGGTGGTGATTCGGTTTCTTATGGGGTATATCCGCAGGCATGATTTCAAACCTTTTGGGTGGTACCGCATTGTGCTTGGAACGCTGGTCATCCTGTATTTCGGCCTGCTCCACGGATGAGTTGTAACAAATTAACAAAGAACCTGCCTTATTTTCGGTGAATTTGTTGACAGCAAGAAAAGCGTGTGATACGTTTACCACGTAGATGAGAACGCGCAGCACCTTGCGGAGGGGTGAAAACCGGATACAGGTGCCGTGTATCTTACGTAGAGAGTGCCCCTCGATGAATCAGGGCAGAAGGAGACGTACGGATGAGTACGAAGAAGAAGCCGGTTGCAACGGTAAAAGCAAATTTTAACTCGAAGGGGACTGCTCCTGTTAAGGAAGCGGCAAAGGCAGAAGAGACAAAGAAGATTGTCAAAGAGGAGAACGTTGTGGAGAAGAAAGCGGAGAAGAAGACAGCACCTGTAAAAGAGCCTGCAAAAAAGGCAGAACCGGTCAAGGCAGAAGAAAAGAAGGCGACGCCGGTGAAGGCAGCAGAGAAGAAGGCAGAGCCTGCTAAAAAGGCAGAGCCGGTCAAGACAGAGGAGAAGAAGGCAGCACCTGCAAAGAAGGCTGCCAAGATTGAGGCTGAGGTTATCCTGCAGTTTGGCGGAAATGATTACACATACGATCGTCTTCTACAGTCTGCCAAGGATGTATGGCAGTATGACCAGGGCAAGAATGTCGCCGACTTTAAGACGGCACAGATCTATGTAAAGCCGGAAGAGCGCAAGGCTTATGT
>CAVFRZ010000108.1:0-8023 GCA_963624875.1 Anaerovibrio sp.
TGCCTGCAAGCAGTCAATTCACGTTGAAATGTGGCAGGTGCTAAACAGATACCAATAAAGAAGGAAGAGGAGTTTGCGGTTTATGAGTATTACACTGGATATGTATCAGACCATTGCCATGGCAGTGGTGGTTTTGATGCTGGGAGCATTCCTTCGTAAGCGCATTAATTTTCTGGAGCGATTTTGTATACCGGCCCCTGTGGTAGGCGGTGTCTTATTTGCTGTTCTGACCTGCATCCTTTATGAGACAGGCGCTGCAGAGATAGCCTTTGATGATACATTGAAGGAGGTGTGCATGGTCCTTTTCTTTACATCGGTAGGATTCCAGGCGAATTTGAAGGTGTTAAAGAGCGGCGGCAAGGCCCTGATCGGCTTTTTGGGGCTGGTCATCATCCTGATTATCATGCAGAACTTCCTGGCCGTGGGTCTTTCCGGAATTTTGCATATTGATGTGCTGGTGGGAATGTGCACCGGCTCCATACCCATGGTGGGCGGACATGGAACGGCCGGTGCCTTCGGTCCGGTGCTGGAGGATTTTGGCGTGGCCGGTGCAACAACGGTATGTACGGCAGCCGCTACCTACGGACTGATCGCCGGCAGCATGATGGGCGGGCCTTTGGGACGTCACCTGATTGAAAAAAAGAATCTTCTGGCGACAGCCGTTCCGGAGGATGACACGCTGCTGGTGGAGGAGGAAAAAAAGCACACCCGCCACACATCGATGTACCCGGCAGCGACCTTTCAGCTGATTTTGGCAATGGGCATAGGAACGATTGTTTCCTACCTATTGTCAATGACGGGCATGACCTTCCCGATCTACATCGGTGCGATGATCGCAGCGGCTTTTATCCGCAATATCGGGGAGTATTCCGGGCACTTTACGATCTATATGGGCGAAATCAATGATCTCGGCGGCATCAGCCTCTCCTTGTTCCTGGGCATCGCCATGATCACTCTGAAGCTGTGGCAGCTGGCAGAGCTGGCATTGCCGCTCATCGTTCTGCTGGCAGGACAGACCGTGCTGATGTTTATTTTTTCAAACTTTGTCATTTTCAATCTCATGGGCAGAGATTACGATGCAGCGGTGATCAGCGCAGGAGTCTGCGGATTCGGTATGGGTGCAACTCCCAATGCCATGGCCAATATGCAGGTTTTGTGCGATAAATATTCGCCTTCTGTGAAGGCATATCTTCTGATTCCGCTGGTGGGAAGTCTTTTTGCGGATTTCCTGAACAGCTTGATCGTTACGTTCTTTATCAATCTGCTGTGAGGCAGGAAAGGAAAATATGATTTCTGAAATACTAGAGGGGTTATTTAAAAAAAGAAAATCCGGCAAAATCAAAAAGAGTACGCATTACCAGGTGGAGAGCGAAAATCTGGCAGTGCCGGAGGTACATGTGGGTCACGGTGAAGATGCGCCGGCTGCAGAAAAAGAGGAGACACAGGAGAAAGAATCGATTACCTATGAAAATGTGGCCATACCCGAGATTCATGTTCACCATGAGAAGAAGTAGGAGAATCAAAAAAACGGTAGGTTCCGGCTGACCATGAAGGGCGAAGCGGATAACGTGATATCGCTTCAATGAAAAGCATTTGAACAGTGCGGAGGAGCACCGGTACGTGGTAGAATGTACGGTAAGACGGCGCCGCTGACCAATGAGCGGAGCGCCGATCATAATCAGTCGCTTAGGAGGATTTTAATATGAAGATTTATCAGGTTACGGATCCGGAATTTACACCCTACGGCCGCGTAGTGGCGGGCGTCAATGCGGAGCCGATCGTGGAGGCACTGAAGGAGCATACACCGCTTCCGGAGGGAACGGATTATGTGGCAGAAGAGCCTGCCCTCCAGAATCTGGAGGCAGCTAAGGCACTGGCACCGACTCTGTTCGGCGGCATCCCGACACAGTTCGGCTGGTGCAACGGCCACAATACCAAGCTTAACTGCGTAGAGTATCACCGCAGCAGCGAGTTTAACCTCGGCACCGAGGATTTCGTTCTGCTCCTGGGCCTTGAGAGCGACATTACCGCAGAGGGCAAGCTGGATACGGCCACCATCAAGGCGTTCAAGGTGCCGGCCGGCGTTATGGTAGAGGTATACGCAACATCCCTTCACTATGCTCCCTGTCATACCGATGCAGCCAAGGGCTTTAAGGTTTTGGTTGCACTGCCGCAGGGAACGAATGTGGGAACCTGCAAGACGGCAGGCGAGAGCAGCGAGGACAAGCTTCTGCGCATGACCAACAAGTGGCTGATCGCACATCCGGAATCCGCAGAGGCCAAGGACGGCGCATGGGTTGGTCTGGAAGGCGTCAACATCGATATCGCCGACAGCATCTGATTGGGGTTTTACATGGAATGTCAGTGCATGTCGACGGAAGCCCCGCCGAGATGTACGAATAACCAAAGAAAACAGCCTGGGAGTTCTTGATAGACTCTCAGACTGTTTTTATTTGTGGCGATGTCTGTGCGAGCGGGCAAGGTTCCTGTCATATTTTCAACGTGAAATGGTAACTATTCAGCACCCATCTCGAACTCCTTCGCCACCTCGCCAAGGAGCCTTCGAATCTCCAGGTGCTGCGGACAGACACGCTCACAGCCGCCGCATCCGATGCAGTCGCTGGCCTTTCCGTCGTTGACAGTTAGGACATTGTTGTAATAGTAGTCCATGTTCCAGTTGTTAAAGATCCGCTTCTTATTCAGGCACGCGAACAGATCCGGAATCCGCAGGTGCCTGGGACAGTGGTTCTCCTCCACGCAGTAGTGACAGGCTGTGCACGGGATCATATCCAACGATCCGAAGACACGCATGACGCCCGTGACGGCCTCCTGCTCGCGGGAGCTGAGCGGCTCGAAATTCTCCATGAAGGAAATGTTGTCCTGCAGCTGCTGCATGCTGCTCATGCCGGAGAGCACCATGCGCATGCCGGGAAAGCCTGCTGCAAAGCGAATGGCATAGCTGGCATTGGAGTAGTGCGTCCCCATTTCTGCATTCAGATCATCGTAAATCCTCTGCGCATCCTCGGGCAGATTCACGAGACTCCCGCCCTTCACCGGTTCCATCACGATGACGGGCTTCCCATGCTTTCTCGCCACGTCATAAACCGCCCGGGACTCCACAGACGGATCAGCGTAATCCAGATAGTTGAACTGAATCTGGACGATCTCCACCTCCGGAAAATCCGTCAGAATCCGGTCCAGCATCTCCGGCTTATCGTGGAAGGACAGGCCCACGTGCCGGATTTTCCCCTCCTTTTTCAGTGCAAACGCCGTTTCATAGGCGTGACATTGCTTGTATTTATCATAATTGGAGGCGCTCTGGGCGTGCATCAGATAGAAGTCAAAATAATCCACCCCGCACCAGCGCAGCTGATTTTCAAAGAAGGGCCGGATGTCCTCCTCCTTCTCGAAAAAGCCGGAGGTCAGCTTGTTCGTCAGGATGTATTCCTCCCTCTTATGTCGGCTCGTAAGAACCTCGCGAAGGGCGCGCTCCGACCGCCCGTCCAGATACCCGTGCGCGGTGTCAAAATAGTTAAAGCCCTTCTCCAGGAACAGCTCGGTCATCTGTGAAAACTCCTCCAGATCGACCTCCCCGTCCTTCATCGGCAGCCGCATGCAGCCAAAACCAAATACCTTTTTCGCCTCCGGAAACATCTGTTCCATACGAATCCCCCTTTCTCGCTATGCATATAAGAAATGCCGGAATGCAATATATGTGATTACACCGTAAAACTCCTGACGACAATCGTTGAACGGAAAATCAGCACTTAGGAATAGTTTAGCACCTGGAGTGGACTCGAGGTCAACGCTAATTCGCCGAGAGGTTGCCCTCTCGCAATGCTGAGGTCGTTCAGAAGTCGTCCCTTCGTTGTTCTGTCATTGGATGACGCCTGAATTGGGGGTGCACATCTTATATGTCGCTTCCAGCAGAACGATATTCAGCAGCAGGAACAACAGGAGATAGAACGGCATGAATCCGATTCCGATCCGCTGCTGCAGCTGACCGAAGATCATCGGCATAAAGGTGCTGCCGACATAGGCCGATGCCATCTGCAGACCAATGACGGCGGCGCTGTGCTCTTTCCCGAAATTGGCGGGCGCCATGTGCTGAACGGCCGGATAAATCGGCCCCATTCCGGTTCCGATCAAGGCAAAACCTCCTGCAGCCACCCAGTAATTCCCGGTCGGGACGAGCACCAGCACGATGCCGGCTAATTCAATTATTGCGCCAATGCGGATCAGCTGCTTGTCGCCGAGACGGTTGGAAACAAATCCGGAGAGGAGCCTCCCGAGCATAAGCCCGCCGAAGACCAGCGAGCCAAACGCGGCGATCTGCTCATCAGGGATACCCTGCTTGGTCCCTGCAAAATAGCTGGGGGTCCACAGAAAACAGGTGGATTCTCCTGCACAATAGGCAAAAAAGGCAACCAGTGTCGGCAGCACGCCGGGGACCTTCAGCGTCTCACGGATGCCTGCGCTGCCGCCATTATCCTCTTCGTCTGCAGTACTTTTCTTCCTCCATAGTGGCAGAGACAGAAGCACCACGGCCAGAATGCCTATCTGCAGGAAGGCTGTCCATCGATAGCCCTCATTCCAGCGTGCGTATTTGAGTGCGAGGGACATGATGCACGGACTGATCACAGCGCCCACGCCGTAAAAGCAGTGCAGGAAATTCATGACGGAGCCGGAATAATGACTGGCCACATAATGGTTGATCGCGGCATCGATGGCACCGGCGCCCAGTCCGTACGGCACGGCAAAGAAAAGCAGCATCCAGTACTGCATGCAGAAGGAAAAGCCGAGCAGTCCCAGAATGGTCAGCCCGATGGATACGACACAGATCCACTTCGTGTGGATCCGGCTGATCATCCGCGGGCTTAAGAGCGCGGAGATGATGGTCATAAAGGAGATGGTCATCGAGACGTATCCGGCATAAGACGACGGAACACCGAAGACCAGCTGCATCCTGGGCCAGCCCGAGCCGAGAAGTGAATCCGGGAGACCCAGGCTGATGAAGATCAGGTAGATAACCATTAGTAAGAGAGAAGACATAGTGTGCCTCCGCAGGGGGAAATGTGCGGCAGTGCTATGCCGCCTGTTTCATGTGTATATAGAGCCATCCCTATAGCCGATTCACATTGGAATTGGATGAGCTAAAACCGCCATGCCTGCTCGCACAGGCACCACCACAAATAAAAATCAGCCGCTCCGTGTCTGCGACACTTTCGCAGCTGACGCATACATTTTTGCACAGGAATTCCAAACACATCAAGCGAAAAAACAGCGATGCGGGCAGATTTAATAAAAGCTGAGGATGTGGACACAAGACCACATATAAAGATATGGACAAAGTGCGGGGGGGTAAAATTTCGGCATAAGTTACAAAACAAATGCACAAACGAAAAGAACTGGACAGGGAACCACATATACAAAATGTGTAAAAGGTGAAAACGAAGGTTACAAGAAAAGAAGTCGCTGAGCAGGCGGGCGTATCGGTATCCGTTGTGTCCAGAGCGCTGAATAACAGCGGATATGTTGACAAAGAAAAAAGGCAGAAGATCCTGGCTGTAGCAGAGGAGCTGGGATATGTACCGAATCCGGTTGCTATGTCTTTGCAGCAGAAGCGGACAAGACAGATTATTTTCTACTGCAAGGATCTGACGAATGCATTCAACATGGATATGTACTTTGGAATGCAGGAGGCTGCAAGGGAGCAAGACTATGTCGTTCTGATTAATGGAGACATGGAGTTTAGCAACATAAAGGGAATGATTACAGACGGAATCATTCTTCAAAATGAATTCTTTGCAGCGGAGTATGTTTCGGTTTACGGGAAGAATTATCGTTTGCCGGTTGTGAGTGCGAGCTTTGGAAGCGCACAGAGAATGGCGGCTGCGGTTCCGATGGTGGAGTGGGACTTGTACGAGAGTATGGAGCTTGCACTTTCCTATTTGCGAAAACGCGGACACAGGGAAATAGCTTATGCGTCTCCATATCCGTTTAACCATTGTGATGGACGGACAAATGCCTGGAAATCCGCAATGAAATTGACTCTTGGGAGCAGAATGCAGGAATTTTTCATCTGCGAGCAGGAGGATCAGGAACAGGACGGACTCTCGGATGCAGAGCGATCCATTCGAAGAGTCATACAAAATGAACGCTTTCTTGAGAAGGGAAAGGCTGCAGGAGCAGTTTTTCTTGAAAGAGATCTGGATGCAAGTGCAGTGATTTGTTTCAATGACGAATTTGCAATTGGATTTGTTTCTCATCTGGAGGCGGCAGGAAAGAAAATTCCGGAGGATGTTTCTATATTGAGCTTCGACGGAACCATTCGCCGAAAGACCATGACGCCGGAAATTACCAGTATTACACCGAATCCAAAAGAGATGGGAAAGGATCTGGCTCACTTACTAATGGATCGCATTGATGGAAAGAAGATTCGGTATTGTTCAAAACTAAGCATACAGGTTGCAGAAGGCGCCTCTGTAAGAACTGTATGAGTTGGCAGCATGTCGGAATGGGCCGGCATAACAAAGGAGGGTGTATTTGATATGAAAGCAAAAAGGGTATTGGCTTTAGCAGCGGCATCGGCGATGTCGGTATCTCTGCTTGCAGGGTGCGGCGGAGATTCCGGATCTTCCGATACAACGGCTTCTGCAGCATCGGAGAGCAGCAACGCGGATTCATCAGGAACAACGCAGGCATCCGGTGAACTGGTGGAGGTTGATTCCAGTATTTCCGCGGATATCGTGGTAGGTGGATGGCCGTCCGGTGATGATGCATTTGAGGCTGCAATGGCAGGCTTCAATGAAAAATATCCGAATATCAATGTAGAGCTCCAGTTCACGGATACGACCGCACACCACCAGAATCTGCAGACATCACTGGCTGCAGGGTCCGGCGCACCGGATGTAGCGATGGTTGAGGGCGCATATGTGGCGCAGTACCGGAATTCCACGGCACTTGCTGATCTGAATCAGTACGGAGCACAGAATCTTGCTGATGATTTCGTGTCCTTTAAGTGGGACCAGTGTGTTTCGGATGACGGGACAGCAATGCGGCTGATTCCCTGGGATGTTGGACCGACGACGCTGTTCTACCGGACGGATATTTTTGAGCAGGCAGGGCTTCCGACGGATCCGGCGGAGGTGGATAAGCTTCTGAGCACCTGGGATGGCGTGCTGAAGGCGGCGGAAGCTGTTCATGCACTGGATGGTAATCACTGGTTTATTGCGGATGGCTCCTATTTGTATCAGTTGTTGTTCCAGAACAGAGATTACTACAACGAGAACCTTGAGCTTCAGGTCGAGAGAGACGGAGATATTGACTGCCTGAATACGATCATCAAGATGCGTGAGGAAGGCCTCGATATGAACGTAGATATGTGGTCCACAGAGGCATATGCGGCTTATGCTGATGGTTCCATTGCCTGCGTACCGAACGGTTGCTGGTTTGGTGGGTTCCTGAAGAAGGATATTGATCCGGATGGCGCAGGTCACTGGGCCGTAGCAAATCTTCCGGCTGGAATCGGAGCGAAGAACTGGGGCGGATCCTTCCTTGTTATCCCGGAGCAGAGCCAGAACAAAGAAGCTGCATGGGCATTTGTATCCTATATGCTTGCTACAGTAGAGGGGCAGAATGCAATGTTCGAAGCAGTGGATTACTTCCCGGCATATACACCGGCATATGACGATACATCCCTTTATTCCTATGAGGATCCGTATTTTGGCGGACAGAAAACCAGAGAGCTCTGGGCAACGCTTGCGAAGGAGCTGACACCGGTATACACCACACAGATGGATGTTACCGCAGAAGGACAGATCTTCACATCGGTTAACCAGGGACTTCAGGAAGGAAAGAGTGCAGAGGAAATTCGTGATCTCTTCGCACAGAATGTGGAGACTGCTACGAAGGAATTGAAGGAGCAGCAGATCCAGACTCTGAAGGATGCCGGCGTCTGGAACGGAAACTAGTACAATGAAAATTAAATAACTGGCCATATTGCCGATGCTCAGCTATACTA
>CAVFRZ010000109.1:0-7855 GCA_963624875.1 Anaerovibrio sp.
AACAAGGCGTGAGGTCAGCTCGGCCTTTCGCTGCTCGTACTGCTCATGCTTGGTTGTCATGGAGGCCATCCGCGCCTTAATGGAGCCGCGGTTGTTCAGAACCTCCATCAGGAAGGCGCGCTTTTCATCCATGGCATCGCGCAGGGCCGTCTCATGCTCCTGGACAGCACTAAGCGCTGCAGCTGCCTCCTGCTGGATGGCCGAAAGCTCGTTCATCTCACCGTCAATGCCGCTCTTTTCGCCGGCAATGGCCGCCCGCTCGTTATTTTTCTCTGCAATCTCCTGTTCCACAGAAGATTTTCTGGTCTGAAAATGCTCCGCATTGCCGGTCATGGAACGAACGGATTCCTCAGCAACCTTGATCTGGGTTTCCAGCTGGTTGCGAATGACATTGCTGCGTGCAATGTCGTTTCTGGTTTCTTCGACTTCCTTTTCCAGATTCTCAAGCTCGGTTCCAAGCCGCGCATAGCTTTCCTTGGACTCCTCATAGGACGCAGCGGTCCGTTCCAGTTCCTCGTTTGCGTTGGCAAGCTGGCTCTTTAGCTCATCCAGTCTGGAAACGGTCTCTCCGTTTTGCATCAGGAACAGGTTGACGTCCAGTGCCTTCAGCTCCTCATGGGCGCGCAGATAAATCTGTGCCTTCTCTGACTGCTTCTCCAAAGGACCGACCTGACGCTCCAGCTCCGTCAGAATGTCGCTGACACGGACAAGATTGGCCTTCTCATTCTCCAGCTTTTTAACCGAGGCCTCCTTGCGGCGCTTGAATTTGACAATGCCGGCCGCTTCATCGAACAGCTCTCTGCGATCCTCCGGCTTATCCGAAAGGATCTTCTCGATCTGGCCCTGTCCGATGATGGAATAGCCCTCTTTGCCGATACCGGTATCATAAAACAGCTCCTGCACATCACGCAGACGCACCTGCACGTTGTTCAGGAGGTATTCACTCTCACCACTCCGGTACAGACGCCTTGCCACCGTCACCTCCTGATAATCCACCGGAAGCTTGTGATCGGAATTATCAAAGGTGATGGCAACATATGCCGAAGAAAGCGGCTTGCGCAGCTCTGTTCCGGAGAAAATAACGTCCTGCATGGAGCCGCCGCGCAGCTGCTTGACTCTCTGCTCACCCAGCACCCAGCGAACGGCGTCCGCAACATTGGACTTGCCGGACCCGTTGGGCCCGACAATTGCGGTGAAGCCATTATGAAACTCTAATTTGATCTTGTTCGCGAAGGACTTGAAGCCCTGAATTTCAATACTCTTAAGATACATTCGTTTCCTTGTCTTTGCTGCCCTTCATGCTCAAAAGGACCTGATAGGCCGCCGCCTGCTCTGCCGCCTTCTTCGAGCGGCCGCTCCCCGACGCGCTCTCCTTCCCGTCCACGTATGCCATCACCGTATAGGTTTTGCTGTGGCACGGTCCTTCCTCTCCGATTACCTCGTAGGAAATCTCTCTGCCCTTTTTCTGACAGCGCTCCTGCAGGATGGATTTTGCATCGTAAAAAAGCAGCTTCCCCTCCAGATCCGAAAGGATAAACCGAAGAATAAACCTTCTGGGTATCTCAACATCCTTGCTGTCGAGATACATGGCGCCGATGACCGCCTCCATCACATCCGATGTAATGGAATCCTTTCCGCGGCCTCCGCAGGATTCCTCGCCTCTTCCAAGGCGAATAAACTGCTCCAGATCCAGATCTCTTGCGCAGAAGGCAAGCGCCGGTTCACAGACAAGGGATGCCCGGATCTTCGTCAGCTCGCCTTCCTTTTTGTTCGGATACTTCTCATAAAGAAATTCACTGGAAACCATTTCCAGCACCGCATCGCCCAGGAACTCCAGCCGCTCATAATCCTCATACCGGCGGATTTTCTGTTCATTAGCGTATGATGTATGTGTCAGGGCACACTCCAACAAATACCGGTTGTGGAAGCTATAGCCGATCCGTTTCTCAAGCTCCTCCGTCCCCGGTCTTACAACCTCTGTCATTGCACATCCTTTCCGGTAAAGTCTCAGTCATCCTCTCCGGTTGCCTGCTTGATCAGCTCCAGTGCTTCTGCCACGGTGGTAATGTTCTCCGTCAGCTCCTGCGGAACAGTAACACCGTAGGTCTCCTCAATTCCCATCAGGATCTGATACAGATCCAGAGAATCCGCACCCAGGTCATCCGTAAAGGTCGTCTCCTCTGTAATCTCATTCGGATCCACGTTCAGTACATCCGCAATGATTGCCTGCAGCTTCTTCATATCTTCATCCATGGTTATTCCTCCCTGTGGTTATTCACTCTATATTAATGATAATGATGTTGAGGTCAAAAGCTTTTGCCCCACAATCCTCATAATAATTGTAATCCACTCATTTTCCCGCGAAAATGGCTGCCGAATAGTTACCTTTTCTTTGGCTCATGCGGCGCGTCCTACTGCACCGTTGCATGAGCTGTCGTGCGGTCCACCAGATGCATCTTCTCCTTAAACTGGTCATTGATGCCGGCCTTCTGGAAGGCCATGCACTGTTCAATGGAGTGCCGCACCTCGACCGCCTTGGCATTGCCGTGGGTCTTCACAACAAGTCCGCGCAGTCCCAGGAGCGGTGCTCCGCCGTAGGAGCTGACGCTGAACTTTTTTAGTACCGATTTCAGTGACGGCTTGATCAAAAGCCCGCCGACCTTCCCGGGTACGCTCGACATCAGCGCTCCCTTAATCTCCCCCAGCAGCACGGAGGCTACGCCCTCGTACATTTTCAAAATAGCATTGCCGGTAAAGGCATCGCACACAACGACATCCGCTGCCCCGGCCGGGATGTCCCTCGCCTCGATGTTCCCGACAAAATGAATGAGACCTTCCTCGCCAAGCTTCTGCAGCTGCGGATAGGTTTCCTTCACCAGTGCATTTCCTTTTTCTTCCTCCGCGCCGATGTTAAACAGAGCAACGCGGGGCTTCGGCACCCCCACCACGTTCTCCATGTAGATGGAACCCATCTGAGCGAACTGCACCAGCTGAGAAGCTCTTGCATCCACATTGGCTCCGCAGTCAATCAGCAGAACAGGTCCGTTTGCTGTCGGCATCAGCGGAGCCAACGGCGGCCGCTCGATGCCCTTGATGCGGCCGACAATAATCTGACCGCCGACCAGCGTTGCTCCCGTGGAGCCCGCTGTTACAAACGCATCCGCCTCGCCGTCATGCACCATTTTCATGCCGCGGACAATGGAGGAGTCCTTTTTGGTCCTGATGGCATTCACCGGAGGCTCTGCCATCTCAATGACCTCTGTCGTCGGTACAATGGTGATGCGCTCCGCGGGGAAGCTGTACTGCCCAAGCTCCTCCTGAATGCGCTTCTCATCTCCCAGGAGGAGAATCTGAAGTCCCTCATTTGCAGACGCCGCCTCTGCGGCACCCTTTACAATCTCCTGCGGCGCATAATCGCCCCCCATGGCGTCTACCGCAACCCGAATGATCTCAGCCATATCCTCTCGCTTTCCGTTTGAAGTCTTTCCTGTATCAGCGTCATGACCGGCAGGAACTTGCGTCTTCACCTGATCACCGCCACTATAGTACAGTACCACGCAGCATGGACACATTCAAGTCATCGTGGAAAGGGATTGTTGGGCTGGTGAAGCCGCTCCTTACATGAGAATCCACTGCTCGTCAAAAAATCGTACCACTCCATTTCATGTCGTAGCTCACGCAGCCAAAAACACAGGAAACACCACCGCATCACAGCAAAAGGCCCGGCACAGCTTCCGCTGCACCGGGCCTTCATGATGTTTGAACATCAATCCTCAGTCGCAATGATCTCTTTCTTATTGTAAGAACCGCAGTTCTTGCAGACTCTGTGAGGCATCATCAGCGCGCCACACTTGCTGCACTTAACAAGAGTCGGAGCCGACATTTTCCAGTTCGCTCTTCTCTTATCTCTGTGGCTTCTGGAAGATTTGTTCTTAGGGCAAATAGACATCAGTACCACCTCCTTACTCTTAGTAGTCCTCAAACATGCATTATGAATTATATGCATGTTCAGCACCGTTGTCAACCCTTTTGCTTATGAAATATTCTTCGGCTGAAGTGTGCCAACCGCGTGACATCTTCAAAGCAGATTCGTCCTTACTGTGCTGTTACGAGTTCGTAGGTCTCCTGGGCAATAGCAAGCTCCTCGTTGGTCGGGAATACCAGAACCTTCACCTTGGACTCCGGTGTGGAAAGCTCTGCAATAACGCCTCTGGTTGTTGCATTCTTCTCCTCGTCAAACTCAATGCCAAGATAGGTAAGGTAATGATATACCAGCGCTCTCGCCTCATAGTCGTTCTCACCGACACCGGCTGTGAAGCAGATAACATCCACGCCGTTCATGGCAGCAACATAGGCGCCTACGTACTTGGCCACACGGTATGCCCATGCCTCGAGGGCAATCTCTGCCTTCTTATCGCCGGCATGACGTGCGTCCCACAGATCACGGAAATCTGAGGAAAGGTCTCCGGACAGTGCATATACGCCGGACTCCTTATTCAGGATCTGATCAACCTCATAGGAAGAGATGCCTTCCTTGCCTGCAATGTAATCTACAACGGCAGGATCGATATCGCCGGAACGGGTTCCCATGATCAGTCCTTCCAGGGGAGTCAGACCCATGGATGTGTCGATGCACTTTCCATACTCAACTGCAGATACAGAAGCACCGTTTCCGAGGTGGCATACGATGGTCTTGAGCTCCTCCGGCTTCTTGCCAAGGTACTTGGCAACCTCTCTGGAAACAAACGCATGGGAGGTGCCATGGAAGCCGTAGCGGCGGATCTTGTACTGATCGTAATATTTCCACGGAATTGCATACATGTAAGCCTTTGCCGGCATAGTCTGATGGAAGGCCGTATCGAATACAGCCACCATCGGCGTCTGCGGCATCAGAGCCTGGCAGGCAAGGATTCCGGTCAGGTTTGCCGGATTATGAAGCGGTGCAAGATCCGATACGCTGCGGATTGCTTCGATAACCTCATCGTTAATGACAACCGACTTTGTAAACTTCTCGCCGCCATGCACAATACGGTGTCCAACAGCGCCGATCTCGCTTAAGGTCTTGATGACGCCCGTGCCGCGGTCTGTCAGAGCATCCAGAACAAGGCTGATCGCCTTCTTGTGATCCTCAATCTCAGTCTTTGTCTTAATCTTGCCGCTCTTTACACGCAGGTTTTCATACGTGATGATTCCGTCGATACCGATTCTTTCGCAGATACCCTTGGCGATGCACTCGCTGGTCTGGGTATCGATCACCTGGAACTTCAATGAAGAGCTGCCGCAGTTAATAACCAGAATATTCATTCCTAAAGATCCTCCCTTGCTCAACTTTTTCTTACGCCTGTGCCTGAACAGCCGTCAGAGCCACAACGCCAACGATATCCTGCCAGAAGCATCCTCTGGAAAGATCATTTACTGGCTTTGCAATTCCCTGCAGCATCGGGCCGTACGCATCCGCCTTTGCCAAACGCTGAACCAGCTTATATGCATTGTTGCCGCAGTCCAGGTTCGGGAATACAAGGATGTTGGCGTGGCCGGCCACTTCGCTGCCGGGTGCCTTGGAGGCTGCAACGGAAGGAACGATGGCTGCATCCACCTGCAGCTCGCCGTCGCAGGTCATATCCGGATAAGATGCCTTTGCAATGTTAACAGCCTCGACCACCTTGTCTACCAGAGGGTGCTTGGCAGATCCCTTGGAGGAGTGGGAAATGAAGGCAACCTTCGGGTCGTCGGCAACCAGCTGCAGATAGCTCTTGTGAGAAGCATGTGCGATGTCTGCCAGCTGCTCCGGATTGGGATCCTGGTTCAGACCGGCATCAGCAAAGATAAATGTGCCATTGTGGCCATACTCGCAGTTCGGAACATCCATAATGAAGAATCCGGAAACCTCCTTGGCATCGGGTGCCGTACGAAGGATTTGCAGAGCGGGACGAAGTGTGTTGGCCGTAGAATGGCAGGCTCCGGAAACCAGGCCGTCCGCCTCGTTATTTTTAACCATAACAACGCCGAAGGTCGTGTAGTCTGCAAGGAGTGTCTCTCTTGCCTTCTCCGGGGTCATTCCCTTGTTCTTGCGAAGCTCGTAGAGAAGGTTTGCATACTCATCCAGCTTGTCGCCGCAGTTCTGCGGATCTACGATCACAGCATCATTTACGTGAACGCCGTACTTCTTGGCATCCGCATAAATCTTGTCCGGATTGCCCAGCAGAATGAGCTTGGCAATGCCCTGGCTGAGAATCTCTGCAGCCGCACGAATGGTGCGCTCGTCTTCTGACTCCGGCAGTACGATCGTCTTCACATCGCTCTTTGCGCGTTCCTTGATTCCATCAATGAATGACATCTCCCTTATCCTCCTATGCGTTGGTTGTCTTCATCTGTATTCTGAAAATCAGAAAATGTCTTGTAAGTTTTTACCTATATTGAGGCAAAACCGCTGTAAGCGCTTCCATTATATCCTCCATAAAATATGCCTGCAAGGACAAATTGTGACACTTTTTTAACAATTTAGAACAATTCAAAAGGGATGACCGCCGGACATACGCAATAAACCTGACCGAGAGATCGTCTGCTCCCTCAAAGGGGATACTCGACGAACGTGTGCGGCAACTCCCGGTCCATTCACCGGACGCCCCTACTCAGTCAGGTTTATCTTCACAATAGATGCATCTATGAAAGGGCGAAAGGTTACACCGGACGAGTAAATCCCTACCTCAAAAGGCCACCTTCTCTAACGTCCAAAACCGATCCCGGGCCCACCCTTCGCTCAATGAGAGCGTAAAACTTTCCTCTCATAATGTCAACAACTACTCAGTACAGATGAATCTCCCCATCTGTGCTTTCCCATTCTTACTTTGATCACTCGTAGCAAAGCGGTAGTCTCTCCGCAGAGAATTTGTCCTGCTTTGCCCTTTCTGCTTTTCAGGTAATACCAGCGGCCTGCCATGGCAATAACCGCACTTGCATTATGTCCTGCACCGTGTAAAATAGAAATAGAAAAGGCTACCGATAGACGGTTGCCCAGTTGTTAGTTAAAAAATAACCGCAGACTTGGGCAGTGGGCGGTTATTTTTTTGTGCCTATATACCACGCAAGCGTGGCTACAGCTGCCAGAGCTACTACGAATTGGAACAAGTCCGAATACGTCACATAGTTCATACGCAAGCCCTCCTTTCGTTTCATACATTCCTTTCGGAACGCTGTGAAAGCGTGTTGCAGGAGGGTTCACAGTCCCTCCTGCAATTCAGAAGGGCAACCGCCTACCGTTTTATGGTAGCCTCGAGATTAAGAATATCACATCAATAACTGTTTCTCTATAAATACTGCGTGATGCGCATCTTCAGACATGTGAATGTGCCAAACCAATAAGTTACTGAACGGCTGCCAGCTGCTCCAGAGCCCTTGTCAGCGTAGCCCGGGGGCAGGCCACATTGAAGCGCTGGAAACCTTCTCCCACAGGACCGAAAATAGCACCGCTGTCCAGCCAGAGCCCTGCTTTGTTCAGAATAAGGTCCTCCAGTGCCGTATTGTCCAGCCCCAGTCGACGAAAATCCACCCAGACAAGATAAGTTCCTTCCGGTTCGATCATGCGCAGCTGCGGCAAGCGTGTCTGAATAAACCGGCGCATGTAAGCGATATTATCCTGAATGTAGTTTTTTGCCGCGTTGTACCAGGTCTCGCCGTCGCGATAGGCAGCCTCCGCCGCGATGAGTCCTGCGGCATTTAACTGACTGTAGCCGCTGGCATTATATTCATGACAAAAGATCTCCCGCAGCCCGGCATCTGCGATGAAGATATTGGAAACCTGAAGGCCCGCAATATTGAAGGTCTTGCTGGGTGCCGTGGCCGTAACGGTAAAAGC
>CAVFRZ010000110.1:0-7804 GCA_963624875.1 Anaerovibrio sp.
GAAGATATATTGGCGACGGATCAGAGAATTCTTCTGCCGGAGGAAAGCGAACGGGATCTGCTGCAGAGAGTAATGGCAATGCAAATGAGGAAGCTGAGGCAGAGGGACAGGAGAGGGCAGGAGCTGATGCGGATAATGACAGCGCCGGCGAGAAGAAGCGCCCCAGTCTGAAGGATCTCTACAGGAAGATCATCAAAAGACTTCATCCGGATGTAAATCCCAATGCAACAGAACGGGAACAGGAGCTCTTTCGAAGGGCAACGCAGGCGTACGAGGAGGGCGATATCGAAACGCTGCAGGAGATTTACGATGAGGTTTTCTCGGCTGCCGGATCGGAGGCAGAGCAGGCTGACAATCTATCACCGGAGGAATTGTTGGAGATTAAGAGAAAACTGGAAAGTCAGATCCGTTTTTTGCAGGTGGAAGTGAAAGAGATCAAGAGCAAGAATCCGTATCGTTATAAGGAGCTGTTGGATGATCCGGAAAAGCTGACTCTTGTGCAGAAGGCACTGCAGGAGGCCATTCGGTTGTATGAGGCAGAAATTCAGCGGCTCAATGCAGAACTGGATGAAATTAATCGGGAAATGAACGAGCTGAAGCGAAAAAATAAAAGATGAATGGTGTGCGTATTTGGCAATGGGCGCGGAACGGATACGTATCATGTGTTTTACAAAACAAGGGGGTATAATCGTGGTGAATAGGAGGATAGGAAGAATTGTTTGCACCGCTGCCGTTTTAGCAATGTGCACGCTGGTTTCTGTACCGGCACAGGCCAAGACAAAATCAAAATGCGCGATCTGTCACCATTATTATGCGAAGGAAGGAAGCAGATACTGCCATTCTCACACGTGTCACTGGAGAGGGAAGGGCGACATCACCTGCAGCGAGGGCATATACACGGGAAAGTACTGCAGCAAGCACATCTGTAAAGAGTACAATTGCGATGAGCCGGTTTATTTTGATACGGATGTTCAGGCCTGCAGATACCATTACAAAAAATACGAGTCACAGACAACGTCCAAGACATCTTCGTCGTCAACAGCGAAAACCTGCAAATATCCCGGCTGCAGAAACTATGGAGTTAGCAATAAAAAGGGCTATTGCAACAAGCATTACAAGCAGCTGTACGAGAAAAGAGACGATTATTATGATGAGGATCCGGAGAGCTATTATCAGGACAACAAATCCATGTACAAGTCCAGAAGTGAGGCCTATGATGATTGGGAGGACGAGTACGAAGAGGACTGAGTTGAAGTGACGATTCGGAACCGGATGGATTTATACGGCGAGATACTGCATAGGCAGAAGGAAAGTTTTGCAGAATAAAAGTTTTGCGGAATAAAAGGAGGAATACATGATGCATGGACCTGGACACGGACATGGCCCCGGCGGACCGGGGATGGGTGGTCCTCATGGACCTGGAATGGGTGGCCCTCATGGGCCGAGAATGGGAGGGCCCCACGGACCCGGAATGGGCGGTCCGCACAGACCAATGGGAGGAGGCCCCTGGGGACCGCCTCCGCCGCCGAGAAGAGGCGGCTGTGGGTGCTGTCTGATGCCGTTTGTGATTACGATTGGATTGATCGTGGCAGTGGTTGCGATGATTGTGTAAGAGCGTTTGTAGGAGAATTGCATGAAGAAAAGATTGGTTTTGGCTTTGCTGACAATCACTGTGAGTGCAGCGTGGTTGACGGGATGCGGCTCCACATCCGCTGCAACTGCGGAGCAGGAGACGTCCTCGACGGAAGCGTCGACAGAATCAGCGGAAACGGCAAAGAGCGAGGATGCAGCGCAGGATAATACTGCGGATCAGGATGAGACCACGGAAATTGCAAATCCGTGGACAGAGTCGGATGCGGAGGGCGTTGCGGAGGCAACGGGCTTTTCCATGATACCGCCGGATGGTGCGGAGAATGTTGTGTACAGCTATATGGAAGAGGGGAAGCTTGCGCAGATGAGCTATGACCTGGATGATGCGACATGGGTCTACCGCATGCAAATGGCGGATGAGCTGACCGATATTTCCGGTATACATATGGACTGGACCGGCGACGAGGGGACGGTCTCCGGGCTGGAAGCCATCTACTACGGACAGTGTGACCTCAATGATCAGACAGTGGATGATATACAGCTTGTGAACTGGTACGATGCAGTGTCCGGTGTGACATATTCCCTCTCAGCGAAGGGGTCGAGTCTGGACGGCATGGATATACAGGTCTATGCGGAGAATCTGTATGTGCCGCTGCAGGGCGATGCTACGGATGATCCGCAGGCAGATCGCGAGCAGGAGCTGAACGACTATTTCCTGGGTGAGCACGAGCGCAGCTATGATGGCAGCACACTTACCATAGCGGACAACGGAGACGATACCTTCCGCGTGGATTTGGATCTGTTCAGGCTGTGCAGCCTTGAGAACGGAACCGGAACCTTTGCAGAGCACAAGATGACCTTTAAAGCGGTGGATCCGAGCGGAAAAGATATCTCGGCCGTGATCTACCGGGATAGCGACAACAGTCTTGTGGTAAGAATTACAGACAGCACCTGGGATTATCTGCCGAATGACGATGTGATTGACGGATTCGGAAGGTGACGCGAGATGGGTGCTGATAGGTATAAATAGACAATACTGAGAGACAATCGGACAGCCGGGAGGGGAAACCATGGCAATTGTGATGAATGAAGCAGCAGGGCGGATTGACCTGCATACAGGGCATTCCACATATCAGATGAAGATTGATGACAAAGGGAATCTGATTCATACATATTACGGCGGCCGTATCGGTGACTGTGATCTGTATGGGCAGCTTTCGTTTGCAGACCGCGGATTCTGCGGGAATCCGTACGACGTGGGTACGAAGGATCGGACCTATTCGCTGGATGTGCTGCCGCAGGAATACAGCTGCTTTGGTACCGGCGATTACCGCATAACCGGGCTACGGGTAAGAGAACCGGAAGGGGATCAGACGGCGGCTCTTCATTATGTGGACTGCCGCGTGGAGGATGGTCTGTACAGTATAGAAGGCCTTCCGGCTGTCTATGAGGAGGAAGCCGCATCGAAAAGCCTGTGCATACGGCTGAGAGACGACTGCAGCGGCCTGGAAGTGGAGCTGTGGTACGGCGTACTGGAGGAGCAGGATGTTATCGTGCGGTCCGCTCGCCTTATTAATGCCGGGGATGCTGCACTGCAGATTGAGAAGGCAGCGTCGGTATGCCTGGATTTTCCCTTTGGGGATTATGACTGGATTACACTGTACGGACGGCATGCGATGGAGCGGAATGCGCAAAGGCGCCCGGTACCGCACGGTCTCTCCTGTGTCGGAAGTGTTCGCGGAACCAGCAGCCACCAGTATCATCCGTTTTCCATTCTGTGTGAGAAAGATGCAACGGAGACGCAGGGCAAATGCTATGGCTTTTCCTTCCTCTACAGCGGGGATTTCCTCATGGAGGTGGAAAAGGATCAGGTAAATCAGACAAGATTCCTCTGCGGAATTCATCCGGACGAATTTTCCTGGGATCTGGAGCCGGGGGACCATCTGGATCTGCCGCAGGTGATGATGGCCTACAGCGGGAACGGCCTGGGGCAGCTGAGCCGGGAGTTTCACAAAACCATTCGGGAAAATGTGTGCCGCGGACCGTGGAAACACAAAAGACGTCCGGTTTTGATCAACAACTGGGAGGCGACCTATTTTGATTTTACCGGAGAGAAGCTGATTTCCATTGCAAGAGAAGCCCACAGCATGGGAATTGAGCTGTTCGTCATGGATGACGGCTGGTTTGGCAGACGGGACAGCGATAACTGTGCACTGGGAGACTGGTATCCTAATGAGGAGAAGCTCGGCTGTACGCTTACGAGCATGGCGGAGAAGATTACCGAGGATGGAATGCTGTTCGGAATCTGGTTTGAGCCGGAGGCAATTTCGGTGGACAGTGATCTGTACCGGGAGCATCCGGACTGGGCGATTGCTGCGCCCGGTCGGAAGCCGTGCCTTGGACGCAATCAGCTGGTTCTGGATTATTCCAGACGGGAGATCTGTGATTATATTCTGGAGCGGATCTGCGATATTCTGCGCAGCGCACCGATCAGTTATGTGAAGTGGGATATGAATCGCAGCATCTGCGATAAGTACAGCCTGGGGCTGGATGCACGGCACCAGGGCGAGTTTGCCCATCGGTATATTCTGGGTCTGTACTATGTGCTCGAGCAGCTCCATCAGCGGTTCCCGGAGGTTCTGATCGAGGGCTGCAGCGGCGGCGGCGGACGGTTTGACGCCGGCATGCTGTATTACACGCCGCAGATCTGGACCAGCGACAACACGGATGCGTTAAACCGCGTATCCATTCAGTACGGAACATCTCTTGGATATCCGGTGTCCGCCATGGGGGCCCATGTCAGTGCAGTTCCGAATCACCAGACGGGGCGGGTTACGCCGCTGCATACCAGAGGGTGCGTGGCCATGGCCGGAACCTTTGGATACGAGCTGGATATTACCAGGATGACGCCGGAAGAAAAGGAAGAGGTGCGGCAGCAGATTCACACCTTCACGGAGTTTTACGATCTGATTCAGTATGGTGAGTATTACCGCCTGTCGAAGCCGGAGGATCCGTGCACGGCATGGGAGATGGCTGCTGCGGATCAGAGTAAGGCACTGGTTACGGCTGTCTGCCACGGCGTGGAGGCGAATCCGTGCCCATACCATATCTATGTGCATGGCCTGAGTGCGAAGACACTGTATAAGGTGCAGATGGTTGGAAGGCCGGAGCTTGGGGAAATGCAGCTTCCCGGCAGTGTGCTGGAGAATGCAGGACTTACGCTGCCGGCACCCGGCACGGATAATGCTGCACTGCAGATTTATATTCACGCCTGCTGATTAGGTGAATTCATCTGCAGGCAGAGGGATTACGCTGAGATATGGCGAGTGCTGAACAACTGCCGTTTCACCTGGTGAGAATGCCGCATGAGCAGAGGAACGTTGCGCAGAAACGAAAAGAAGACGGAATGGAAATGAGGCCGGAGGCGGCAATCTACAAAATGACCATAGAAGAAGCCGCGCAGTATTCGGAAGAATACTGCAGGCTGCATTTCCCGCTACGCTATGAGAAGGCGATGCAGTTTCGTATTCATGAGGACCGGCTGCGGTGCATCGGTGCAGGAGCGCTTCTTTATGAGACGCTGGGTCTGGAGGACTCGGATCTTCGAACAGGGGAGCATGGGAAACCCCTGGCGGATTCGTGCGATCTGCACTTTAATCTTTCACACAGCGGAGAGTACATTGTCCTGGCGACAGCGAGGACACCTGTTGGAGTGGACATAGAAAGGTTGGATCGAAAAGCCGGCAGGGGGCTTGCCGGATTGATCCGGTATGTGGCTGCGCCGGAGGAAAGAGACTGGATTTATCAGGGCGCAGACGATCACGAGCAGGCGAAGCGCTTTCTGCAGCTCTGGACGATGAAGGAAAGTGTCGTAAAGGCGCTGGGAGACGGTTTATACCGATCGTTTTCGTCCTTTAACGTGCTGCCGCTGCTCCGGGGAGAGGACATGCGGCTTGGCAGCCAGATGCTCTGTGGAAGAACGGAAGCGAAAGATCAGTATGCGCTGTCCGTGTGTATTAGGACAGGGGAGGAGTTCGCGCGGTGAAAATGATTCATATCAATGAGAAAAACGCGAATATATTCTATGTCATCATTCAGTTTCTTTATTTTGCGGCATTTTCTTTTCCCTGCTCTTTTTCGGCGGCGTATTTGCTGGACCGAGGGTTTTCGGACGGGCAGATCGGTATCATACTGGGAATCGGGTGTCTGCTGAATGTCGTGGTTCAGATGGCGCTTGTCTCATTTATTGAGCGGACAGGGATGAGAGTCGGCAATGTTATTGTCGGCGTGCATGTTATTACGCTGGTGGTGGCGGTTGCGCTGTTGTTTACATCCGGAGGAGGACTGGTTTTTGCCATCCTGTTTACAATCCTGAGTGTATTGGCACAATCGACGGTGCCGTTTGTGATTGCGCTGTATCGTGGTTATAACGAGCAGGGGATACGGATTAACTTCAGCGTGGGGCGGGGCATTGGATCGGCTGCTTTTTCACTGGGGAGCCTGGCCGGCGGACATATCATTGCAGCCTTTTCGACGGATGTTATTCCTGTGCTGTACATCATTCCCTGCATTTTGCTTTGCGTATTTGTTCTTCTGTTTCATGCACCGAACGTAGAGGAGCGGCCGGCAGCGGGGGTAACGCCGGCAGAGAAGAGAATTCTGCTGCGGGAATATCCGCAGTTTTATGCCTTTTTATGGGGGGCGATTTTCATCATTACGTCGCATAGCTTTACGCAGACATATCTTCTTCAGATTCTGCAGCGCGTCGGAGGCAACAGTGCCGATCTTGGTACAGCGGTGTTTATTTCTGCAATGATGGAGCTGCCGGCGATGCTGCTGTATCGGAAAATGGCGGATCGGTTCGGAAATCGAAGACTGCTGATATTTGCGGGCTTTGCGTGGATACTGAAGAATTTCTGGATTATGCTGGCGCCGAATGTTTATTCAATCTATGCGGCGGAGCTGCTGCAGTTTGCAGGATATGCGATATACGTGCCGGCCGGAATGCGGTATGTGGCACATACGCTTCCGGAGAATGAATTTCTCAAGGGGCAGGCACTCATCGGCAGCGCATATACGGTGGGAAGTCTGATTGCCAATATTATCGGCGGACCGATGCTGGAGCATTGGGGGCTGCATACAACTCTGTGGGGAATGCAGATTTTCTCTGTGGTCGGCATTGTACTGTATACCTACGCGATGTGGAAGAGCCTTCGAATGTTTCCCTCTGCAGTCAGAGGACATACCAAGTAGTCCCTATAATGTGTTAAGATGTGCGGAGAGGAAACTCACAAGCGGAAAGGAGTATACGTAAATGACAATTCGTGCGGAACAGGCTAACGAGAAGATGGTGCTGTATGTCGAAGGAAGACTGGATACCATTACATCGCCGGAGCTGGAGAAGGAAATTGCGGCACTTCCGGAGCAGATTACGGAGCTTACGATCGATATGACCAAGGTGGAGTATGTTTCCTCTGCAGGACTGCGTGTCCTGCTCGGTGCTCATAAGATGATGAGCAGGAAGGGAGCAATGATTGTTACTGGTGTATGTGAAGATGTAATGCAGGTTTTTGAAATGACCGGCTTTGCAGATGTATTGGTAATTAAGTGATGGAATTAGTGAGTGAAGCAAGTACCTTTGCAGTGAAGGCGCATGACGGAATGCGCCGTAAAAGAGCCGGTTTGCCGTATATTCTCCACCCGATGGAGGTTGCTGTGATTGTCAGCACCATGACGAGCAGCCAGGAGGTCATTGCGGCTGCGATGCTCCATGATGTTGTGGAGGATGCAGGGATTACCCTCCGGGAGGTGGAGGAGCATTTCGGAAAGCGCGTGGCGGAGCTGGTTGGATCGGAGACAGAGGATAAGAGAAAGAATCTGCCGGCAGCGAGTACATGGAAGCTGCGCAAGCAGGAGTCCATTGATTTTCTGCAGGGGACTGATGATATTGACATTAAAATTCTGTACCTCGGCGATAAGCTGTCCAATCTTCGGTCCATATATCCTGCCTGGAAGGTGGAGGGGCACGATGTCTGGCAGAGCTTTAACCAGAAGGATCCGGCGGAGCAGGCCTGGTATTACCGCAGCGTCGCGGAGAATGTGAGCGAGCTTTCAGATACGAGAGCCTGGAAGGAATTTGATGCGCTGATTCAGCAAATTTTTGATGGCGTATGAATTCGCAATAAAAGATACCGCACCGGGATGACAGGAGAGG
>CAVFRZ010000111.1:0-7792 GCA_963624875.1 Anaerovibrio sp.
TGTCAGAAAAGCCTGGTCGAAGTTGACGTAGCACACGCCGTCTCTGGTGGTGACGGATAATATTTTGGCAGACGGATTCAGTGTCGGGAACACCACGTCCGAATTCGGTCCCTTCAGCACCTGCTCCACCACCACGCGTTCTAATGACACATTGCTGTTGTAGACCACATTCCGCCAGGTATTCACCAGCTGATCTCCGGTTTTGGAGGCAAAATACAAGTGGAGCCTTACCTTCTCATAATTCCCGATCTCCCGGTCGGAATTGAAAATGAACATATCGGCCCGTTCCGCCCCCAGGGGATTCCCGTCGGCATCCTGCAATGCATGGTCTCCGCACAGGAATGTGACGGAATTGACGTCAGCAACCTGGCAAAGAGTGCGGACCATGGCGGCTCTCACCAGAATCTCCCGGGTGCCGGTAAGCTCCTCATAGTCCGCTGAGAGTGTCACCGTCAGGGCCCCATCCTGAACGTGCAGTCGTTCCACCTCAAAATTCTGAACCGGCGGAATTCCCCTGCCGTCCGCCGAAGTACTCGAAAGCTGTGAGAGCATATCGGCCGCCATTTCTTCCGGCCCCATATCATCCATGCTCCGTCCGTCCGAAGGCAGATAGTCTGCTGCGCGCAGCGACGAGAGATCTTCACTTAGGTAATACAGCTTTATTCCGTTTCCGTCCTCTGCGGTGGCCGTCCCCTCCCCCGCACAGCCCGTCAGGAGGAGTACTGCCAAAGCGATCAGCACAGCTGCAGGAAAAGGCCCTAAAAGCCTTCCGCATGCCGCATTCGAATCGAACGCTTTATGTCTTCTTTCCAGTCTGTTCATTGTGTATTCCTTTTGGCAATGCCTGTGCCGATCGTCTGCCAAGGGTATCTGTGTGTTGCCCGGCCGTATGTGTCAGCGGGATGGTTACCGTAAAAACAGACCCCTCACTCTCACCGGGCGTCACCGATATGGTTCCCCGGTGGAGGAGCACCGCGCTTTTTACAATCGAAAGGCCAAGTCCTGTTCCCCCGATTTCCCGGGATCTGGAGGAATCCACGCGGTAAAACCGCTCAAAAACCCGTTCTCTGGATTCTTCCGGAATGCCGATGCCGGTGTCCTCTACCTTTACCCAGAACTGTTTGTTGTCCGCATCCAGCGTCACCGTGACCTTGCCGTGCGTGCGGTTGTATTTCACCGCATTTTCCACCAGATTGCTGAGGATCTGCGTCATTTTGGCTTCGTCCACTTCGGCACTGACTGCCCGCTCACTGACCAGCACCAGCTCCACATCCTTTTGTCTTGCAAGCGGACGAATTCTCTTAAGAACAGCCTCCGCCAGTGCAGCAATGTCCACCTGCGTAACTCGCATCGAAACCTCTCTCTGGTCCATCCTTGTAAGGACGAGAAGCTCTGCGATCATCTGGTTCTCCCGGTCCAACTCCCCATTGATATCGCCCAGAAACTCCCGGTACATTTCCGGTGTAGCGGCATCCCCCAGCTGCAAAAGCGAATCCGCCAGCACCTTCATGCTGGTCATCGGCGTCTTCAGCTCATGCGACACATTGGAGACAAACTCCTGTCTGGACTCGTCCAGTGCGCGCATACGGCCAATGACATCATTGAAGGCCGTTACAATGTTCCGGGTCTCGCTGTAGTCATTTACCTGCACGCTTGAAGACGTATACCCTGCCTGCACATCACCGAATGCTCTGGTCAGCTTTTCCAGCGGACGCACCAGAAAGGCTGCCGCCAGAACCGCCAGTGAAAATACGACCACCCCCATAATCAAAAGCAAAAGGTTGGCGCGCCGGGCCAGAACGTCCAGTGTTGCAGCAATGGACTCGGTGGATACGCTGACCAGAAGAACCCCCCATACCTCCTCTTCCTGTGAGGTGCTGCCGGAATAGTCCTGATTTTCCAGGGATTTCGTCTCACTGACCGGCATGATGACCTCGAGGTATCCGTCTTCCTTGACATATCGTGTGGTAACTTCTCTGCTCCCGCTTTGAAAGCATCGGACCACGTCCCGGGAAACCACCGTTTTGCCCGTTGACATATCAAAGGTATCCTTCACAACCTTGAGGTTCCCGTTGATAACCAGCACTCTGCCGTCGTAAAAGGACGCAAACTGCGTCAGCTCCGCATCCACAACCTGAGACGATGAATCCTGAAGATAATTGTATGTGAGAAGGTGATTTGCCAGAATGCGCAGCTGCGTCTGAACCTCGCTGATTCTGAGATTGATGACTCTGGTTTCGTAGTTGGACAGAACCAAGCCGCGCATGATCACGCACGGCACAACGCCGAGAACAAATATGATAAGAAAGATACGCAGACGAAGACTTTGAAGAAATGCCGATTTGCGGGCAGCTTCACGGATGTTACCCAGAATGGCTCCTGCCCTTTCGAATACTGCATTGTGCTGTGCCATTTACTCGCTTTTTTTCTCCTGATAATAATAGCCAACGCCCCACTTTGTCTGCACGTAGCAGGGCTCGGACGGTGTCCTTTCAATCTTCTCCCGAAGACGCCGGATATGCACGTCCACCGTGCGCTCATCTCCCGGATAGTCCCTTCCCCAGACCAGCTGCAGGAGATTTGCTCTGGCATAGACCTTTCCGGGGTGCGAAACCAAAAGCTCCAGGAGCTCGAACTCCTTTCCTGTCAAGGAGATCTCCCTGCCGGCAATTTCCACCCGGCGGTTATCTCTGTCCATACGGATGTCTCCGCTCTCGACGATTCGCCTGGTCTGTGCCTGCGCCGGCCCTTCCTTCGTTCTTCGAAGAATTGCCTTGACTCTGGCCTTCAGCTCCAGAATGTTAAACGGTTTGGTCATATAATCATCCGCGCCGTATTCCAGTCCCAGGATCTTGTCCATGTCCTCACTTTTGGCGGTCAGCATGATAATCGGAACGCCGGAGAATTCCCGGACTGAGCAGCACACCTGTGTTCCGCTCATACCCGGCAGCATCAGATCCAGAATAACCAGATCGTAGCTGCCGTTTTTTATTTTCTCCAGTGCCTCATTGCCGTCATAGGCTGCGTCTGTCTCATATCCGTCCTGGGCCAGACTGATCAGTATTCCCTTTACAATCAGCTTTTCATCATCGACAACCAGAATTCTTGCTGCCATGATTCTCTCCTTTTATGATATTCGCTTACGGTATCTGCGCGATCCGGTCCTTGAGCTTCTCATAGGTCGCATCTCCGATTCCGGATACGTTTTTAAGCTCCTCCGGGGCGGAAAATCCGCCGTGCTCCTGCCGATAGGCAATGATGGCCGCCGCCTTGGCAGCTCCGATTCCGGGGAGCGTTGTAAGCTCCTCCTGCCCTGCGGTGTTCAGATTCACAAGTCCATCCCCGGCGCTGCCGGCCGTATCAGAAGCCGGCGTTTCACCTGCCGTCTCCGGGAAGGTGACATTTTCTCCTCGTTGATGGGCGCTGCGTTCCTCCTCCGTCCAGATATAGATCTGTTCGCCATCCGCAAGGAGTCTTGCCTGATTGACACAGGTCTCATCGGCCATCAGTGTGAGGCCGCCCGCCATGCGGATCGCATCCACTACGCGTGCCCCCTCCGGCAGCTCGTACACGCCGGCGTGCTCCACTGCACCGCAAAGATATACGACAACGTTCCGGGCCGGTTCAGCGGTATCGTCTTCTGCGGCGTCTGAGGTTTCCTGCGCCTTTGCGGCGGCCTCTGCAGAGTCTTCAGAACCTGCAGCAGTCTCCTCCCCTGAATCATTTTCCTCGAGGCTCTCCTGCGAGCTCTGCGTGACAGCGCCGCTTAGCGTAAGCTCCTCGCCTCTGCCGCATGCCGGCAGCCCCATATTCACTGCTGCCACCAGCAGTACAAAGGCGGCGCCCCTTCCAAGGCGCTTTCGCTTCACCGCATTCATATGCAATTGTATTCCCATTCATGACCTCCCTGCCTGCGTCAGGGGCCCCGTCATGTACATTGCATTGTAACACAGAAAAACCCCTGCAGAATTTTCTGCAGGGGGAAATTTTCATATGCATGTGCCATCGGGCAATTCTGAGTGTCCTATTCCATTCCCGTCAGCTGGCTTTGAATATCCACAGCCGCCGGATCCGCGATCTTCGCAACGCTTACATCTTCCTGGCCGGTCATTTGAATCAAAAGCTGCTGGCACAGCTGGCGCAGCTGCTCATTCGGATCCTCTCCGTCCCACACCTTCGAGAAGGTGTTCTCCAGGAGCATCCAGAAATTGGATGCCGACCGGAGCTTGGTGATCGGTGACGAATCGGTGTACGCATCGTAGAAGCCGTTCATGTGCTCATCGCTGTAGCTGTATCCGGCCAGTGCCGGCGCTTTTCCGGTCTGATCAAAGAACGTATACATTCCCTCGTAGAGAAGGTACTGCGCGAACGCATTGGCCTCCTCCTGCTGCTCGGAATATCCGTTGATCACCAGACAATTCGTGATGGAAAGCGTCTTGGACTTTAGGTCGCCCGTCAGATCCGGAATTCTCGTCACGCCGTAGTTGATCGCAGTTCCATTGTCCTTCTCGTACTGGGCAATCTTCTTCACACTGTCCGATGTTGCCAGCGTAAAGACAATCTTCCCCGCCGCGAAATCCTGAATCACGCTCGAATAGTCATCCGACGCGGTATCAATGGAGAAAAACTGATTCAGCTGCTGATAGACCTGCAGACAGGAAATGAGCTGCTGATTGTATACGTGCAGCTGACTCGTATCATCTCCGTACTGGCCGCCGATGTCCATATAATTGCCAAGGAAGCAATAGTTATAAAAAATATCGCTGACATCCCACTTGAGCACGGCAGATACATTCTCCGGCGCATCGTAGCTGTTGGCCAGTGTAATGACATCGACCATTGTCGTGGGAACGGTATCCTCCAGCGTCTTCCCGGCAGCCGAGGCCATGGTCTGCAGATAATCTGTATTGTAAAGAAATGCAGCCGCCTCAAAGCTCATCGGATACGCAATCACCTTATTCTGGTAGGTCACCGCATCGATGGCTGACTCACAGAATGTATGGTTGTCGCTAAAGTGCTCCGTATCCTGAATTTCTGCCGCAAGCCCGGTCAGCCACAGACGCTCCAGCAGATCATTGCCTGCCAGGAACAGATCCGGATAATCCTCTCCCTCCACGGATGCATCATAAATCTTCTGCATATAATCCGTGTCATCAATGAGAGTCGGCTCTATCCGGTATTCACTTTGGCTGTCTGTGTAGGCCACACACGCACTGTTTAAAAAGTCCGTCACAGCATCGTCGGTGTACCACAGGTTGATGGTCTTTTTTCTGGAAAATAGGGATTCCGAGCTGCTCCCGGCGTTCTCATCCCCTCTTGCTGCCACATAAATCAATCCGCCTGCAATGGCCAGAACAACGAGGATTGATAGTAATCTGCCTTTTACATTCAAGCGTATAACCTCTCTGACGCGCCTTTTGTCTATCCGCAGATTTTCGCGATCACCGGCTCAAGAATGCGGATCATTTCGTCAATATTGTCTTTCGTAATTACCAGAGGCGGTACAAATCGAAGAATATTGCTGCCGGCATTGATCAGGATCAGTCCCTGTTCCATAGCCCCGGCGATCACAGGAGCCACCGGTCGGTCAAAGACCAGTCCCTGCATCAAGCCGCTTCCTCTGCGCTCGAGAATGCACGGATATTTGTCCTTTAATGCATCCAGTGCCTTCTCCAGGTAAGGCGCCGTCTCATTTACATGGTCTATTATATTTTCTTTGTCATAGAGTTCAAGAACCTTGCACACCGCAGCCGTCGCAAACGGGTTGCCGCCATAGGTGGTGCCGTGATCTCCCGCCGCAAGGCTTGAAGCGGCCACTTCCTCCGTCATAAGGAAAGCTCCCACCGGTACGCCGCATCCAAGGGCCTTGGCCGTAGTCATAATATCCGGCTTTACGCCGAATTTCTGGAAGGCGAACATGGAGCCGGTTCTTCCCATGCCGCACTGCACTTCGTCCAGAATCATCAGAATGCCGTTCTCATCGCAAAGCGTCCGGATCCCCTCCAGAAACTCCTTTGTGGCGGGAACCAGGCCGCCCTCTCCCTGTACCGTTTCCAGAATGATGCCGGCGGTGTTCGGTCCGATCTGGGCCTTCACGGACTCCAGATTGTTGTATTCGGCAAACTTAACATGGCAGGGCATTTCGCCGAAGGCTTCGCGGTAACGCGGGTTTCCGGTCACCGACAAAGCACCGTAGGTTCTGCCGTGGAAGGAATGCTCCATGGCAATGATTTCCTGGTGCTCGCCGCCGTTTTTTAAATATGCGTGCTTCACCGCCGCCTTCAGGGCACCCTCAATTGACTCTGCGCCGCTGTTGGTGAAAAAAACACGGTCCATTCCGGAGGCTGCCTTCAGAGCCTTCGCTGCCTTGATGGCCGGCTCGTTGTAGTAATAGTTGGATGTATGCAGGATTTTATCGATCTGCGCCTTCAGCGCATCGTTATACTCCTTATTGCCGTAGCCTAGAGCGAACACCGCAATGCCCGCCACAAAATCCAGATACTTCTTACCGTTTACATCATAGAGATACACACCCTCTCCATGATCCAACACAATCTGATACCGATTATATGTATGAAGAAGGTCCTTCTCCGCTTCTTCAATCAGTGCCTGCATATGATCCATTTCTTCCTCTTTTCGTCTTGTGCTGTGCAGCGGCAGGCCGCATATGCGCGTCTCCCCCTGCAGCATCCTCTGTAACACAAGGATGCTCTTCTTATTCGCGTTTTCTCACCTATGTCCCATTGGCTGATGCAGGTCTCTATGCGTCCAGCTGATCCCCATCCTCATAGAACATGGTTCCGTTGCCCTTGTTGGTGAAGATCTCCAGAAGAATGCTGTGCGGCACTCTTCCGTCCAGGATATGCACGCGCTTTACACCGCCGCGTACCGCATCGGTGCAATTGGAGAGCTTGGGCAGCATTCCGCCGCCGATGATACCGTCATCAATCAGCTTCTCGGCACCGCTCACACTGATTCTGGAGATAAAGGACGACTTGTCTGCAAAATCGCGGTACAGGCCTTCCACATCTGTCAGATACACCAGCTTATCCGCACCCACCGCCTTGGCAATGGCACAGGCTGCCTCATCCGCATTGATGTTATAGGTTTCATAGTTATCATCCAGTCCGATCGGCGCGACAATCGGCAGATAGTCATTGTCCAGCATGTCAAAGAGAATCTTCGGATCTACCCCGGTCACCTCACCGACATACCCGATATCCTGACCGCCGGAAAGGCGTTTTTTCACACGCAGCATGGCCGAGTCCTTGCCGGAGATGCCGACTGCCTTAACGCCCAGCTCCTCCACCATGGTCACCAGATTCTTCGAGACACGACCGAGCACCATTTCTGCAATTTCCATGGTCTCTGCATCCGTAACCCGAAGGCCGTTGATGAACTGCGCTTCTTTTCCTGTTTTCTTTACCCAGGAGGAAATGGCCTTGCCGCCGCCGTGGACAATGATCGGCTTAAAGCCAACAAGCTTGAGCAGCGTTACGTCCTGAATGACACTGCGCTGCAGCGCCTCATCGCTCATTGCAGAGCCGCCGTACTTCACCACAATGATTTTGCGGTTGAATCTCTGAATATAGGGAAGGGCCTCGATCAGGACCTCCGCTTTTTTCTGTGCCTCATCCAGTTCCTGTACCATATCTATTCAATCTCCTCACTGTTGCATCTTACACATGTCAGTATCGTTGCTGCGCCCCCGGCGACAGGGTGGCGGTAGGATGTCCGGGTTCAGGGCCTTCCGAGGACCTCGGTGCTTGCGAGCGTCTTGTGCGAGCTTAGC
>CAVFRZ010000112.1:0-7587 GCA_963624875.1 Anaerovibrio sp.
TCCTCATAGGATGTGAACCTTTTTCATGTGAGCCATTCAGCTCAGCGGATATTCTGATTTGAGGTCAGCACATCCGTCAGGCATTTGCAGCTGCTTCTGTTCCCTTGTTCGCCTGCATCTTCAGATATGCATTGATGAACCGGTCGATGCTGCCGTCCAGAACCCCGTCCGTATCCGAAGTTTCCTCCTGCGTACGGGTATCCTTCACCAGTGTATACGGCTGCAGCACGTAGGAACGAATCTGTGAGCCCCACGCAATATCCTTTACATCGCCGCGAATCCCGTCACGCATGGCCTCTTCCTCCTGCTGCCGGAGCAGGAAAAGCTTCGCCCGCAGCATCTCAAAAGCTTTGTCCTTATTCTGGAACTGGGAACGCTCATTCTGGCAGGTAACCACAATTCCTGTCGGGAAATGCGTGATTCGGATTGCCGAGGAGGTCTTATTGATGTGCTGTCCGCCGGCGCCGGAGGATCGATAGGTATCAATTCGAATGTCGTCCGGCTTAATTTCAATGTCATTGTCCTGCGGCAGCTCCGGCATCACCTCACAGGAAACAAAAGATGTCTGCCGCTTGCCCTGTGCATTAAACGGACTGATACGAACCAGCCGGTGCACGCCGTGCTCCGACCGAAGAAATCCGTAGGCGTTGGTCCCGCTTACCTGGAAATCCACCGACTTGATGCCCGCCTCATCGCCGTCGACAAGGTTCATAACATCCAGCGTAAAGCCCTTCTTGTCCGCCCATCTCGAATACATACGGAACAGCATGGAACACCAGTCGCAGGATTCCGTGCCGCCCGCACCGGCGTTCAGCGATACAATCGCATTGTTCTCATCGTAGGCCCCCGTCAGAAGCGTAGAGAGCCGGATCTCCTCCAGATGCTCCTCAAAATCGTCCAGCTCGCTTCGCACATCGCCCACTGCCGATGTATCATTGTCCTCATTTGCCATCTCGATCAGATCCAGAATATCCTGGTACTGCCTCTCCAGCCCCTCCGCCTCTTCTACGGTACGCTGCAGGTCCTTGAGATTTTTCATCTTCCCGTTGGCTTTATCTGCATCGTTCCAGAAGTCCGGAGCCTCCATTTCACGGGTCAGCTCTTCGATTCTCTGCTTTTTAAAAGGAATGTTCAGAGAATCCACACCCTCCTTCAGCGAGGCCTGCTGGTTCTGCAGTTCAATTTTCATCTGGTCAAGTTCAACCATACTTATTCTCCACGTTCATTCATGACAGGATGCCAGGGTCATCTCAAGCCCTGGCATCCGATATGTTTGTTTAGCCTGCCGTCGACAACAGATGCGGCAGCCATTTCCCCACCTTGGTTTTTTCTTTGAAGACCCCAAGGTGCGGCTCAGCAGAAACCACGTGCACAATCACACGAGGTTCATGCCGTGGCAGTTCTTATACTTCTTGCCGCTTCCGCAGGGGCACGGATCGTTCGGATAGATCTTCTTGTCCTGGCGCTTCACCGGCTCACGGACACCGCCTTCCTCGTCCTTGTTCGTACCGGTCACCTTCGCGACCTGCTCGCGCTCCACCTTCTGCTCCACGCGAATGCGGAACAGCGTACGAATAGTATCCTCCATGATGCCCTGGCTCATCTCGTTAAACATGTCATATCCGGCCATCTTGTACTCCACCAGCGGGTCTCTCTGACCATACGCCTGAAGGCCGATGCTCTGACGGAGCTGCTCCATGTCATCGATGTGATTCATCCAGCGGGAATCCACGGAACGAAGAAGAACGACGCGCTCCACCTCACGGATAGCCTCCGGCTCCGGGAATTCTGCCTCCTTGGACTCATACAGCTTTACGGCCTCTTCCTTAAGCTGCTGCTTAAGTCCATCACCGGAAAGCTCGCTGATCCGTCCTCTTGTAATCTTCTCCAGAGGAATGAGCGGCAGGAGAATATCATTCAGCTCATTCAGATCCCAGCTGTCCGAATCTGCGTTCTCGCCGATTACCATGTCCACCGAATGCTCTACAATGCCGGTGATCATCTTGTAAATGGACTCACGCATGCTCTGTCCATCCAGTACCTCGCGACGCTCTCCGTAGATGATCTCGCGCTGCTCGTTCATGACCTGGTCATAATCCAGCAGGTTCTTACGAATGCCAAAGTTGTTGGTCTCAATCTTCTTCTGTGCGTTCTCCACCGCCTTGGAAAGAGACTTGTGCGAAATCTCCTGTCCTTCCGGAACACCCAATGCCTCGAACATCGAGATCATGCGCTCCGATCCGAACAGGCGCATCAGATCGTCTTCCAGAGAAATGTAGAATCTCGACTCACCGGGATCCCCCTGACGACCGGAACGGCCGCGCAGCTGGTTATCGATCCGTCTGGACTCATGGCGCTCTGTGCCGATCACCTTCAGTCCGCCTGCTGCCTTTGCCGGCTCATCCAGCTTGATATCCGTGCCTCGGCCTGCCATGTTCGTAGCAATCGTTACCGCGCCGTGCTGACCGGCCTGCGCTACAATCTGGGCCTCCAGCTCGTGATTTTTGGCATTGAGCACATTATGGGGAATGCCTTCCTTGCGCAGCATTTTAGAAACGAGCTCCGACGTTTCAATGGTAATGGTACCCACGAGGACCGGCTGACCCTTTTCATACGCTTCCTTGACGGATTCTACAACCGCGGCGAACTTCTCGCGCTTGGTCTTAAACACCGCATCGTTTCGATCGATACGTGCCACCGGACGGTTTGTCGGAATGACAATGACATCCATTCCGTAGATCTCGCGGAACTCCTGCTCCTCTGTCTGTGCCGTACCGGTCATGCCGCACTTTTTGTCAAACTTGTTGAAGAAATTCTGGAACGTGATGGTGGCCAGGGTTTTAGACTCCCTCTTTACCTTCACATGCTCCTTCGCCTCAATGGCCTGGTGCAGACCGTCCGAATAGCGTCTTCCGGGCATCACGCGTCCGGTAAACTCATCTACGATCATAACCTCATCATCCTTGACGATGTAGTCATGATCCCGCGCCATCAGGTTGTTGGCGCGAAGTGCCAGAATAATGCAGTGCTGAATTTCCAGATTCTCCGGGTCTGCCAGGTTCTTCAAATGGAAGAACTTCTCCGTCTTCTCGATGCCGGATGCCGTCAGATTGACGATCTTGTCCTTCTCATTCACGACAAAGTCACCGGTCTCCTCCTGCTCAATGCCCATAATGGCATCGATTTTGGAAAGATCCTCCACATCCTCGCCTCTTGTCATCTGCTTGGCCAGGATGTCGCAGGCCTCGTATATTTTTGTTGATTTATCGCTCTGGCCGGAAATGATCAGCGGCGTTCTGGCCTCATCGATCAGGATGGAGTCCACCTCGTCGATGATGGCATAGTGGAGTCCCCTCAGAACCAGCTGGTTTTTGTAGATTGCCATGTTGTCGCGCAGGTAATCAAAGCCCAGCTCATTGTTGGTCACGTAGGTAATGTCGCAGTTGTAGGCCTGCTGACGCTCTTCTGAGCTCATGCCGTTGAGGACAACACCGACGGTCAGTCCCATGAAGGTATAGACCTGCCCCATCCACTCGGCATCACGCTTTGCCAGATAATCATTGACAGTAACCACGTGAACGCCTTTTCCGTCCAGTGCATTCAGGTAGACCGGCAGCGTTCCGACCAAGGTTTTACCTTCACCGGTCTTCATCTCCGCGATGCGTCCCTGATGCAGAACAATGCCGCCGATGAGCTGAACCCGGAACGGCTCCATATTCAGTGCTCTCTTGGCACCCTCGCGAACCGCTGCAAACGCCTCCGGGAGAATATCATCCAGCGTTTTGCCGCCGGCAAGCTGTTCCTTGAATTCTGCAGTCTTTCCCCGAAGCTCCTCATCCGAGAGCGCCTGCATCTGCGGACGCAGCGCCTCGATTTTCTTCACGATCGGTTCAATTCGTTTCAGTTCACGTTCACTGTGGCTTCCGAAAATCTTATCGGTAATTTTTGACATATATTAATACTCCTGCACTTCCTCTTCGCCGTTCATAACACGCAGTGCTCCCTGCGCCAGGGCCAGCAGCTCGTCCTCTCCGGGATAGAGCTTGACCGGTGCGATAAAGGAAACCTTCTCGCTGATGGCTGCGGTGATATTTTTATCATATGCAATGCCGCCTGTCATGATGATAGCATCAACCTTGCCGGCAAGAACGGCTGCCATCGCGCCGATGTTCTTGGACATCTGGTAAATAAAGGCATCGCGCACCAGCCTTGCCTTCTCGTTTCCTTCCTCCACCATCTTGTCCACGTCTCTTGCATCGTTGGTCCCAAGATAGGCATTGAAGCCGCCGTTTCCGACAATCTTCCTGCGCATTTCCTTCTCCGTAAGGCCGCTTTCATAGCACATTTTAATCAGCGCACCGGAAGGAACGCCGCCTGCACGCTCCGGAGAGAACGCGCCGTCTCCGTCGAGTGCATTGAACACATCAATGACCTTTCCGTTTCTATGGGCACCGCAGGATACGCCGCCGCCCATGTGAACCACAATGAGATTCAGGTCCGCATAGTTCTTACCGACCTCTTTGGCATAGCGCCTTGCCATTGCCTTCTGATTCAGTGCATGGAAAATAGATACGCGCTCGATCTCCGGAACACCGGAAATTCTGGCCACCGGCTCCAGTTCATCCACAACAACGGGGTCTACAATGTAGGACGGAACGCCCAGCTCATCCCCGATTTCACGGGCCAGAATGCCGCCGAGATTCGAGGCGTGCTCACCTTGAGGCGGTGTAATCAGATCCTTCAGGAGTGCGTCACTTACTGCGTATGTGCCGCCCGGAATGGGCTTTAAAAGTCCGCCGCGTCCGACAATAACCTGGAAGGACTTTGGATCGATATTTTCCTCCTTCAGCGCATCCAGAATGATCTTCTTGCGGAAATCCTTCTGCGCATAGATCGAAGGAAACTGCGCAATTTCCTCGGTGGAATGGCGAAGCGTCTTATCAAGGATCTGTGTTTCATCCTCGAAAACACCGATCTTCGTCGATGTAGAACCCGGATTGATAATTAAGCTCTTGATTGCCATATTCTCTCCTTTTCGCGCAGCACACACGCTGCTGCAGCATTAAAATCCTTCGCCCAGGTGGTGTGCAACAACGGCTGCAACCGCGATGGAATTGACCTTTGTCTCCTTCGAATCCGAACGGGAGGTCAGAATTGCCGGTGCCTTTGTTCCCATCAGGATGCAGGCATTCTTGAACGGAACGGTGTGCACAATGGTCTTGTAAACCAGGTTACCAGCATGAATATCCGGGAAGAGCAGCACATCTGCATCTCCGACAATCTTGCGATCCTCGGCGCCGGCCTTGTGCTTCGCCGCCTCCGGATCAATGGCAAGGTCCATGGAAAGCGGTCCGTCTACGATGCAGTCCTTGATCCGGCCCTCATCGTTCCACTTGGTCAGCTGATCCGCTTCTACAGTGACCGGCATCTTGGGATTGACGACTTCAACAGCAGCAAGAGGAGCCACCTTCGGGTTGTACACGCCGCAGGCATTGCAGACCTTTACAACGTAATTGATGATTTGCTCCTTGTCCTCCAGTGTCGGGTAAGGACAGAATGCAACATCCGTCAGGAACAGAAGGCGCTTGATTCCCTGAATCTCGAACACGCAGACGTGGCTGAGCATCTTGCCGGTGCGAAGTCCAACCTCTTTATTCAGCACACTGCGAAGGAAGGTCTTGGATTCCAGTGCTCCCTTCATATACATGTCCGCTTCCTTATCGTGAACCAGCTTCACGGCCGTCACAGCCGCCTGCTCTACATCCGGCTCATTGATGATACGAATGCCGTCCTTATCAAGATCCCAGCCGATCTGGGCAGCGATCTCACGGATCTTTGCCTCATCTCCTGTCAGGATCGGCTCTGCAATGCCTCTTTGGCGGGCTTCATATACAGCTTCCATAACCGGAAGGTCCTGCGCGGCCGCAACCGAAAGCTTCTTCGTCGGAATTTCTCTTACCTGTGCCAGAATATCCTCAAATGATGCACTCATCTTGATACCTCCGTTTGACTCCTATGCTGATAACGCATACCGATAACGCTTCAGAACCCCTTCGCATAATCGCTGCTGCGCAGCTTTTGCCCGGCTCTGAACAGTTACGCACACTGTTACAATTCTAACACACGCAAAAAGGGCATTCAATCCTACCCTTTCGCTAAGGATATGCTCATGAAATCCATATCCTTACGGATTAAATGCCCCTTCGAATTCACCACGAATAAAAATCGGTTACTTGTCGGTCTTGGTATTCGTCTTCGCGCTGCCCTTCTGTGTTTTTGAGGTGCTCTCCTTGGACGTGCTGTCCTCAGAGGCGCTGCCCTTAGAAGTACTGTTCTTAGAAGTGCTTTGCTTCGAAGAATTTTCCTTCGAGGATGAAGCGCTGCCGGAGGCCTTTGCCGACGAATTCGTACCGGAGATTATCGATGCCGCATTCTTGATGCCGGCAGCCGTTTCCTCCAGATCTGCAGCCGCTGCGTTCAGCGATGAAATGGACTGATTGAAGCCGTCAAAATCAATCTTGCCGATCGATTCCATCGTGTCGTCCACCTCTCCGGAGGTCTTGCTGACGGTGCTGTTGAGTGTTGCCGCCGCAGTATTCAGCTGACTTGCTACACTCTCCATCTGCACCGCGGTATCGGATAGCTTCCCCACTGCATCATTGAGCGACTCAAAATCCAGGCTGCTGATCTTGTTGATCGCCGTGTCCGCATCCCTCGTGGTATCGTTCACGGTCGTCACTGTATCATTCACGTTGTCCAGTACATCCTGCAGATCGGCACTGGCCGCCTGAATATTGGCAATCGACTCATTGAGTCCGTCATAGTCAATTCCCGCCAGAGCCTCTACAATCTCATTGATGCTGTCGGTATTATCCGTTACTACCGTGTCGATGTCTTTCACAGCATCGTTCAGTCCTTCGATAGCCGTCCCAACTTGACTAACCTGGTCATTTGCATTTTGGATCACCTGGTTGACCTGCTTAAAGGAGCCGTCAATCTGCGTTCCCAGGTCGCCTGCCACGGTGTTAAGCTGCTGCATGGTTTCATCTGCCGATGCCACTACCTGATTGACACCGTCCACCGTTTTCTCCAGTCCGGTAACCGTGTCGTTGAGATTCCCCAGCAAATGATATAACCCCGGCGTCAGCACTGCAAAGGATGCTCCGAAAACCACCAGCAAAAGCATACTTCCGACCGCCGCCAACTTATTGCTCCGGGAGCTTTTCTTCACCGAGGCAGCGATCTTGTCCATGGCGGCCGCCATCTCCTCCATCTGCTGCAATGTCTCCTTCGGAACCGTGACCTGAACCTTCACCTCCTGCGGAGCCTGCACAACCGGAGACGGCGCAGTCCCTTCTGCGTTCGATACTCCCGCGGAGCCTGCACTCCCTGTGACTTCCTGCCTGACTTCTTCTCTTAGTACATCCTGTCTGGTTGCTCCTTCTTCCATATTGACCCCCTTTCGCCGCAGCCCCTCTGCGGCAATCCCCAATGGAATCCGGATTGCAGCGCTGTGCTCCCACAATCCACGTTATCTGTTACTGTAAAAATCCCGGACAGCGGCTGCGTGGATGTGCGAGCTTGCTC
>CAVFRZ010000113.1:0-7582 GCA_963624875.1 Anaerovibrio sp.
CTGCTGCGAGGCTCAGCTGATAAGGCCATGGCGGAATAAAACGCCACCTCATATCCGGCGTCCAGTAGAATCCTTCCTGCGGCAAGCGCATCTGCTCCGTTGTTACCCTTCCCGGCGACTACGGCAACGCGTATCGGACGCTTGTTCAATACAGGAGAGGGGAAATCGGCCTGCACAGCATCCGCTGCCGCAAGCGCTGCGCGTTCCATAAGAACGATGGATGGAATGCCGAGTATTTCGCTGGTATAGCGGTCGGCATCGCTCATTTCTCTGGCTGTCAGTAAGTATTCCATAATTTCTCCACAGGATGTTTTTGCGGGTCTTCGCAGGCAGGAGGGCTACACTGAGGACTTTTTGACACGTGCAATCAGTAAAAGGCACCGGTTCGTCAAAAATCGATGCACCAGTGACTCTGTACAGTATAACCGGGAGAGCGCGCCTGTGTACATAAAAAGCCTTTCGCTGCCCGCAATGACAGGACCGGCGAAAGGCTTTCTGAAAGAACCTCGAGAGGGTGGAAACTGTTCCGTTTAATAAACCATGGGACATGTTCGCGATGTCCCCAAATCAGGTATCATCCTCGAAGCGCTTGATGTTATAGGAAAGCCGCATCAGGGAATCGGACAAATGAACATTCTCCACCTGAATCGAAGACGGAACGTGAAGGTCCGTGTGGGCAAAATTCCAGATGGCCTTGATGGGACTGTTTACAAGCTTCTCTGCAACCTTTACAGCTTCCTGCTTGGGGATTGTCAGGACAACAATATCAATTTCATTGTCGCGGATAAAGTCCGAAAGCTCCTCCATGGGATGGACGGTGATGGAACCGATTTTGCGTCCGATAATTGCGCTGTTGCGGTCAAAGGCGGCCTTGAAAATAAAACCGCGGTTGCGGTAATTCATATAGTTAACAAGAGCAGAGCCAAGATTTCCGGCGCCGATCAATATCATATTGTGGGTCTGATTCAGTCCGAGAATCTTCGCAATTTCATCATAAAGATATTGCGTATTATATCCGTACCCCTGCTGACCGAAGCCGCCGAAATGGTTAAAGTCCTGGCGAATCTGCGACGCGGTGACATGCATCAAAGAGGAGAGCTCCTGGGAGGATATGCGTTCTACTCCCTGTTCCTTTAAATCGCCAAGATATCGATAATACCTCGGAAGACGACCTATAACCGCCTGAGAAATTTCCCTTGTTTCCAATGACCTTGCTCCTTAGCTGCATGCATAGTTATGATACCCGGATTGCTCCGCGCTTTGCGCTCCCTCAATCCTCAAAACATTCGTAATCCGCTCATTTTTCTACGAAAAATGGCTACTTACTCATGTTTTGGCGGGTCCCAAGGTCAAAACTCCTCACGAGAGCAAGCTCTCGTCGAAGTCTTGGACCTTGGGACCCTAGTATCATATCATAAATGCTTGTTAAATTTTAGTCAAACAATCCTGCCTATGTTCTATTTTCCTGTTTCATGGTATTATTTGTGTTTAATGGGATCATGAGAGTCTTCTCGGCTCCCGAAATGTCTGGAGGTGATTATTCCTTATGGATGATATACCGGCACCCGGTCTGTTTCTTTTTCTGGCTGTTCTGCTGATTTTAGATGCAATTGTATACGGATTTGGCTCGGCCCTTCGTGCCTCGAAGCCTCTGGATGAGGAGGATGAGGAGATCGAAGGGGCCGATGAGATGAGCGACACTGCCATCGAACGCGAACGCAGGCGCCGCCGTCGGCGCAAAAAGGTTCTGAAGCTGGTGCTTAGGGACCAGTCGGACTATGCCGATACGGTGCAGCTTGTTACGGCCTGCGTCAATATGATTGTCGGCGCCGTGTACGGCATTGCTCTGACGCGCCTTTTGATGGAGCGGTTTACAAGGGGTGTTGCAAACGGACCGGCGGTGGTTGTCATGCAGATTCTCGCAACGGTCCTGGCATGGCTCCTTGTATTGTTCGTGCTGCTGGTTCTGGGCGTGCAGATTCCAAAGCGGCTGGGAAGTGCGAATCCGGAGACATGGATTATCCGCGCGGGTAATGTTTTTCATGTTCTTATGATTCTGACCCTGCCATTGACGCGGCTGGTGAATCTCAGCGCGAAGGGAATTCTGTTCCTGTTCGGCGTGCGCGGAACGCCGCTTTCCGGAGATGTGACGGAGGAGGAAATCCGCTCCATGCTCAATGAGGGCCATGAGCAGGGGGTCATTGACCAGTCTGAGGCGGAGATGATTACAAATATCTTCGAATTCTCGGATAAGGAAGCGGCAGACATCATGACCCACCGCAAGGATATGATTGCCATCGATGCTGAGAAATCGTTGGAGGAGGTGCTGGAGTTCATGCTCGGGCAGCACAATTCACGGTTTCCGGTTTACCGGGAGAACATCGATGACATCGTCGGAATTCTGCATTTCCGTGACGCTGTTCGCTGGATGCAGGAGCATCCGGAGGGGGGTACCGTACCCATTCAGCAGCTAAGCGGTCTTCTTCGGCAGGCGGAGTTTGTACCGGAGACCAAGAACATCGATGATCTGTTCCGTCAAATGCAGACCGCAAAGACACAGATGGTCATTATCATCGATGAGTACGGACAGACCTCCGGTCTGATTGCGATGGAGGATATTCTCGAGGAGATCGTCGGCAACATCATGGATGAGTATGATGTGGATGAGACACACATTACGCCGACGGCCAACAAGAACGAATTCATTCTGGACGGAAGGACTCCTCTGGAGGATCTGACGGAGCGCTTTGGAATCCGTTTTGATGATGACCGTTTTGAAACACTGAACGGTTTTCTCATGTCACAGATGGATAAGGTGCCGGACGGGAGTGAACATTTCACGACGGACTACGGAGGGTTTCGCTTTCACGTACTTTCCGTAGCAGAGCGGCAGGTGCAGCGCGTTATGATGACGAGAATCCCGGCTAAAACGGGAGCGCCGCGCACGTAGCAGCTAAGATAGATTTTTTGTATCTGTTCAGCACCTGCCACATTTCAACGTGAATTGACTGCTTGCAGGCAAATTCACGATTGAAATTGGCAGGCGGCCAAGGCGCGAAGCGCCTCTGGCCAGCCACATCGAGGTTTTCCGAAGGAAAATCGAGATGGGGGCTGAATAGTTACGATTTTTTTCAACTGTTTCAGTACATTATTACCAATATAAGCAGACTAAAGGAGAACAACTATGTCAGGACATTCTAAATTTGCAAATATCAAGCACAAAAAGGAAGCAAACGACGCTGCAAAGGGAAAGGTATTTACTATCATCGGCCGTGAAATCGCTGTCGCTGTAAAAGAGGGCGGTCCGGATCCCGCCAACAACTTCAAGCTGGCGCAGGTTGTTGCAAAGGCAAAGGCAGCCAATATGCCCAACGACACCATTGAGCGCGGCATCAAGAAGGCGGCAGGCGACGTTGATAATGTGAACTATCAGCAGAACACCTATGAGGGGTATGGACCGGGCGGAGTTGCCATCATCGTGGAGACGCTGACAGACAATGTAAATCGTACGGCATCGGACGTGCGCGCCGCATTCTCCAAGGGAAACGGCTCCATGGGCACCAAGGGGAGCGTTTCCTTTATGTTCGATCAGAAGGGACAGATCATCATCGACAAGGAGGAATTTGACGGTACAGCAGACGATCTGATGATGGTTGCTCTGGACGCCGGAGCAGAGGACATCCAGGAGGAAGAGGATTCCTTCGTGGTTCTTACTGCACCCGAGGACTTTGATGCAGTATCTAAGGCAATCACCGAGGCCGGCATTACCGCTGCGAGTGCAGAGGTTACCATGATCCCTCAGAACTATGTGACCGTAACGGACGCAGATGCTCTGAAGGGCCTGGGCATCATTCTCAGTAAGCTGGACGAGAGTGATGATGTCCAGAACGTATATCATAACTGGGAGAACTGTGAGAACGATGACTGAAGGAACGAAGCTGGATAATCCTTTGCCGGAACCGGTAAAGGGACGGCAAAAGGCACCTGAGTTTGCCATTGACTGCGGCGAAGTGCAGGAGAATGGAACTTTTGATGCGCTGCACTGCGGGGAGGTGCCGGCAAAGGCGCCTTCTGCTGCGTCTGAAGCCGGCGCGGAGGATGATTTTGATTTCCCTGTGGCCGATGACGATGATTTCGACCTCAAGTGACGATGGCTGCAGATTAGGGAAACGCTGACGAAAGCATTTCCTCGACGGAGATGCCGATTTCAACGTGAATTTGCCCGCAAGCAGTCTGTTTGCGTTGAAATGTGGCAGGAACTAAACAGATAGTAATTGTTTAGCACCCATCTCGATTTTCCTTCGGAAAACCTCGATGTGGCTGGCCAGAGGCGCTTCGCGCCTTGGCCGCCTGCCAATTTCAATCGTGAATTTGCCTGCAAGCAGTCAATTCACGTTGAAATGTGGCAGGTGCTAAACCGATACACGTAACTAAAATCCACTATGGCAGGAACAACGGGAAGGAAAAGTTCATCAGCAAGAAGTACACAGTCAAGTCGGCAGGGTTCTAGAGGTGGGGCAGCAAGGAAAGGCTCCTCATCATCGAAAAGCTCCGGCTCCCGCAGCAGAAGTTCCTCGTCCGGAAGCTCTGCTGCCTCCAAAAGGCGCAGCACGGCAAGGAAATCCTCCGGGAACCGCTCTCGTTCCAGAACGGCCGGTCGGCAGGAGCCAACTGTAATGCAGCGCGATGTGACCTTGATCGCGCTGTTTGCGGCTATGGTTTTCCTGTTTCTGTGTAATTTTATGAGCCTTGGCATTGTAGGAGAGTTTTTCTCTCATATGATGTTCGGGCTTTTTGGCGTGCTTTCCTATCTGCTTCCGGTTATTATTTTTTCCCTGTATCTCTACTATGTTCTCATGGTGGAAAAGGATGACGGAATTGTCGTCAAGATCCTGGCGATACTGGGACTTTTATTGATCATTTGTATTTTTACCGAGCTGCTCAGCGCGGATATGGCGTCTCAAACCGGATACGATCCGGCAGCCATCTACACAAGGAGTGCTGAGGGTCATTCCGGCGGCGGCATTCTGGGAGGAACCATTGCCTATGTGCTGTACCAGCTTTTGAGAGGCTTTGGAACCGTTCTTGTCCTGCTGGTTGGAGCGGCGGCATGCGTATATGCACTGGTGCAGAAATCCATTCTGGAGATGGCACGGGATACCGCAATGGATGCAAGGCTTCATCACTTAGAGCGTCTGGAGGAACAAGAGCGCTACCAGGAGGAGCATCCGGAGGAATTTGAAGAAGAGTACGAGACTTCCGAATCGGATTATGAAAACCTGTCGTCTCCTTCCCATTATGAGGAGAGCCGGCAGCGCTATCAGGAGCTGCAAAGGCAGCGCAAGGCCAGGCTTCGCCAGGTGCAGGAGAAGCAGAAAATGGCCAGGTATCAGGAGGAGACTTCTGGGCCCGGGAACATGTGGAATACCGACCTTTCTGCGGATGCAGGCTTTATGGAGGCTGCGCCGCCGGTCAAAGAGACAGTGCAGGAAATGATACCGGATCCTGCACCTGTGAGGACGGAGGCGCCGGCCGAGACGGATGCACAGGTCAAGACCGATGAGCTGGCCAAGACCGACGTACCGGTATCGGACGCCGTGCAGGAAGCTCCTCCGGTTGTCATTGATCCGCAGGAGGCAATTCAGGAATACAAAAAAGCACTGGAGGAGCAAAAGCGACAAGAAGATCTCCGGCGCCGGCAGGAGCAAGAGGAGGCAAGGAATCAGGAAAGGCTGGCCCGCGCGCTTCGCCGCAACCAGGAAAGCCTTCATGAGCTGCATGCAGAGGATTACCTGGACGAGACAGACGATGAGTCGAAGCCGGGAGAATCTGCTGATCAAAATGACACAGCCGCCCTGCCGGAAGCCGGTATTACTGCCGCCAAGGCCGGGATGGCCGGTGTTGTTACAGCGGCAGCCGTTTCTGCAGGAGTAACCTCTATGTCGTCTCAGGCATCGGCACGGCCGCCTTTTCGTGCCGGCGGGATGCTTGCAGAGAACATTCTGTCGGAGCCTTCGCAGATTGCGTTTGCAGACAATGCATCGCCGGCTTCTTCCGAAAGGGAAGAGGAGTACATCCCGGAAGTTTTTGAAGAGGTTCCAGGAATTCGTGTGATTCGGAAGGAGCCTTCTGTTTCTGACAGTGAGAGAGAAAGCGTTGCACCGGCATCGGTGATGAACTGCGTTGATGAGCCGGCTGCATCGGTTCCGATTACGGCCGTGCAGCCGGATGAACCCATGACGGTCTCGGAGGCTCCGGAGGAAGAGGTAGTACCGATTTTGGAACCACCGCATTCCGATGCTTCGGCGGATGTTTTACCGGCTTCCACGCTGAAGCAGGAAGAAGCTGTGTCACAGGATAACCGGATATATGAGGAATCTGTGCCGGTTTCGGATACCTCGGCGCAGACACCGTCAATTTCAGAACCGGTTCTCCCCGACATTCCGGTGCATACAGAAAGAGAAATTACGTCACCTGTACCCGGGAATGCGGCGGAAATGCCAGGCGGCTTCGAGGATACAGAAGTCTCCGCGCAAGAGCGCAGCGGCCTGGAACAAACGACCATGCAGCCGGATGTGATGCCCACAAAGACAGAGGCTCTGCCGGTACGGCGCGAATACGTTTTCCCGCCCATTTCGCTTTTGCATAAGGGCGAAGGCTCTATGGCGGATACGGATGATGAGCTTCGTGAAACCGCACAGCTTTTGCAGACAACGCTCCGGAATTTCGGAGTAAAGATTACCATCACGGACATTTCGCAGGGGCCCTCTGTAACGCGGTATGAAATGCTGCCGGAAATGGGTGTTAAGGTCAGCAAAATTGTCTCTCTTGCAGACGACATTAAGCTGGCCCTTGCTGCGACGGACATTCGTATTGAAGCTCCGATCCCCGGCAAATCAGCCATCGGCATCGAGGTTCCGAACAAGGAGGCTGCGCCGGTTGCTCTGCGCGACATCGTAGATACGGAGGAATTCCGTGCACAGAAGTCCAAGCTTGCCTTTGCGGTCGGCAAGGACATCGGCGGCAAGCCGGTATTCGGTGATATTGCCAAAATGCCGCACGTTTTAATTGCCGGTGCGACGGGATCCGGTAAATCGGTCTGCATCAATACCATCATTATGAGTCTTCTGTTCCATGCAAAGCCCGAAGAGGTCAAGCTCATCATGATTGATCCGAAGGTGGTTGAGCTGTCGGTATACAACGGAATTCCGCATCTGATGATTCCGGTGGTGACCAATCCGCAGAAGGCGGCAGCTGCGCTAAACTGGGGTGTTGCGGAGATGGAGGCAAGGTACCGTGCTTTTGCAGACGCAAGGGTTCGCGATATCAAGGGCTACAATGCCCTGGTGCGGCAGCACCAGCAGATGCAGGAGGACGGTGAGAATGAGGCTGTCATGCACTTTATGCCGCAGCTGGTTATCATTGTGGATGAGCTTGCCGACCTTATGATGGTTGCCAAAAACGACGTAGAGACGGCTATCTGCCGTCTTGCACAGCTGGCAAGAGCTGCCGGTATTCACCTGATCATCGCTACGCAGCGTCCTTCCGTGGATGTCATTACGGGGCTGATCAAGGCGAACAT
>CAVFRZ010000114.1:0-7572 GCA_963624875.1 Anaerovibrio sp.
CCTGCAACACCGGTTACCCCGACAACCCCGGATACTCCGACAACCCCGGACGCTCCGATAACATCGGACACCCCGGAACAGGCTGCAGTAACGACCTCCCGGGCAACGAAAACCGGTGATGAAAGTCATATGGATTTCTGGTTCGGGCTGATGGTGATCTCATTTGCGGCAGCTGCGGGTATTAGTATTTATGAAAAGAAACGCCGTTATGCCGATCATGACACGACAAACGAATAAGTAATTAAATTGTGAACACGCCCCTTTTCTGATAAAGTTAAAGAAAAGGGGCGTGTTTGCAGCTCGGATCACAACGGTTTTGGGTATTACCGGGTGTATTTCATTTAGAAAAAGGATCAGAATGGATCATAGGAATAGAAAACGCTGCGCAGGGACGGCCGTGCTGGGCACATTGCTTGCGGCCGTGCTGACGGGAAATGTGATTTCGCTGCGCACCGATGCAGCAAAGAGTAAGAGGAAGACGACATCCTCCCAGGCAACGGCGTCCTCCCGGTCAACGGCGCGCACGTCTGCAAAGACTGCGCAGGTGACGGAGTCATCGGCACTGGTAAAGCTGCTGACGGATGCACAAGCGGATGCCGTGGAGCAGGGGCTTTTTACAGTTCTTAACAATGACCGCACCAGGATCATCAATTATGCCGGCGAGCAGGAAAGCGACAAGGACGTCCGATATATGAGCATGGCCGGCGGACAGGAGCGGGCCAGCGTCTGGAATCTGGATTTTCAGGTGCCGACGGGAACACCGCTGAATGGGACACAGACGGTACAGGTAAATATGACCCTGAAGAATGCCATGAACGGGCGGACTCTTCGCACAGGGGAAGGCCTGCAGGCGTTTATGAATAACGGGAACGGTTTTTATTACAAGCTGCCGACGGTGGTTTCCGGCAGTATCGTTTCGGTGACGGTTCCGGTCCTGGTTGCTACGGATCACCAGTATCTGGCCTTTGTTATCACCAGCGGCTCCTGGTCGCCGTCGGATGGATACGATTACCTGGCCATCGGCAACAGCATCACCATGCATCCCAGGCAGAGCTACTGGCCGGATGCTATGGGAATGGGGGCAACCCGTCAGGAGTACGATTATTATCACATTGTGTCGAGCTCATTGGCTGCCTCCTGTGCGTCCAAGGGGACTGCGTACAACAGCGCGGCACTTAATTATGCCATCTGGGAAATTACGAGCGGTCAGCGCTCAAGCGTGCTGTACCTTCTGGATCCGTATCTGTCGAAGGAGCTGGAGCTGGTTACGATTCAGCTGGGAGAAAACGCTATTCCGGATGCGGCCGGCTTTGCACAGGATTTTCCGCTTCTGATTCAGTATATCCGGCAGAAGGCGCCGAATGCGCGAATCGTCATTGTCGGAAATTTCTGGAACGACGCGGTAGAGACAGCGGCCAAGCTTCAATGCGTGCAGGCTTACGGCCTGTCCTACGTGGATTTGTCAGGAATCAGTGTGGATCCGTATGTTACGAACACGCAGTCCTCGTATGTATTTGGGAATGAGCTGGCCTACGATGCCAACGGAGTCGGGCATTCCTGTACGAAGGATGCGGTGAAGCTTCACCCCAATAATGCAGGCATGGCGTACATTGCACAGAGCCTTCTGCAGGTGCTGGGGCAGTAGGAGGCAGAAGATGGATTTTCGTTCTCTGAAATACTTTTCGGTGGTGGCACAGGAGCTGAACTTCACGCGGGCTGCGCAGAAGCTGAACATGAGCCAGCCGCCGTTGTCCAATCAGATCAAAGCACTGGAGGATGACCTGGGCGTTCAGCTCTTCATCCGCGGCAAGCGCCATCTGCAGCTGACGGAGGCAGGGAGCCTTCTTTTGCACCGGACGAATCAGATGCTCTCGCTGGCGGACAAGACAAGAGCGGATCTTGCGCATATGGAGAGCGGCCTGTCCGGCACCATATCCCTCGGCATGGTAGAGGGACGGGCGCCCTACATTGCGGCGCGGTTTATTTCGGGATTTCGTGAGGAATACCCCATGGTGAAGTACCAGATGTGGAACGGAAGCTCCGACGATGTTCTCGAGCATCTGGCAAGGGGACTGTCGGATCTGGCGGTCATTGCGTATCCCTTTGACAATGAGCATCTGGGCAGTATCGTGATCGGAAAGGAGCCGTGGATTGCGCTGATTCCCAAGGAGCATCCTCTGGCAAAGGAAGAGGGCGACTATGTGACGCTGAACCAGCTGGCGGATTATCCGCTGATCGTTCCGCGCAGAAGCTCACGTATTGAAGCCATCGTGAAATGGTTTGACGGCATCGGCAGAGAGCCGAATATCATCTGCGAAATGTCCAACTACATCGATGCAGTGGCGCTCACGGAGCAGAACGTGGGCATCAGTATTTTCCCTCAAACCACGTATACGCCGAATGTGCATGTGGTGTCCAAGGTTATTACGGACCCGGCCAAATACGTGGAATACGTTCTGGTCTGGCCGAAGGAGCAGCGGCTGAGTCCGCTGATTCAGGAGTTTCTGAATTACGTTTCGGATTTCATGGAGGAGGATCGCATTCACACAGAGCGCTTCCAGGTAAAGGAAAGCGAGTTTCAGATTCCGGACGGGGCGGAAATTCTGTAAGTGCAGTTAGAATTTTACGGCGAGACACATGAGCCAAAGGGGAGCCGCGTGACGACGGTTTAGCGAATGGGGATCTGACGGTATAAGTATGGCATCTGTGAAACCGATGCCATGTATATAAAGGAGGGGTAACACATGAAGAAATGGGCAAGGGCAGAGTATCTGCCCGGGCTTCCTTTGTATGGGAAGACCCGGGTTACGGCTTCCGAAGAGCACATTCAGCTTTCGAAGGAAGCAGCGAAGGCAGGAATGGTTCTTCTGAAAAATAAGGACCACATCCTGCCGTTACCGAAGGGGAGCCGCGTGGCGCTTGTGGGCAAGGGAACCTTTGACTATGTCAAGGGCGGCGGCGGATCCGGCGATGTGACGGTTCCGTATGTGCGGAATCTGTACGATGGGTTCCTTCAGCACCCGGAGCATGTGCAGGTGGATGAGGAGCTGGCTGCGTATTACAGGAATTATGTGGAACAGCAGTATGCAGAGGGTGGAATCCCCGGCATGATTGCCGAGGCAAAGGTTCCGGAGGAGCTTTTGAAAAAGGCGGTAGCCACCTGTGATACAGCGGTGGTATCCATCAGCCGCTTCTCGGGTGAAGCGTGGGACCGCAAGTCGGAGCTCGGCGGACCGGGCGAGAATGTCTGCGATGATCAAAAGCTCATGGATCTGCAGAATCACCTGTTTGCCCGCAGCGATTTCTATCTGACCCCCGGCGAGGAGGAGCTGATCCGGCAGACGACCGAAGCCTTTGACCGCGTGGTTGTCGTAATGAACGTCGGAGGCATGGTGGCATCCGACTGGTTTGCGGAAAATGACCGCATCGGCAGCGTTCTGATGGCCTGGCAGGGCGGCATGGAGGGCGGCACTGCGGCGGCGGAGCTCCTTTTGGGAATCGGCTCGCCCTCCGGAAAGCTCGCCGATACCTTTGCAAGACACCCTGGAGGATTATCCCTCCACGGCAGGCTTCCATGAAGCCGGCGATCACGTGGATTACACCGAGGATATCTATGTCGGATACCGGTATTTTGAAACGCTTCCGGGAGCGGCAGAGAAGGTGGTCTATCCGTTTGGCTACGGGCTTTCCTATACGAGCTTTTCGCTGGAGGAGCCGCAGGCAGTTCTTGTAAAGGGGGAGCCGGATCCTGCAGCCGAGACCGCAAACGGACCGGACCCGGACAGCGGTGATGCGATTGTAGTGACGGTTTCCGTTACCAATACCGGGGATTACGTGGGACGTGAAGTTGTCCAGCTGTATGCAGGAGCACCACAGGGACTTCTGGGTAAGCCGGCCAGAGTCCTCGTTGGTTATCAGAAGACACGCCTCCTGCAGCCGGGCGAGACGCAGCGGATCACGATCCGCGTACTGGCCAGGGACCTTGCCAGCTACGATGACCTTGGGCGTGTATGCAAGTCGGCCTGGGTGCTGGAGAAGGGAAGTTATGCCTTCTATCTGGGGACCGACGTACACTCTGCCGCAGAGCTTTCCTATCACTACGAGGTTTCAGACAATCGAATCACCTGCCGACTGGTCAGCAGGATGGCACCGACGCAGCTGGCTATGCGCCTGCGCGCGGACGGAACCTACGAGAATCTTCCCCTTGGTGAGCCCAATGACCCCAATGCCAATGGCTTAGAGCGCCTGCCCTACGAGCAGATGGACGGCTGCACGCCGGAGGTTCGGCAGCGCCCGCACGGGTATCTTAGCTGGACGGGCAAGACAAACGCCCTTCCCCAGCTGATCGACGTGGCGGAGGGGAAGCTTTCTCTGGACGAGTTCATCCATGCACTGCCCGACGAGGATCTGGCTGCGCTCCTGGGCGGACAGGTGAACACGGGCGTTGCCAATACCTTTGGCTACGGCAATCTTCCGGATTATGGCGTTCCGAACATCATGACAGCAGACGGACCTGCAGGACTGCGGATTCAGCCGGAGGTCGGCGTGCAGACAACGGCTTTCCCGTGCTCGACGCTTCTGGCCTGCACCTGGGATCCGGAGACGACCTATGCGGTCGGACGGGCCGGCGGTGAGGAGGTCAAGGAGAACAACATCGGCGCATGGCTGACCCCTGCCGTGAATATTCACAGGAGTCCTCTGTGCGGAAGAAACTTTGAATACTATTCCGAGGATCCGTATCTGGCAGGTCACCAGGCATCCGGTATGGTAAAGGGAATCCAGAGCGTGAATGTCGCTGCAACGGTGAAGCACTTTGCCCTGAACAACAAGGAGACCAACCGGAAGGATTCCGATTCCCGCGTTTCGGAGCGGGCTATCCGGGAAATCTATCTGCGCCAGTTTGAGATCATTGTGAAAGAGGCAAAGCCCTGGAGCATTATGTCCAGCTACAACCTGATCAACGGGCACCGGGCATCGGAGAACCGGGATATGCTGAAGGGGGTTCTGCGCGATGAGTGGGGATACGACGGTATGGTGACCACGGACTGGTGGACCTACGGAGAGCATTACAAGGAGTGCGCAGCCGGAAACGATATGAAGATGGGCTGCGGCTTCCCGGATCGCGTGCTGGATGCACTCGGGAAGGGCCTGATCACCAGGGAGCAGATGGAGCTGGCGGCAAGGCACATCCTGACCCTGATCCTGCGTGTGGATTGACCTCGCAAGAACGTCGGCAGAGCTAAAGAAACGTAACTATTCAGCCCGCATCTCGATTTTCCTTCGGAAAATCTCGATGCGGCTGGCCAGAGGCGCTTTGCGCCTTGGCCGCCTGCCAATTTCAATCGTGAATTTGCCTGCAAGCAGAGGGTTCACGTTGAAATGTGGCAGGTGCTGAACAGATACAAATTTGGCGAAAACGCTTGCGCGAGCTGAATCGGTATGGCATAGTAAAGCAAGATTTTGAGTGAATGCGTACCAAGGAAGGCACGCCCCTTTGGTGGGGTGTGCCTTCTTTTATGCGTATAACACTCGAGGCTTGCAGAAATGAGAGAGGGAGAATATGGACAAAATCGCGGAAGTAAATGGAATTGTCAACGGCTTTGTGTGGGGTGTTCCCATGCTGATCCTGCTGGTAGGCACCGGTATCTGGATGACGGTGCGGACTGGTTGGTTTCAGCTGACCCACTTTGGCTACTGGTGGAAGAAAACGCTGGGTGGTATTTTTAAAGACCGGTCGGTTACGGCCCATACGGCAAAGGATGACCGGCAGATTACACAGTTTCAGAGCCTTTGCACGGCGCTTGCCGCCACCATCGGAACCGGTAATATCGCGGGCGTTGCCGCTGCGATTGCCAGCGGCGGACCGGGAGCTGTGTTCTGGATGTGGATCGTGGCCTTCTTTGGCATGATGACCAACTATTCCGAAAACGTGCTCGGAATTTACTACCGCAGACGCAACAGCACCGGAGAGTGGTCCGGAGGCGCCATGTACTATCTGCGGGACGGACTTGGGGCGAAAAAGCACTGCAAGGGAATCGGCGCGGTACTGGCTGTGCTGTTCAGTATTTTCTGTGTGGTGGCATCCTTCGGAATCGGCAACATGAGCCAGGTGAATTCCATTGCCGTGAATATGCAGAACGCCTTTGGAGTTCCTACGCTGTGGACCGGCATCGCTTTGATGGTCATTGCAGGTCTCGTCGTTGTGGGCGGCCTTAAGCGCATCGCTTCGGTGACGGAGAAGCTCGTTCCCTTCATGGCAATTGCCTATGTACTGCTGGCGCTGATCGTTGTACTGACGCACATCGGAACCTTCCCGGCAGTCATCACTTCCATCTTTAAGGGCGCTTTTGGCATGAAGGCCATCGGCGGCGGAATTGTCGGCGCCGGTGTAAAGGAGGCGCTGACCTGGGGCATGAAGCGAGGCGTCTTCTCCAATGAGGCAGGTCTTGGCTCCTCGGTTATGGTGCATTCCACATCGAACGTCAAGGAACCGGTTATGCAGGGCATGTGGGGGATCTTTGAAGTATTCGCAGACACCATTGTGGTTTGCTCTCTAACGGCGTTCGCCATTCTTTCCTCCGGTGTTGTGGATCTGGAGACCGGTGCAATGATTTCCTCTGCGGAGAAAACAGCACTGGTGGCTGAAGCCTTCAGTCAGACCTATGGCCACTTTGGCGCCAGCTTCATTGCCATTGCGATTCTCCTGTTCGCCTTTTCTACGGTTCTTGGCTGGAGCATCTACGGCACAAAGGGCGTGGAGTACCTCTTCGGCGAGAAGGCAGCAATGGTGTACAAGGTGATCTTCGTGCTGTTCGTTGTCCTGGGGGCTACGATGAATCTGGAGCTGGCCTGGGATCTGTCCGACACCTTCAACGGACTCATGGCGATTCCGAACCTGATCGGTGTTCTGACCCTGTCCGGAACGGGTCATAAGATCACGAAGAACTACATTGACCGCAAGTTCCATCACAAGGATGTAAAGCCCATGTATTCCGCCTTTGAGGATGTGCAGAAGGCACAGGAAGAGGATATGGCCGAGCCGGAGGAGTAGAAACTGTCGCGGCAGCAGCTTTACCGCTAACCTGCCGCCCGGCGGCGGAACAGAAATTCATTACAGAGTGTATAGACAACAAGAGCCCCCGGAAGTGCAGACTTCCGGGGGCTTTTGATGTGGCTAAACAGGTATCTTTGGGGGCAACGAGTAAGAGGGCGTTTATTCCTCCTTGCTGGAAATGGCACGAAGGAATGCCTGGGTGCGCTCCTTGCGCGGGTTCTGAAAGAACTCCCGGGAGGGACCTTCCTCTGCAACCACACCCCCATCGATAAATATCGTTCGGGTGGAAATGTTCCGCGCAAAGCCCAGCTCGTGGGTGACGACCAGCATGGTGCGCCCCTCCTCCGCCAGTCCGCGCATGACGCCAAGGACTTCTCCTGTCAGCTCGGGATCAAGAGCGGAGGTCGGTTCGTCAAAATAAATAATTTCGGGATCTGTAGCCAGTGCCCTGGCAATCGCCACGCGCTGCTGCTGACCGCCGGAGAGCTGGTTGGGATAGTGGTTCATGCGGTCCGCCA
>CAVFRZ010000115.1:0-7476 GCA_963624875.1 Anaerovibrio sp.
CGCTACGCTGACTTCGTCAGCTTCGAGATGGCCTTGCGGCCACTCGGCAAAAACGACTCCCCTGCGGCCTAGCGGTGCTAAGCTCGCATAAGACGCTCGCAAGCACCGAGGTCCTCGGAAGGCCCCTGATCCGGACATCCATCCGCCACCCTGTCGCTGGAGTGTATCTTCTCCTTGACGAAGGCATATACGGTGTATACAATTATACAGACAAATCACAAATCCAATGGAGGATGCTGAAATGGTTACAGAGCCTTTTGAAAACCGTCCGGTTTCTATGAACGAGGAGAATCATCTGCTACAGATCGAAGAGCATATGTACATTCTGGATGATGTCCAGAAGCCGAACGTATTCCGGCAGATGTATCCGTATTCAGAGATCCCCAAGATTCCCTTCAACGATCGTACCGTTCCCAAGCATGTTCCGGAGAACATCTGGATCACAGATACGACCTTCCGCGACGGACAGCAGTCCAGAGCCCCCTATACCACCGATCAGATTGTACATATTTACGATGAGTTTCATAGACTCGGCGGCCCTAACGGAATGATCAAGGCCTGTGAGTTTTTCCTCTACAGCAAGCAGGACAGAGACGCTGTCTACAAGTGCATGGAGCGCGGCTATGAATTTCCGCAGATTACCAGCTGGATTCGTGCCAGTCATGATGATTTTCGACTTGTAAAGGAGATGGGAATGAAGGAAACCGGCATTCTGGTTTCCTGCTCGGATTATCACATTTTCCTGAAGCTGAAAATGACGCGCCGCCAGGCAATGGAGCATTATCTTTCCGTCATTCGCGACTGTCTGGAGCAGGGGATCAGCCCGCGCTGCCACCTGGAGGATATTACCAGAGCCGACATTTACGGATACGTTGTTCCTTTCTGTCTGGAGCTGATGAAGTTGCAGGCGGAGTACGGTATTCCGATCAAGATCCGCTGCTGCGATACCATGGGATATGGGGTCAACTACACCGGCGCTGTTATTCCGCGTTCGGTCCCTGGTATTATGTACGCCATTCATGTACACGCCGGCGTTCCTTGTGAGCAGCTTGAGTGGCATGGACACAATGATTTCTATAAGGCTGTGGTCAACGCAACCACGGCATGGCTCTACGGCTGCAGCGGCGTCAACTGCTCGCTGTTCGGAATTGGTGAACGCACAGGCAACACGCCGACGGAGGCGATGGTCTTTGAGTATGCGCAGCTGCGCGGTGATCTGAACGGGATGGACACCACAGTGATTACGGATCTTGCGGATTATTACGAGAAGGAGATCGGATATCACATTCCGGAACGGACACCGTTTGTCGGTCGGAATTTCAATGTAACAAGAGCCGGCATTCATGCCGACGGACTGCTCAAAAATGAGGAGATTTACAACATTTTTGACACAGGCAAGTTCCTAAACCGTCCGCCGATTTCTTCGGTCACCAATACCTCGGGATTGGCCGGCATCGCCCTTTGGATCAACAATTTCTACCGTCTGCCGGAGGACAAGCGGGTGGACAAAAAATCCAACCTGGTGGAGGGTGTAAAGGCCTGGGTAGATGCGCAGTATGCTGCCGGTCGAGTAACAGTAATCACGGATGCAGAGCTCCAGGCTGTGATTGATGACGTCTGCCGGAAGGAGGGAATCCCGGCTCCCGGAGACAATGCGTGACGGGATGGCTGAATGGTTATTACCGCGAATTTGTCTGTAGGCAGAAGGTTCGCGTTTATATGGCAGCTGTGAAGCTGCCAAAAGGAAAAGGAGGTCCTGTAAGAACAGGCACAATGTGAATGAGCAAGTTTGATGTAAAACGTGATACAAGCGACCAGTACTCTCTGCGCGGCAGAGTGTTTCACAAAATACGCGGGGATATACTCAACGGCAAATACAAGGAAAATGAAGAGCTTAAAGAGGTTGCCATTGGCCAGGAGCTGGGAGTATCCAGGACCCCTGTCCGGGAGGCACTTCGGCAGCTCGAGCTGGAGGGACTCGTACAGATCATTCCGAACCGCGGTGCATTTGTGACCGGCATTCAGGCGAACGATGTGCGGGACATCTATCTGATCCGCGCAAGGCTTGAGGGACTGTGTGCCAGATGGGCCTGCGAGCACATCACCAAGGAACAGATGGACGCCATGGAGGAGAATGTGTATCTTGCCGAATTCCATGCCAAGAAGGGGAACATGGAGCAGATGACGGAGCTGGACAACCAGTTTCACCGGATTTTGTATGAATCAGGCAATTCCAAAATGCTGGAGCACCTGCTGATGGATTATCACCAGTATGTGATGCGCATCCGCAGGAGAACGCTTTCAACACCGGAGAGAGCCATCGCATCCAATAAGGAACACCACGGTATCATGGAGGCCATCAAGGACAACAATCCGGATCTGGCAGAGCGACTGGCTGATGAGCATATGGTCAATGCCTATGACAATATGGTGAAAAACGGTCTGTTCAACCTGTATAAAAACGACAGCGAAGATGCCGGTACTGAAGGGGAATAACACATTCTGCAGCAGCAGAAGGAAAGAGAGCGCAGCATGAATAAAATCACGATGACAACTCCGCTGGTTGAGATGGATGGCGATGAGATGACCCGCATCGTCTGGCGGATGATCAAGGAGGACCTGCTTCTTCCGTACATTGATCTGAAGACTGAGTATTATGATCTTGGCCTCAAGCACCGCGACGAAACCGATGATCAGGTAACCAAGGATGCGTCGGAGGCGACGAAGAAATATGGCGTTGCGGTGAAGTGCGCGACCATTACGCCCAACCGTGCACGGCAGGAGGAATATAATCTTAAGAAGCTCTACAAGAGCCCCAATGCCACCATCCGCTCCATGCTGGACGGCACCGTATTTCGCGGACCGATTCTGGTAAAAGGCATTGAGCCGTATGTGCGGACCTGGAAAGCACCCATTATGCTGGCGCGTCATGCCTACGGCGACATTTATAAGAACACAGAGATGAATGTCGGCGGACCTGGAAAGGCAGAGCTTGTATTTACCGAAAAAAACGGGACGGAACACCGCAGACTGATTCATGAATTCGACGGTCCCGGAATTATTCAGGGCATCCACAACACGGACCGGTCCATCGAAACCTTTGCAAGGACCTGCTTTAATTATGCCTACGACAAGAAGATGGATCTTTGGTTCTCAACGAAGGATACCATTTCCAAGACCTATGACGGCAACTTCAAGGAAATTTTTCAATCGGTCTATGACAATGCTTATAAAGCCAAGTTTGAGGCAGCGGGCATTAAGTACTTCTACACGCTGATTGACGATGCTGTGGCCAGAGTGATTCGCTCCGAGGGCGGCTTCGTCTGGGCTCTGAAGAATTACGACGGAGATGTGATGTCGGATATGATGGCAACGGCCTTTGGCTCCCTTGCCATGATGACCTCTACGCTGGTGTCCCCCTCCGGTGCATACGAGTATGAAGCCGCACACGGTACCGTGCAGCAGCACTATTACAAGTATCTGAAGGGAGAGAAGGAGTCCACCAACTCTGTAGCGACCATCTTCGCGTGGACCGGCGCACTGCGCAAGAGAGGGCAGATGGATCAGCTTCCGGAGCTTGTGAAGTTCGCAGACACACTGGAGCATGCAACGCTTAAAACCATTGAGGATGGAAAAATGACGGGTGACCTTGCTGCGATCACAACGCTTTCCGATGTTCAAAGGCTCGATACAGAAGAGTTTATCTTCGCCATTCGCGATACACTGGAAGAGTTGCTGAATCAGTAAGCTTGGCAGCTTTGTTCGACATTATATTGCAGTACACACGCCAGCCCGGCGACGGGGCCTGGCGGAGTTGTCCGGTTCGGGGACACTCTCGTTCCCCTGCGGCCTAGCGGTGCTAAGCTCGCATAAGACGCTCGCAAGCACCGAGGTCCTCGGAAGGCCCCGAACCCGGACATTCTCCGCCACCCTGTTGCCGGGCTGGCGTTTAAACAGTCTCTGCCGCTGCCAGGGACAGTTCCTCCCATCTGGAATACAGCTCCTCAAGCCGGGTTTCCCCGGCGCTTTTTTCTTTTTGAAGCTCGGAGAGCTTTCCTAAGTTGGTGCAGTTCTCGGGACGCGCCATTTCCTCGTCAATGGCTGTGCTGCGCTCCTCAATCTGCGCAATTTCTGCCTCACATTTTTTCAGGTCATTCTGGAGCTTGCGAAGCCGGGCCTGTTCCTCCTTTTGCCGTTTATAATCGGTGCTCCCGCCGGGAGCCGGTTTCGCAGGTTCAAAAGCACCTGCACTGCTTTGCGCATTCGCGGGGGTGGTGTCGGATACCCAGTTTCCTTCTTCCTGAATTCTTCGCAGTTCATCTGCCTTCAGAACCGATTCCACCTGGGCGGACTTTTCCAGATAATAGTTGTAATTACCGATGTAGCAGGCCGGCGGTTGCGCATCCTTCTGACCACCGGGGTAATTCAGCATCAGCTGATCGGTCAGGGATAGAATACGGCTGGCCGTGCGGTTCATAAAATATCGGTCGTGAGAGACATACAGTACGGTTCCCTCATAGCTGTTCAGTGCATTTTCCAGAACCTCCTTGGAAACCATGTCCAGGTGGTTGGTGGGCTCATCCAGAATCAGAAAATTAGCCTCGGAGAGCATCAGCTTGGCCAGAGAAACGCGTCCCTTTTCGCCGCCGGAAAGATCCGAAATTCTCTTGAATACATCCTCCCCGGTGAAGAGGAAGGACGCGAGAAGATTGCGGATTTCGGTATTGGTCATATCCGGATGTGCATCCGAGATTTCTTCAAAAACGGTGTTGGAATCCGTCAGCACATGATGCTCCTGATCGTAGTAACCAATGTGCACATTGGTGCCAAAGCGTACGGTGCCGGAAAGGGGCGAGAGCTGTCCGATAATAATCTTCAGAAGCGTGGACTTGCCGGTTCCGTTGTTGCCGATGATGGCGGCGTGTTCTCCGCGCTGAATGTCAAAGGTAATGTCATCAAAGAGACGTTTGTCCTCAAAGCCCATGGACAGATGGCGCACCTGCATGACATACCTTCCGGAACGGATGCAGGGCTTTAATGTCAGCCGCATATCGTCCCGAAGCTCAAAGGGCTTCTCGAGCACTTCCTTTTTTGCCAGCTGCTTCTCGCGGCTTTCTGCACGCCTTATCGACTTTTCACGGTTGAACTGCCGGAGCTTGGCAATGACCTCCTCCTGGTGCTTAATTTCAGCCTGATTGTTCAGATACTGATGCCACTTCTGATCGCGGAGCTTCTTTTTTTCCTCGGCATAAAAGGAGTAATTGCCATGGAATACAAGGGCACGCGTATTCTCGATTTCGATGATGTGGTTGACCGTCTTGTCCAGAAAATAGCGGTCGTGGGAGACGATCAGAACGGTTCCCCTGTAATTGGAAATATACATCTCAAGCCACCGTATGGCTGCAATGTCCAGGTGGTTTGTGGGCTCGTCGAGCAGGATGATGTCCGGCTTTTCCAAAAGGAGCTTGGCGAGGGCCACTCTGGTTTTCTGGCCGCCGGAAAGCGTGGAGACGGGCTGATCAAATTCTTCATCCTTAAAGCCCAGTCCCCGCAGAATGCCGGTAATTTCACCCTTGTAGGAGAAACCGCTGCTGCTTTGGAAACGGGACAGAAGCTCATTGTATTCTTCAATGACGATGTCCAGTTCTGCGCCGGTCAGCTGGGTCATCAGCTGCTCATCCCGGGCGATTTTCTGCTCCAGCTCGACAAGGTCCTTTTTAACATCCAGAAGCTCTTCGTAGATGGTGCCATCCACTCCAAGGCCCTGGTTCTGGGCCAGGTATCCGATCGAGGCATCCCGGGAAAAGGCAACGCTGCCCTCATCGGCGGACATTTCGCCCATCATAATTTTTAAAAGAGTGGATTTTCCGGCTCCATTGATACCGACAATGGCGGCGCGGTCTCCCTTTTCCAGGTGAAAGGAGATATCGGTAAGGACCGGCACCTCCAGGAATGATTTGCTGATGTGCTGTACGGATAATATCATGGTATGTTTATTCCTCTATCGTTGGTGATTATGTGAAACCCGGTGTTACCGGTGCAAATGCAGGGGCACGCCTGGGAGACCGCGCGTCATCCCTGACGGTCTGTATCCAAACGCGTCAGTGCGTCAATCAGGTCTGATGCCATAATAGAGCCTGCTAACTGTGTTTGCAAAAGTAAATCTGCAAGACGGCCGTGCAGACAGGCCGCCGCACAGGCAGCTTCAAATCCATCTTTGCCCTGCGCAAGAAGAGCGGCGGTGATTCCGGTCAGTACGTCGCCGGAGCCAGCAGTGGCAAGCCCGTTGTTGCCGGAGATATTTAGATAAAGAGAAGGCGATTCGCATCCGGCAACCAGTGTCCTGGCATCCTTACCAAGAAGAATGCAGTGATGCGCCCTGGCAAATTCCGGAAGCAGCAAAAAGCGGTTTTGCTGTAGCGCGTGCAGATCCGTGTGCAAGAGAGCCGCACATTCTGCAGCGTGCGGCGTTAGGATGACCGGCATTCTTTTTCCTGCCTTAGTCAGCAGTGCATATAAATCAGGAGCCAAGGAGTCCTGTTGATTGTCAGAACGGCTGTCTGCAATCAGTCGAAGCGCATCGGCATCGATCACAAGTCCCCGGAGACGGCCGGAATTCTCCTTCAAAAGACCGGCGGCGTACCTCAGAACGTGTTTCAAAAGCGTAAGGCCCTCCTTGCCCTTGCCGATGCCCGGTCCGATGGCTGCAACGTCTGCCCATGACAGATCCCTGGAAAGCGTTTGCAGATCGCTGCCTGAAAGCGCATCGCCATAGGTGCTGCACATCGCTTCCGGCAGCATCTTCTGCAGAATTTCACGGTTGGATTCCTGCGTATAAATGCGTGCCATGCCGGAGCCGGCCCGAAGAGCTGCCTTTGTACAAAGATAGGCGGCGCCGCACACGCCGCGGGAGCCGGCGATGACCAGTACCTTTCCAAAGGTACCCTTATTGCCGGACGGGGCGCGCGCCGGCAGCAGCTCCTCAAGCGAATTTCCAAGATACGTAAAGCACCCGGGGCGGGAGAGTGCACGCGTTGTAATGCCGATGTCAGCGCGAATCACCCGTCCGCAAAGGCTTGTGCCGGGATACAGGAAATGGCCACGCTTATAAAAGGCGAAGGTTACGGTAACATCCGCCTCGATGGCCTCGCCCATCACAGCACCTGTCGAGGCACAAACACCGGAGGGAATGTCCAATGAATAGACCCTGGCACCATAGCAGCGCTCTCGATTGATGGCACGGATGAGAGCGGCTGTTGTTTCATCAACAGCTCTGGAAAGACCGGTACCGAAGAGCCCGTCCAGAATGACATCGGTATGGCGCAAAGGAGACTCCGATGTCAAAGAGCATTTCACCGCAGGATCACAGGATGCGTTTTCGGGAAGGAAGGTCTTTTCCGGAAGGAGCTCCTGCAGGGGATGCAGCACAGCGCCGTAGGAAGCTAAAATGGCAAGCTGCGTATCCATATTGGAGGG
>CAVFRZ010000116.1:0-7457 GCA_963624875.1 Anaerovibrio sp.
CGGTGCTTGCGAGCGTCTTATGCGAGCTTAGCACCGCTAGGCCGCAGGGGAGCCGTTTTTGCCGAGTGGCCGTAAGGCCATCTCGTAGCTGACGAAGTCAGCGTAGCGTCCCCAGATCGGACACCTCCGCCAGGACCCGTCGCTTGGCGGGGCTTGGAAGTCTATAAATTTAAGTGAAAGGTTTGACACCTGGTCATTTTCATCGTAAAATGCCATTTGTCTTTTGCTCAAGGACAAATGTTTTTAAACGGTGCACATGTCATGCGGCGGGTGCATTGGAGGAGTAATTTTTACAAGAGAGGAAAAAGAATTGGCTAAGTATGTTGTGAAGCGAGTGCTTTTGGCAGTCGTGACCATGTTCTTGATCTGCTTCATTACCTTTTTCACGATGAATGCAGTACCGGGCGGACCGTTTAACGGTGAGAAGGCGAAGTCAGAAGCGGTTATGCAGGCGCTCAATGCCCGCTACGGCTTGGACCAGCCGGTCGGTGTTCAGTTTGTAAATTACATGAAAAATCTCCTGCATGGAGATTTTGGCGTCTCCCTGAAAACGGGACGCAGCATTTCACAGACCATCTTTGAATCCTTTTCTGTTTCGGCCAAGCTCGGCCTTATGGCGGTCTTGGTTGCACTCATCTGCGGTCTGGTTCTCGGATGTATTGCAGCCCTCAATCGTAACAAGTGGCCGGATCATCTGATTATTTTCTTTGTAACACTCTTTACGGCAATGCCGAGCTTTGTGGCGGCCTCGTTCCTTTTACTGGTGTTCTGTATTCAGCTGGGCTGGGTGCCGGTATGGAGCACGACGAATTCGAACTATGTTCTGCCGATCATTGCGCTTTCCCTTTCGCCGATGGCGTACATCACGCGCCTTACGAAGACCAGTATGCTGGACGTTCTGGGGCAGGATTACATCCGCACCGCAAGAGCCAAGGGTGTACGGCCGGGAAAGGTTGTTTTCGTGCATGCACTCCGCAATGCGCTGATTCCTGTCATTACGTACGTCGGTCCTCTGATTGCCGGCATTGTGACGGGTTCCCTTGTGGTTGAGAAAATTTTCACCATCGGCGGCCTTGGATCCAAGTTCGTGGATTCCATCACGAACCGTGACTATCCGATGATTATGGGAACCACCATTTTCCTTGCTTTTATCATGATCCTGATGAACCTGGTCAGCGATCTTGTCTACAAGCTGGTGGATCCGCGAATTACATTGGATTAAAGAAGGATTGAGGAGAGATACAATAATGGCGCAGAATTACGATATTCCTACACCCAAGAAGAGGCTGTTGAGCCTTCAGATGGATCCTGCGAAATTTGAAAAAGCTACGGACGAAGAGAAGAAGCAGCAGGATGTCATGGCAGAATCCACCACCTTTTTAAAGGATGGCTTCCGCCGGCTTCGCAAAAACCCGTTGGCAATGTTCGCCGTGGTGGTTCTTGTTCTTGTTATTCTTACCATGATTTTCGCCCCGATGATTGTTCCCTACAGCTATGAGGAGATCATCACGGTAGAAGGTGTTCGTGACAAGAGAGCGGCGAATCTTGGGCCTTTTGAGTACTCTGAGCTTGAACAGGCCTACATGGAGAAATACAACGTAAAGATCTTCCCGCACATCCTCGGAACCGATGAGCTGTGCCGTGATTACTTTATCCGCGTGGTGTACGGTGCAAGAGTATCCTTCCTGGTCGGCGTATTCGCTGCTGTGATGGTAGCGGTCATCGGTACGCTGTACGGTGCCATATCCGGCTACGCCGGCGGGCGGACGGATCTGATCATGATGCGGATTGTAGATATCATCTATTCGCTTCCGGATCTTCTGATCATTATCCTGCTGTCGGTGGTATTCAAGGAACGGTTTGATTTCTCATCGGTACCGCTGATCGGAAAGCTCGGCAACAACATGGTGGCCATGTTCATCGTATTCGGACTTCTTTACTGGGTCGGAATGGCAAGACTGGTTCGCGGTCAGATCCTGACACTGAAGAAAAATGAGTACGTCCTTGCCGCAAAGGTTATGGGTGCAAGCGGCGGACGCATTATCAAGCGGCACATCCTGCCGAACTGCCTGTCGGTCATTATCATTATGACGGCGCAGGAGATCCCGGCGGCAATCTTCACCGAGTCGTATCTGTCGTTCCTGGGCCTTGGTGTTTCGCTCCCGATGCCTTCCCTTGGCTCTCTTGCCAATGCGGCCCGCTCCGGTATGCAGTCGTATCCGCTCAAGCTCGTGTTCCCGGCCGTTGCCATCGTGCTGATCGTGCTGTCCTTCAACCTTCTGGGTGATGCACTGCGCGATGCCTTTGATCCGAAGCTGAAGAACTAAGGGAGGAAGCGGACATGTCTGATTTGAATGTTAAAAATACTATGGCTGCCGCCCGGAACGGGGCGGATGAGCCGGCAATGCTGGAGGTAAAGAACCTTCACACCTCCTTTTTTACCGATTCCGGTGAGGTGCAGGCTGTAAACGGCGTGAATTTCCGACTGGACAGAGGAAAGGTTCTCGGTGTAGTCGGTGAGTCGGGCTCCGGTAAATCTGTAACGGCCTATTCCATCATGCAGATTCTGGCGGAGACCGGAAAGGTGACCGAGGGAGAAATTCTCTATAAGGGAGAGGATATCCTTAAGTACAGTAAGCGGCAGATGGATGGCTTCCGTGGTGAGAAGTGTTCGATTATTTTCCAGGATCCAATGACCTCGCTGAATCCGACCTTTACCATTGGCTGGCAGCTGCGGGAGGCACTTCGCCTTCACACACAGTACAAGACCAAGGAGGCTGCAACCAAGCGGGCCATTGAGCTTTTGGAACTGGTTGGCGTAAATGAGCCGGAAAGCCGGCTCAAGCAGTACCCCTTTGAGCATTCCGGCGGAATGCGGCAGCGCGTGATGATCGCAATGGCGCTTGCGTGCGAGCCGGATATTCTGATTGCGGATGAGCCGACAACGGCTCTGGACGTAACCATTCAGGCACAGATTCTGGAGCTGATGAAGGATCTGCAGAAAAAACTTGGAATGGCCATCATTCTTGTCACACATGATCTGGGTGTCATTGCCTCGATGTGTGATGAGATCATCGTTATGTACGGCGGACGTGTATGCGAGAGAGGAACGGCGGATGACATTTTCTATCGTCCCTCACATGAGTATACAAAGGGACTCCTTCGTTCCATTCCGAATGTTGACAACATGAAGGAGAAGCTTGTCCCGATCGGAGGAACACCGATCAACATGCTTGCAATGCCGAAGGGCTGTGCATTCTGCCCCCGCTGTGAGAACGCAATGAAGGTATGTCTTGACCAGGTACCGGAAGAGCTTCAGATGCCGGATGGTCATTATGCTTCCTGCTGGATGAATGTGAAAAAGGCATATGAGGAAGAGAGCAGCACGAAGGAGGCGAAGGCATAATGGCAGATCAGAACAAGAAAAGTGAATACCTCGTAGAGGTAAAGGATCTGAAGGAATATTTTCCGATCAAAAAAGGACTGTTCCAGACCATTCCCCTGAAGGCGGTTGATGGTGTATCCTTTTCCATTAAGCCGGGCGAAACGCTCGGACTTGTTGGTGAGTCCGGCTGCGGCAAGACAACCGTCGGCAGAACGCTCCTGCATTTGTACAAGCCGACCGGCGGTGAGTTTTATTTTGACGGAGAGCTGGTTACTGAGAAGAATATTCATCCCCTGCGCAAGCAGATGCAGATGGTATTCCAGGATCCGTATTCATCCCTGAATCCGCGCATGACCGTTGAGGACATCATCGGCGAGCCTCTGGACATTCACAAGCTGTATTCCTCCAAGGGCGAGCGGCATGACAAGATCATGCATCTGATGGAGCTTGTCGGACTTAATGCCGAGCACGCAACGCGCTATGCACATGAGTTTTCCGGCGGACAGCGTCAGCGCATCGGTATTGCCAGAGCACTGGCGGTGGATCCGAAGTTTATTGTCTGCGATGAGCCAGTTTCTGCACTGGACGTTTCCATTCAGGCACAGGTCATCAATATGTTCGAGGAGCTCCAGGAAAAGCTCGGCGTAACGTATCTTTTTATTGCACATGACCTTCTGGTGGTTCATCATATTTCGCAGAGAATTGCGGTTATGTACCTGGGCAGGATCGTAGAGATCGCCGATGCAGATGAGCTGAATGAGCATCCGATTCATCCGTACACGCTCTCGCTTCTGTCTGCGGTTCCGATTCCGGATCCGAAGACGGCAAGAGCCTCTAACCGTATTGTGCTGGAGGGCGATATTCCTTCGCCGCTTCATATGCCGAGCGGCTGCCCGTTCCGCACGCGCTGCCGGTATGCAACCGATCGCTGCAAGGAAGAGTGTCCGACACTTACCGATCGCGGCAACGGACATCAGGTTGCCTGCTGGGTGAAATAAACCGGGCGGTTATTCAGCACCGGACTCGATTCACTTTGACAGGTGCTGAACGAATACAGTTGATTCCAGGCCATGGGCCTGTTTCAAGCTCCTGGCGGCTTCACCAGGGATACTGTTCATACTTTTTCAGAGGAGGAATGTTATGAAAAAGAGAGTTATTGCTACACTGCTTGCAGGTGTCATGTCTGCAAGCCTGCTGGCTGGCTGCTCGGATGCTTCTTCTGCTCCTGCTGCTGCAGCTACCGATGCTGCAGAGGAGACCAGCGAGGCTTCTGATGCTGCTGACACAGCAGAGGAGACAGTAGACGAGGCTACCGAGGATACTGTTTTCATGGACTTTGAGGGCGCTGACAACTACAGCTACGCTCCGAAGTGGGACGACTTCAACAACCTGATCAGCGAGATCCGCGTTACAACAGATCTTGAGGAGCGCGAGGCAAAGCTTCATGAGGCTGAGGATATGCTCATGGCTACCGGTGCCGTTCTTCCGATCTACTACTACAACGATCTGTATCTGGAGAAGACCGAGTGGTCCGGCGATTTCGCAACCGTATTCGGCACCAAGTACTTCATGTATGCCAAGAAGAACGGCGAGAGCGCAGACGTTATGAAGATCAACCTGGCTTCTGAGCCGGATCACCTGGATCCTGCACTGAACAGCACGGTTGACGGTGCTGCACTGGCTGCAAACTCCTTTGTAGGTCTTTACACCTATGATCAGGATGGCTCCACCATGGTTCCCGCTCTTGCAGACGGTGATCCGGAGATCTCTGAGGACGGTCTTACCTATACCATCCATATGAAGAAGGATCTGAAGTGGTCCGACGGCTCCGATCTGAATGCAAATGATATCATCTATTCCTGGAACAGAGCAGTAGATCCGAACACCGCTTCTGACTACTCCTATCTGTTCTCTGTCATCAAGGGCTATGGCGACGGATCTGCTCCGGAACTGGCTATTGAGGCACCGGATGATTACACAGTAGTGTTTACCCTTGAGGCACAGTGCCCTTACATCATGAGCCTTCTGGCATTCCCGGTATTCATGCCGGTACAGCAGGCTGCTGTTGAGAGCGCTTCCGATTGGGAGACCAACCCGGGCTCCTGGGCTTCTGAGGCTGGCTTTGTTACCAACGGTGCTTACGTTCTGAAGGAGTGGAAGCACAACGAGTCCATGGTTTATGTCAAGAACCCTTACTACTATGATGCAGAGAATGTATCGGTAGACGAGCTTGATTTCATGCTTTCTGCAGATGATACTGCTATTCTTGCAGCATATCAGGCAGGCGACATCGACTATGCGGATACTGTTCCTACCAACGAGATCCAGAACCTCAAGAACAACGATGATTTCCATGTCATTCCGAACATGGGAACCTACTATGTATGCTTCAACGTAAACTCCAGCATGTTTGAGGGCATGACTGCTTCCGATGCTGCTCTGGAGCGCCGCGCACTTGCAAAGCTCATCGATCGTCAGTACATCATCGACACCATCGGTCAGACGGAGCAGGAGGCTGCTACATCCTTCATCCCTACCGGTATGAGCGACGGCCACGGCGGAGTATTCAAGGCTAACGATGACGCTTACACATTCCCTTATGCGGATGAGCTCGGCTACTACAGCGCAGAGGTTGATGTTGACGGTGCCATTGCTCTTCTGAAGGAAGCTGGCTTCAAGTTCAACGATGACAACACGCTTTCCGATGAGACTCCGATCCACATCAACTACCTCACCAACGAGGGAACCGGCCATGAGGGCATCGCTCAGGCCATCCAGCAGGATCTGGCTGTAATCGGCGTTACCATGGAGATCACAGTAGAAGACTGGCAGACCTTCCTGAACGACCGTAAGCAGGGCAACTTCGACGTTGCTCGTGAGGGCTGGCTTGCTGACTACGATGATCCGATCAACATGCTTGAGCTCTTCACCTCTGACTCCGGCAACAACGATGCTCAGCTTGGCAAGTAATTGGTATCTGAGTTGATGCTCATATTGCATTAGGAATCCCTGTCCGGGTGTTACCGGACGGGGATTTTTGCGTTCTCTCGTCCGCAGTGCTGCCTTGGAAGCGACAGTTGACTCAGTCATTTTCCTGACGTATGATCAGATACCGTGTGAAACAGTAATGTAAAAGGAGATGAGGGGATGAATCGGAAGAACGATGGCACGCAGACAGGAACGCTGGCAGAGCTTCGCATGCTGCTGTCTTATTTTAAGCCGCACATGGGCCTCTTTTATCTGGACATGGTGAGTGCACTGGCCATTGCTGCCATTGACCTGGCCTTTCCTGCGGTTTCCCGGTGGGTGATGTATACGCTTCTTCCGGAGAATGCATGGAAGACCTTCTGGACGGTGATGCTGGTGGTGACTGCGGCGTATATTCTTCGGTCTGCTTTTTACTATGTCATCTGCTACTGGGGGCACAATTTCGGCGCAAGAGTGGAAGCGGATATCCGTGGAGATCTTTTTGCGCACATTCAGAAGCTCAGCTACAGCTTTTTTGACCACAACCGCGTGGGACAGCTGATGAGCCGATTGACGACAGACCTGTTTGATGTGACGGAAATGTCGCATCACGGACCGGAGGATATCTTTATTTCGAGCGTGACCATTGTCGGTGCGCTGATCATTATGTACACCATCCAGTGGAAGCTGGCACTGGTGCTTACGGTGATGATTCCGATCTTTTTTGCCGTTATTTTTCGCTGCAGACGGCACATGCGGGATGCGTCCCGACAGGTAAAGAGCACGATTTCCTCTATCAATGCAGATTTTGAATCGGAGCTTTCCGGCATGCGGACGGCCAAGGCCTTTGCCAATGAGACAGAGGAGCTCCGCCGCTTTCAGGAGGCCAATGCCAGCTACCGCTGTGCGAAGTTCGGCTTTCACCGGGCAATGGCAGAGTTCAATGCAGCCATGGAATTCTTTCTCTGCATGCTGTCTGTGGCGGTGATTTCCGTCGGCGGTGCGCTGATCATGCAGGGACAGCTCAATGTCATTGACCTGATCACCTTCAGTCTGTATGTCGCTGCCTTTGTGAGCCCTATCCGTAAGCTGTCCAGTACTACAG
>CAVFRZ010000117.1:0-7432 GCA_963624875.1 Anaerovibrio sp.
AATCTCATGGGGCTGTATCCCGGACTGGATTACCGGAAATGGGCGAAGTATCTGGATTTTGTCTCCTGGGACAATTATCCCTCGGCCGATGAGAAGGCGGCAGATATCGCGTTTAAGCACGATCTGATGCGGGGCCTGAAGCGGGATCTTCCGTTCTGCCTGATGGAGCAGACCCCCAGTGTGTCGAACTGGCTGCCGAGCGCAACCCTAAAGCGCCCGGGCGAGATGCGGATGGTCAGCTACCAGGCGGCGGCCCACGGCGCCGATACGATTATGTTCTTCCAGATGCGGCAGAGTCCGGCCTCGTGTGAGAAATTCCACGGCGCCACCATCCAGCATGTGGGTAATACCCAGAACCGCGTGTTCCGGGAGTGCGCGCAGCTGGGAGCGGAGCTGCAGAAAATCAGCGGTGAAACGCTGGGCAGCATGGCGCAGCCGAAGGCTGCTATTTTGTATGACTGGGATAACCGGTGGGCAATCGAGGGATCGTCGGGACTCTCCCTTGATATTGAGTATCCGGAAGAGGTGATGCAGTATTACCGGCCGCTCTTTGACGCCAATATCGATGTGGATGTCGTTGGCATGGAGGAGGATCTGTCACGCTATCAGCTGGTGATCGCGCCGGAGCTATATATGGTAAAGCCGGGCGTGAAGGACTCTCTGGAGAGGTTTGTTGAGAGGGGTGGAACGCTGGTATTGTCCCTGTACTGCGGCATTACAGACGAGAATGACCGCGTTGTCTGCGGCGGATACCCGGGAGAGCTCCGGAGCCTTACGGGAATCTGGACAGAAGAGTTTGATGCGCTAAAGGACAGAGAGAACCGCTTTGTCTGGAACGGAAAAGAGTATCCGGCACGGTTTGCCTTTGCGATTTCCCACTGCGAAGGGGCCAAGAGCCTTGCGGAATATCAGAGTGACTTCTATGCGGGGACGCCGGTTCTGACGTGCAATGAATGCGGAAATGGACAGGTTTACTATGTAGGAACCAGGTCTGATGAAGCGTTCTACCATGACTTTATGCAGATGATCTGTAAGGAAGCCGGAATTGTATCCTGCGCGGCGGAGCTCTCGGAGGAGGTTCCCGGGGAGATGGAGATCACAAAGCGCTGCGGCGAAAAAGGCGAGTTCTGGTTCTGCCTGAACCACCGGGAGGAAGAGGTGCAGCTGGTGCCGCAGATCCCGGTTACGGATGTGATCACGGGACAGACCTACGCGGCAGGAGAGAGGCTTCTGTTTGCGGCGTATGATGTGAAGATTCTGAAAAAGTGATTTCTGATGGCTGATACCCTTGCTGCAACAGTGAAAACTTGATAATTTAAAGAGGTCTCGTAAGAGACGAGGTGCTACCATAACGCGGTAGGCGGCTGGCCCTTCTGAAAAGGAGGGATGTGAAAGCCCTCCTGTAAACAAGCAGCAAATGCTGTGAATGAAGGGAGGGTGATGCTGATATGATGACGGATTACATTTCATTGGCGGGATTTATTCTTGCTGTGTTTGTTGCCGGAATTGGAGTCGGAAGGTTTGCCGAGAAGATGGAAAGATTGACTCGGGAGATGGAAGACAAAGAGCATAGAGATGCACACAAAAACGACCGCCGTTAGTATCCTAGCAAGATTAGAACGACAGTCGTTTTGATTTTTGTATAAGGGGCTAGCCGTCTATCGGTAGCACCTTCTATATATGTATGATAGCATGCATGGATTTGGGATACAAGAAGGCGCATAAAAAACGGGAATGGGAACCATCATTGCACGCGGGGCACCGTTTCGGTCCGATACTGCGATGGCGAGCAGCCCATTTTTTTCTTGAAGCAGCTGCTGAAATAATACTGGTTGCTGAAGCCGCACTGCAGGCAGATGTCCTTCAAGGGAAGATCGGTGTCCCTAAGGAGCTGGCAGGCGTGCGAAATCCTCTTCTCGGAGATGGTATCCCCGATGTTGACACCGGTAATTTTCTTGTAGAGGGCAGAGAGATACGCATTGCTGACGCCGATGCCGATGTTGACATCGATGAGGAGCTGCCCGGAGGCGGAGAAAATGCTGTCTGCAAATTTGCGGATTACTGTGAGAAAATGCTCCGTTGCATGCGTGTTCTGACCGATGCAGCAAATAATCTCGCTGTAGCGATAGAAGGAATAGGTCCAGTCGAACATACTGCCGTACTGACGGACGTATTCCATCATTCGAAGGACATCCATTTGGTACCGGACAATACCGTAGTGCGTTTCGATGTCTGTACAGTTGGTGATTTCGACCTTCAGAACGTTATAGTAATGATAGTTCGTTGGAATCTGCAGATAGTTTGTGTATTCCAGGAGCGTTTCCTCAGCACTGGAACCGGAATAGGCCAGCAAATCCTCAAAGAATTTCTGCGTCATGAGGGGGCGGCTTTTCTCGATCAGCTCCCGGTTGGCGGCTTCCTCCTCCAGAAGGGCGATGGCATTGCGGATTTTCTCGGTCAGGTATGCGTAGTTGATGGGCTTTTCAATATAATCGAATACACCGATCTGAATGGCACGCTTGGCGTATTCAAATTTGTCATAGGCGCTGATCAGTATAATTTTGACATCGGGAACAATTTCGAGAGCCTTCTGGCACATGGCAATGCCGTCAATTCCCGGCATATCGATGTCGGAGATGATAATGTCCGGTTTCATGTTTTTTATTTTCTCGATGGCGGTATAGCCGTCGTAGGCGCTCTCGACTGCAGCCTGTAACGTTTCCCATTGAATGTTTTCCAGGATTCCCTCGACGGAAACCGGGTTGTCATCGACCAGTATGATTTTTCTCATCATGTCCGATACCTCTTTTTACGTTTCTTCAAAGCTGTCAATCTGCGCAAAGCGGATCACTACCAGCGTACCGCCCTCAGGGACCGGATCAATCCAGATGCTGCCGTTTCCGTAGGAGGGGCTGGAGATCCGGCTTGCAACGCTGCCGATGCCAAAATGCTTTTCCGTATTCACCGTATGCTGCTCCAGCATCGAGTGCAGCTCAGCAAGCTTTTCGCCGGAAATGCCGGCACCGTTGTCACGGATGGAAATCTGCACCATATCCTCATCGTATTCGACGGTTACGGTAATGCAAATACTGTTGATCGCGGCACTGTAGCCGTAATGAATGGAGTTTTCCAGAAAAGGCTGCAGCGTAAATTTGCAGATGTAAAAATTCTCAATACCGTCCTCGAGGTTGAATTCCCAGCGAAGAGAATTGCTGTGGCAGATCTGTTCAAGCTGAAGGTAGAGCCTGGAAATCTGTATCTCATCCTTTATGGGGATCATCTCCTGGGATTTGTGCAGCGTCATGCGGTAGAACTGCGTCAGATCATCAATCATCTGATTGGCATCCTCTGTCCGCCCAAGGCTGTTGCAGGTGCGGATGTTGCCGAGAATGTTATAGAGAAAATGCGGATTGATCTGGGACTGCAGCAATTGATAACGCAGCTTTTCTTTAGAAAGTGACATTTCAATGAGAGCCTGTGTACTGCTGTTGATAGACTCGCCCATAGCCAGGAAGGCATGTCCCAATCGATCGAATTCGTCATATCGGGACGGGGATTGTGTCTGGATCAGCCTGCTCTTCGTATCATCCGGGACCGGAGAGCCCGGGACATAGCTGTTCATGGCATCCGTCAGATGATTCAGACGTTTGGTGAGGGTTTTCGAGAGAAGCTGTGTGACCAGCAGAACGCACCCAAGTGCCAGGAGGAAAACGGCGAACAAAGACAGCACAGTACCGCGCAGGGCGGAGAAGACGTACTGCAGGGGAATTGCTGCAACCTGGTACCAGCCGTTGCTGAGGGATTGCACGTGGTAGTAGACGTCGTCGGAGAGCCAGGTGCCCTCCTGCGCGTGCGCGATCAGCACGGAGATTTCGTCTGCTGAAAGGGACGTTCCTATCTGATGAGTGTCGGAGTGGGCAAGGATCCTCCCCTCCGAATTTATCAGGAAGCCGGTGATGTCTGTGCTGTCATAGGAGGAACAAATCATATTGCTGAGCTCCTCCGGCTTCAGCAGTATGACAAAGGACGGAGAGAATGCGCCTTGTTCCTGCTCCTGATTGATGCGGGCACATCCGATGAGATTTCGGTAAGGCGCATCGCCGAACAAAATGGCGGGGAGAGTCAGCTCCTCCTGCAAGAACCAGATGGAGGAGGTACCGCGGTGTGAGGAAAGCGAAGAGGAAAAGCTGTAATTCTCAAGCTGCTCCGCGGGGAAATAGTATACTCCCTCGGCGGCAGCCATCGATGGGGCGAATTTCATACAGCGTCTGTTCTATGTGATTTTTCCGCTGATGAAACCGGCCGTTGCTACCGTGTGCATCATCAACTTCATCAATTGCCTGAACAACTTCTTCACGCCTTTGTATTATTCCAACAGCATACAGACACTTTCGGTATCGATTGTTGAACTGCCTCTTCGTGATAATATGTATGGAGTACCGTGGGATCTGACCAGTGCAATGGGCTGGATCATCCTGGCTCCGATTATTATCTTTGTTGCGGTATTTGAGAAACAGATTATGGACGGCATCATGGCGGGCGGCGTGAAGGAATAAGGGGGCACCGCGGAAAGGAGAGAACATGAACATTGCAGGATCGTTAACAGATTTGATTCAGAATCACCACATTCAGAGTCGGGCCATCAATGCGGAAAATCCGACGGGAGAAAAGGGAAGGGCTGCTATGTCCGCGAGCAATCTGGGGCCTTCCAGAAAGGGAAGCCCTGCGCTGCGGAATGTTCCGGCGGGAGAAACGGTCGTACTGGCGGACATTCATGGCAGCGGCATGATCCAGCATATGTGGTTCACGGTACCGGACCGGACCACCGAGGCGGATTGCTTTGTTCTGCGGGATCTGGTGCTGCGCTGCTATTGGGATGATGAAGCAGAGCCTTCCGTGGAGGTTCCGCTGGGAGATTTCTTCTGCTGCGGCTTCGGAAGAGAGTGCATCGTAAATTCAGTTCCGATCGTGGCAGTGCCCTCGAGAGGGCTCAATTCATATTTCAAGATGCCCTTCCGCACGCATGCGAGAATTACATTGGAGAATCAGCATGCTAACCCCATTCCGTCCGTTTTCTATCAGATCAACTATTGTCTGACGGATGAACTGCCGGAGGACCTTTCGTATTTCCACGCCCAGTGGAGAAGGGAGCGCCTGACAGAAAAAGGGAAAGATTACACCATTCTGGACGGTGTGAAGGGCAGAGGACACTACGTTGGAACCTATCTGGCTCTGACTGCTCTGGAGCGCTACTGGTACGGCGAAGGAGAAATGAAGTTCTATATGGATGGGGATGAAGAATATCCTACGATATGCAGCACGGGAACCGAGGATTATTTTGGCGGGTCCTGGAGCTTTGCAAAGCAGGAGAACGGCAAGACGGTGGAGCAGAACTATTGCACGCCGTACCTTGGATATCCGTATTATTCGCATCACGATGATGCCATTCACAATTTCTATCACAACGATGACACGATGCCGCAGAGAGGGTTTTACCGCTGGCACATCCAGGATCCGATCTACTTCGAGGAGGATCTGCGTGTGACCATTCAACAGATCGGAGTGGGCTATCGGGGGTTGTTTGAGCGGCAGGATGATGTTGCCAGCGTGGCCTATTGGTATCAGACGCATCCGCATGCGGCCTTCCCGGTGCTGCCCTCTGCAGAGGAACGCTGGCTGAGATGAGATCAAGAAGCCGGAGAGTATTCAGGAGAGTGTTCATATGGACGGCCATGCTCCTTGCAATTGTAACCCTGTATGGATGCGCACAGGGCGGGAAGACGGATGCGGGAGATGTGGCAGCCCATGATGCCGTGGAGGAAGCCGAGCCGGTGCTGACGGTCATGAGTCTGGACGCGGAGGAGGCTTCCTATCAGAATTACATCCACGAGGCAGAAGAAGAGCTGGGCATTACGATCGAGCTGCAGGTGCCGGATCACGATGCCAACAATCGTATGGCACTCTTTTCCACGCAGCTATCTACGGGGGATGACAGCGTGGATGTATACACACTGAATGATGAGATGCTGTGTGAGTTTAAGAGAAAAGGGTATCTGGCACCGCTGCCGGAGGATCTGATGGAGGAGAAAGTCCTTTCCTCGTACCCGCAGGAGTATCTGAGGGAGATCTGTATGTATGAGGACTCTCTCTATGCGGTTCCCTTTTACATGGACATTTACATGCTGTGGGTGAATCAGGAGGATCTGGAGTGCGCGGGGTTAACGGAAATCCGCACACTGGAGGATTTTAACGTATTTTTGGAGAATGCATCCACGGATGGAACATATGGCTACGGCGGAGCCTGGGAAAAAACGTATTCCTATAACGACATCTTTGAATTCATCAACCTCTTCGGCGGAAACTGCCGGGATTGGAACGATGAGAATACGAGGCGGGCGCTGGTTTATCTGCACGATATGGTGGAGCAGCAATACGCTTCGAAGGAGCAGCTGATCGACCGGTATGATCAGACGATCCAGAAGATCATGGACGGGAAAATCAGCAGCGCCTTTCTGTACAGCGGTTCCATCTACCAGGCATCGAAGCTGGATGCGTACAGTGCTCAAAAGGTTCATGTGCAGATGCTGCCGGATTTTGGATCTAACCGGACCAATGTTGCGGCGTGGAGCTATGCGGTTAATAACGCTTCCGGGAATAAGGAGCTGGCGTACCGGTTTCTGTCCTATGCGGCGAGCGATGAGGGAACCGTGAATTACAGCAATGCGATGCACCGCCTGCCGGCCAGGCTGGACATTCTGCAGCAGGATCTGGATGTTCCGGATATTGAAATCATGCAGCAGTATGCAGAAGAATGCTCACTGACGCTTCGAACCTTCACTGCCGTTCCCATGGAAGGAATTGAGGCCATCGGAGACCAATTTGCAAGCTATATCCTGAATGAGATCACGCTGGATGAGCTGTGTCAAAATGCCACTGCCATATTGGCACAGGAGTGACGAGGCAGGACACGCAGCTTTATTCGGAACAATGTAATCCTACTTTATTCGGAACGCGGAGCAAGCTATACGCAGCACCAGGGTCAGTATCCGGTTATTTTCCTTACGTTTAAGGATGTGAAATGCCTGAGCTGGGCGGATACCTTTCAGAAAATCCGCAAGCTGATCTCGTTGGAGTTCATGCGCCATTCGGAGCTTGAGACTAGCGAGAAGCTGAATACCTACGAAAAACAGCAGTATCGCAGGATTGCCGGCGACACTGCTGATGAGATGGATTACCAGATGGGACTGCAGCTGTTGTCACTGCTGCTGCACAAGCACTGGGGACGGGAGACGGTCATCATCATTGATGAATACGACACCCCCCATTCAGCAAGGGCACAGCGGCAGCTTTTATGTGGAAATCATCAATTTCCTGCTCCAGGCAATCAGCTTCCATGATGCAGCCGGCGAAGCGTTCTATCACGGACTGATTC